>NZ_PSWJ01000049.1:0-4079 GCF_002932775.1 Rathayibacter sp. AY1B8 | reverse complement strand
GTCCCGTCCACCGGCCCCGCCGCCCGCCCGGCGCGCTCCCGAGCCCGGCCCGCCCGCGTGTGCCCGAAGACGCCGGACCTCCCCGTCGGCGAGCCCTTCGCGAGCCGGTGCGCGCCTCCTCCCGCCTCCGCCGTCGAGGCCCGGCTCCGGGCGCTCCTCGCCGAGCGGCTCGTCTTCGATCCGGCGCACACGGCGGTGCGTCTCGCGCGGCCGTTCTTCGAGCACTGCGAGGCGTGGCCCGACCTGGTGCTCGGCGAGCTGCGCGTCGCGATCGAGTACGACTCCACCGGCCGTCACGGACTCGAGCACGTCGGGCACCGCGAGGAGGCCGACCGGCGGAAGGACCGCGCGCTCCGCTCCGCCGGGTGGGAGGTGGTGCGCATCCGCACGGGCAAGCTGCTGCCGCTCGGCCCCCACGACCTGGTGGCCACGGGGGTCACGGCCGCGCTGGCGGACCGCCTGGTCGACCGGCTCCGCGATGTCCGCGGTCCGCTGCTCGTCGACGCCTGGGGGCGCTGAGCGCGTCGTGCGGCGGCTGCGGGACGGTCCTCCGGGACCCGCCCCCGTCGCTCCGTCCGGTGTCCGGCTCGGCGGAGCGGGACCCTCGGATGCAGTGCCGCGAGTGGGAACCGTCGCGTGGGAACCGGCGAGTCGGAGCGGTCGAGTCGTCGCCGCCGGCTCGCAGCCGACGCGTCAGAGCCGCAGGGCCAGCGCCTCGCTGCGCCAGCGGCGGTGCAGGGCCCAGGGGTCGGGCTCCCCGGCGCGCACGGTCTCGATGTGGGCGTCGAGCGCGGGGCTGCGCGCGAACCACTCGGTGCGCTCCAGGCGCTCGTCGGCGAACTGGGCGTGCCGATGCTGCTCGAGTGCTCGCCCGCCGCGCTCGAACGCGAGGAGCTCCTCGTGCCGGAGCCGGTGGAGGCGCTGCCGGGGATTGCCGCTGGTGCCGATCTTGATCCGCTCGCCGAAGCGGATGTAGTAGACGACGTCGACCCGGGGCGGCGGGAGCTCGCCGTCGGGAGCATCGCCGAGCCGCCACTCGCAGGCGGCGCAGAGCCAGGCGGAGGGGAGCCGGACGCCCAGGCGGGACCCGCACGCCGCGCACGGCGAGGGCAGGGCGTCGATCACGCCGTCCTCGCGGGCGACCCAGTCGTGCGCGAGCCCGAGGTGCGCCGCGCAGAGCGCGAGGGGGGCGCCCGTCTCCGCCGAGGAGGCGCACCCTCCGATCGCGCACGCTCCCATGCCGCCGACGCTAGATGCGACCCCCGACATCGCGCCGCCGTCGACCGCGCCGCCGCGAGCACGCAGGAGTCGGAGTGCTCGCTCTCGAGGACGGCGGCACCCGCGCGCTCGCTGCCCGGCGGATCAGCTCAGGCGGTCGACCAGCGACGAGGCGAGGCCCGTGTAGCCGCCCGGCGTCAGCGCCAGCAGGCGCTCCTTCGCCGCGTCGCCGATGTCGAGACCCTGCACGAAGACGGCGAGGTCGTCGGCACCGAGGCGCTTGCCGCGGGTCAGGTCCTTCAGCAGCGCGTACGGGTCGGTGATCGAGGAGCGGCCGGCCGCCACCTCCGCGCGGATCACCGTCTGGATCGCCTCGGCCAGCACCTCCCAGTTGCCGTCGAGGTCGGCGGCGAGGGCGGTCGGGTCGAGGTCGATCTCGAGCAGGCCGCGCGCGATGTTGTCGAGGGCGAGGAGGGAGTGGCCGAACGCGACGCCGATGTTGCGCTGCGTGGTCGAGTCGGTGAGGTCGCGCTGGAGGCGCGAGGTGACCAGGGTCTGCGCGAGCGAGTCGAGCAGGGCGCTGGAGAGCTCGAGGTTCGCCTCGGCGTTCTCGAAGCGGATCGGGTTGATCTTGTGCGGCATCGTGGACGAGCCGGTCGCCCCGGCCTGGGGGATCTGCCGGAAGTAGCCGAGCGAGATGTAGGTCCAGACGTCGGTGCAGATGTTGTGCAGGATGCGGTTCGCGTGCGCGGCCCTGCCGTAGAGCTCGGCCTGCCAGTCGTGCGACTCGATCTGGGTGGTCAGCGGGTTGAAGACGAGGCCGAGGGAGGTGACGAACTCCTCCGCGAGGGCGGGCCAGTCGGTGCCGGGGTCGGCGGCGAGGTGCGCGGCGAACGTGCCCGTCGCTCCGCTGAACTTGCCCAGGTACTCCGTCGCCTCGATCTGCGCGACGACCCGCTCGAGCCGGTACGCGTAGACGGCGAACTCCTTGCCCATCGTGGTCGGGGTCGCGGGCTGGCCGTGGGTGCGGCTGAGCATCGACTCGTCGCGGTAGCGGACGGCCAGCTCCCGGAGCGACGCGACGACCGAGCGCAGCTTCGGCAGCCAGATCTCGCCGACGGCCTGGCGGACCACGATCGCGTAGGAGAGGTTGTTGATGTCCTCGCTGGTGGCGGCGAAGTGGGTGAGCTCGGCGATGCGCTGCAGGCCCAGCTCCTCGAGCCACTGGCGGACGAGGTACTCCACGGCCTTCACGTCGTGGCGGGTGCGGGCCTCGAGGGTCGCCAGCTCGTCGATCTCGGGCTGGCCGAAGTCGCGGGCGCGGCGGCGCAGCTCCTCGGCGGTCGCCGCGTCGACGGGCTCGGAGCCGAAGAGGCGGCGGTCGGTCAGCGCCAGCAGCCACTCGACCTCGACGTGCACCCGCGCGCGGTTCAGCCCCGCCTCCGAGAGGTACTCGCCGAGCGACGAGACGGCACCGCTGTAGCGGCCGTCGAGGGGGCTCAGCGGCTGGGTGGGGAGCGAGGTCATGCGGTGGTGCCTTCCGGTTCTCAGGTGTCCTGCGCGAGGGCGGCGCGCGCGTCGGTGGAGTCGGGGCGGACCGAGCGGTTGCCGCGCAGTCCTGGTTCGATCTGGGCGAAGAGGGCCCGGCAGGCGCGCTCGATCAGCGCGAGCACCGAGTCGAACGCCGCCGCATCGGAATAGTAGGGGTCGGGGACGTCGCCCTGCGGGGAGAGGCCGGGCTCGAAGTCGAGCAGGCGGCGGATCTTCTGCCGGTCGACCTCGGTTCGCGCCCAGGAGCGCAGCGCGCGCTCGTGCCCGTGGTCGAGCGCGACGACCAGGTCGAACTCGGCGAAGCGGGACGGGTCGAAGAGCTGGGCGCGGTGGCGGCCCCCGTCGAAGCCGTGACGCTCCAGCGCCGCGAGGGCGCGGCTGTCGGCGTGCTCGCCGAGGTGCCACTCGCCGGTGCCGGCCGAGCTGATCTCGATCGCGGAGCCGAGCCCCGCCTGCTCCGCCAGGGAGCGCAGCACCACCTCGGCCATCGGCGACCGGCAGATGTTGCCGGTGCAGACGAAGCACACGGCGAAGGCCGAGGGCGCAGGGGAGTCGGGGGTCACCCGCCCATCATGGCGCACCGCGGCTCCTCCACAGCAGGCCGATCGCGGCCGTCGTCCACCGATGGCGCGCGGGGCCTCCCGGGCGGCGGCGGCGCGGCCGATGCTGACTGCCGAGCCCGCGGTGTCAGTCCTGACGGCGGCGGAGGAAGGGGCGCAGGAGGAGGCCGATGAACCAGTTCACCAGGGCGAGCACGAGGGCGCCGAGCACGCCCCACCAGAAGCCGTCCACGACGAGGCCGAAGCCGAAGAGGCCGCTGATCCAGGCGGTCAGCAGCAGCAGGAGGCCGTTGACGAGGAACGAGACCAGGCCGAGCGTCAGCACGTACAGGGGGAACGCGACCACCCGCACCACTCCGCCGACGACGGCGTTGACGACGCCGAAGATCACCGCCACCAGCAGGTACGTGAGGACCGCCGCGGCGGGGCCCTCCTCGTACGGGTCCACGCGCACGCCCGCCACGACCAGGGTCGTGAGCCAGATCGCGACGGCGTTGGTCAGGAGGCCGAGGAGGAGTCTGCTCATGCCTCCACTATCCCCGCGGGCGGGGCGGGCCGCGAGCCGGGGCTCAGGTGAGGGGCCCGCCGATGGTCGGCTCGGGCGCAGGAGTGCAGAGGCGGGGGTCGTCGGCGCAGGTCCGCGGAGGGAGCACCGCGGTGGGCTCGGGCTGCGGCAGGGGCTCCGCCGCGGCGGTCCTCACGTACCTGCTGGTGGCGGTGATCTTCGGCGTCGTCAACGCCGTCGTCGGC
>NZ_PSWJ01000048.1:1868-4118 GCF_002932775.1 Rathayibacter sp. AY1B8 | reverse complement strand
CTTCAACGTCTCCCACCTATCCTACACAAGCCACACCGAACACCAATACCAAACTATAGTAAAGGTCACGGGGTCTTTCCGTCCTGCTGCGCGTAACGAGCATCTTTACTCGTAATGCAATTTCGCCGAGTTCGCGGTTGAGACAGCTGGGAAGTCGTTACGCCATTCGTGCAGGTCGGAACTTACCCGACAAGGAATTTCGCTACCTTAGGATGGTTATAGTTACCACCGCCGTTTACTGGGGCTTAAATTCTCAGCTTCGCCTTGCGGCTAACCGTTCCTCTTAACCTTCCAGCACCGGGCAGGCGTCAGTCCGTATACATCGTCTTGCGACTTAGCACGGACCTGTGTTTTTAGTAAACAGTCGCTTCCCACTGGTCTCTGCGGCCATCGAACGCTCCCGGAGCAAGTCCGTTCACGCCTCAGGCCCCCCTTCTCCCGAAGTTACGGGGGCATTTTGCCGAGTTCCTTAACCACGATTCTCTCGATCTCCTTAGTATTCTCTACCTGACCACCTGAGTCGGTTTGGGGTACGGGCAGCTAGAACCTCGCGTCGATGCTTTTCTTGGCAGCATAGGATCACCGATTTCGACTTGCGTCTACCCATCAGATCTCAGGCTATATGAACGACGGATTTGCCTATCGTTCGCCCTACATCCTTAGACCGGGACAACCATCGCCCGGCTCGGCTACCTTCCTGCGTCACACCTGTTAATACGCTAAACGCACCAGCACGGGGTCGTACGCTAGGCCCAACGCTTCACCCCGAAGGGATCCATCAAAGGGATTCAGATACTTAGCACTACTGGATTGTCTTGGGCGGTTCTTCGCCGGTACGGGAATATCAACCCGTTGTCCATCGACTACGCCTGTCGGCCTCGCCTTAGGTCCCGACTTACCCAGGGAAGATTAGCTTGACCCTGGAACCCTTGGTCTTCCGGAGGACGGGTTTCTCACCCGTCTTTCGCTACTCATGCCTGCATTCTCACTCGTGTGGCATCCACGGCTGGTTCACACCGCCGCTTCACTCGCCACACGACGCTCTCCTACCCATCAACACGGCTGGACCACGAAGGCCTACCACTAATGTCAATGCCACAACTTCGGTGGCGTGCTTGAGCCCCGTTACATTGTCGGCGCGGAATCACTTGACCAGTGAGCTATTACGCACTCTTTCAAGGGTGGCTGCTTCTAAGCCAACCTCCTGGTTGTCTGTGCAACTCCACATCCTTTCCCACTTAGCACGCGCTTAGGGACCTTAGTTGGTGGTCTGGGTTGTTTCCCTCTCGACTATGAAGCTTATCCCCCACAGTCTCACTGCTGCGCTCTCACTTACCGGCATTCGGAGTTTGGCTGACGTCAGTAAGCTTTTGGGCCCCATCGGCCATCCAGTAGCTCTACCTCCGGCAAGAAACACGCAACGCTGCACCTAAATGCATTTCGGAGAGAACCAGCTATCACGAAGTTTGATTGGCCTTTCACCCCTATCCACAGCTCATCCCCTCCATTTTCAACTGAAGTGGGTTCGGTCCTCCACGACGTCTTACCGTCGCTTCAACCTGGCCATGGATAGATCACTTCGCTTCGGGTCTAGACCCTGCGACTGAATCGCCCTATTCGGACTCGCTTTCGCTACGGCTGCCCCACACGGGTTAACCTCGCCACAGAGCACTAACTCGCAGGCTCATTCTTCAAAAGGCACGCCGTCACCCCTACAAGGAGGCTCCGACGGTTTGTAAGCAAACGGTTTCAGGTACTATTTCACTCCCCTCCCGGGGTACTTTTCACCTTTCCCTCACGGTACTTGTCCGCTATCGGTCATCTGGGAGTATTTAGGCTTATCAGGTGGTCCTGACAGATTCACACGGGATTTCTCGGGCCCCGTGCTACTTGGGATACTCTTCACGCCATAACACCATTTCGACTACGGGGCTCGCACCCGCTCTGGCCAGGCGTTCAAACCTGTTCGTCTATGATGCGCTGTAACGTTCACCGGCCGGCAGACCGGAACGAAAAGTCCCACAACCCCGGCCATGCAACCCCTGCCGGGTATCACACATGACTCGGTTTAGCCTCTTCCGCGTTCGCTCGCCACTACTGACGGAATCACTGTTGTTTTCTCTTCCTGTGGGTACTGAGATGTTTCACTTCCCCACGTTCCCTCTACCCGCCCTATATATTCAGGCGGGAGTCACCAGGTCACCACAAGGGGCCTGGCGGGGTTTCCCCATTCGGAAATCCTCGGATCAA
>NZ_PSWJ01000048.1:0-1771 GCF_002932775.1 Rathayibacter sp. AY1B8 | reverse complement strand
GGAACACCCTGCGGTGTCCAGATGCTCCTTAGAAAGGAGGTGATCCAGCCGCACCTTCCGGTACGGCTACCTTGTTACGACTTAGTCCTAATCACCGATCCCACCTTCGACAGCTCCCTCCTTGCGGTTAGGCCACTGGCTTCGGGTGTTACCGACTTTCATGACTTGACGGGCGGTGTGTACAAGGCCCGGGAACGTATTCACCGCAGCGTTGCTGATCTGCGATTACTAGCGACTCCGACTTCATGAGGTCGAGTTGCAGACCTCAATCCGAACTGAGACCGGCTTTTTGGGATTCGCTCCACCTTACGGTATCGCAGCCCTTTGTACCGGCCATTGTAGCATGCGTGAAGCCCAAGACATAAGGGGCATGATGATTTGACGTCATCCCCACCTTCCTCCGAGTTGACCCCGGCAGTCTCCTATGAGTTCCCACCATGACGTGCTGGCAACATAGAACGAGGGTTGCGCTCGTTGCGGGACTTAACCCAACATCTCACGACACGAGCTGACGACAACCATGCACCACCTGTATACCGACCTTGCGGGGCAACCATTTCTGGAAGTTTCCGGTATATGTCAAGCCTTGGTAAGGTTCTTCGCGTTGCATCGAATTAATCCGCATGCTCCGCCGCTTGTGCGGGCCCCCGTCAATTCCTTTGAGTTTTAGCCTTGCGGCCGTACTCCCCAGGCGGGGAACTTAATGCGTTAGCTGCGACACGGAGACCGTGGAAAGGTCCCCACATCTAGTTCCCAACGTTTACGGCGTGGACTACCAGGGTATCTAATCCTGTTCGCTCCCCACGCTTTCGCTCCTCAGCGTCAGTAACGGCCCAGAGAACTGCCTTCGCCATCGGTGTTCCTCCTGATATCTGCGCATTCCACCGCTACACCAGGAATTCCATTCTCCCCTACCGCACTCTAGTCTGCCCGTACCCACTGCAGGCCCGAGGTTGAGCCTCGGGTTTTCACAGCAGACGCGACAAACCGCCTACGAGCTCTTTACGCCCAATAATTCCGGACAACGCTTGCACCCTACGTATTACCGCGGCTGCTGGCACGTAGTTAGCCGGTGCTTTTTCTGCAGGTACCGTCAAGCCGAAGCCCTTCTTCCCTACTAAAAGAGGTTTACAACCCGAAGGCCGTCATCCCCCACGCGGCGTTGCTGCATCAGGCTTTCGCCCATTGTGCAATATTCCCCACTGCTGCCTCCCGTAGGAGTCTGGGCCGTGTCTCAGTCCCAGTGTGGCCGGTCACCCTCTCAGGCCGGCTACCCGTCGTCGCCTTGGTGAGCCATTACCTCACCAACTAGCTGATAGGCCGCGAGTCCATCCTTGACCGAAAAACTTTCCACCCGCACCCGATGCCGGGGCAGGTCGTATCCGGTATTAGACGCCGTTTCCAGCGCTTATCCCAGAGTCAAGGGCAGGTTACTCACGTGTTACTCACCCGTTCGCCACTAATCCACCCAGCAAGCTGGGCTTCATCGTTCGACTTGCATGTGTTAAGCACGCCGCCAGCGTTCGTCCTGAGCCAGGATCAAACTCTCCGTAAAAAAATTACGACCCCCAACCCCGAAGAGAAGGAGAGTCAAGTTTGACCTCTAGCAAATAAGACATCTCTCCGACCCGAAAGCCGGAAGCTGACATCAATTTCCAAAGGAATCCCAACCCGATCCGAAGATCAAGGCCGGGGTATAAAATTGGCATTGAACATAGTGCACGCTGTTGAGTTCTCAAGAATCGGACACATCCCGCCTCCACACCAGAAC
>NZ_PSWJ01000047.1:0-5423 GCF_002932775.1 Rathayibacter sp. AY1B8 | reverse complement strand
TCGGTGCGCTCCAGGCGCTCGTCGGCGAACTGGGCGTGCCGATGCTGCTCGAGTGCTCGCCCGCCGCGCTCGAACGCGAGGAGCTCCTCGTGCCGGAGCAGTGGAAGCGGCGGCGGGAGGGGCGGACCGGTCAGCGGCCGGAGCGGCGGCAGCTGGAGGGCTCGATCGAGCGGACGGAGGAGTCGACGACGCGGCAGGCGCGGATCCGCTCGGGTCGGCGGGTGACGCGGACCCGCGGCCGGTGGGCGACGCGGACGTCGGGAGCCCCCGCGCGATCACGGCGGGCGGCGCCAGGAGGACGAAGGAGTCGTCGTCGGGGGCGGCCGTCGGCGCGAGCACCTCGGCGAGCCGGCCGCCGATCATCGGCGCGGCCCGGGGCAGGCGCGGCGAGGCGAGCTCGGCGCAGTCGGGGCACCAGGAGGAGCGGCGCCGCTCCCGGCCGGGACGGTGGCGCTGCTCCTCGGGAGTGGCGACGAAGACGTGTCCGGCGTCGCAGAGCCAGCACAGGTACACGTCGGCCGCGGGCGGGATCTGGCTGAGCACGATGCCCTCGTTGTACTCGGGCCGGTACTGCCGCACCAGGACGGGGTAGGACGCCCAGGCCTCCCGGTAGGTGCCGACCGCGTAGGGGACGTCGGCGCCGCGCGAGAACCGCCGCCTCTGCCACCACCGCCCGATCGCCTCCGCCACCCTCCGCACGCTACGCGCGACCACCGACGCGGAAGCGGCGCCCGCGTGCGCAGGCGGGATCTCGAGACGCCCTCCGGGCTGCTCGATCAGCAGGCGCGGCGGAAGGGACCCTCCACCCGCGATGCTGTGCTCCCGGCCGACTAGGTGACGGCGGAGCCGTCCCTCACCTAGTGTGCGGAGTCCTGCTCGTCGATGTCCGCGATCTCGGCCTCGTCCGGCTTGAAGGTCAGCGAGAACATGGCGATCGCGACGAGCACGACGATGAAGGCGACGCCGAACGAGATGAGCGCGACGACCGGCTCGCGGGTCGAGAGCATGACGACCAGGCCGACGAAGGCCGCCATCACCGCGGAGAAGCCGATGAGCTCGAGCGGGCGCAGGCGGTCCTTGCGGGTCGGCTGGAACGTGCGGGGCGTGAACTCGCCGGGGTCGCGCGCCGGGGCGGAGTCGGCCGCCGAGGCGCGGTCGGCGGGAGAGGCGGGGTCGGGCTGCTGGCCTTCGGCGGTCATCGGTCTCCTCCGGAGGTCGGTGTCGTGGGGGCGACGGGATCGTGTCCGGTGGCTGCGTCGGCGCCGGCGGCCCATTTGAGCGAGAACGCCGCGATGGCGAGGAACACGGCGACCATCACGGCGTAGGCGCCGAGGAGGCCGACGGTGACGACGGGGTGGGGCGGGAGGAGTCCGAAGGCGGCGCCGAGCAGCATCGTGCCGACGCCGACGATCACGGAGTCGCGTGCGGCGAGGCCCTGACCGCGGCGGCCGCTCGAGAACTCGAGGAAGCCGGAGAGCAGCGCCCAGCCGGCGACGAGGGCGACGAAGGAGAGCAGGTTGGCGACCGGGAGCGCGACGAGCGCCGCGACTCCGGCGACCAGGGTGAGCACCGCGGAGCCGAGGGCGAGCGGGCGGGCCCGGCCGCTCCAGCTGCGGAGCCCGAGGGCGAGCGAGACGGCGCCGGTCGCGATCGCGAAGCCGCCGAAGACGGCGAGGCCGAAGGCGGGCCCGTGGTCGGGCGAGAAGGTGACGACGCAGCCGGCGACCGCCGCGATCACGGCGCGCGCGAGGGGCAGGGTCCACAGGCGGCGGTCGGAGTCGGCGGCGATGGCCACGGTCGAGCCTCTCTGGGATGGAGGGAGAAGGCGTCCGGGAGCGGACGGCTGGGCGCGCGACGGCACGGCGACGCGGACTCCAGCGATTTTACGCTCCCGCGGCTCCGCCCAGGCCCGGAGCGGGGCCGGGGGCGCGATCCGGGGCGAAGTCGCAGGCGGCTCAGCCGAGCCAGACCTCCTCCACCCGCGGGAACACGGCGTCGGCGGAGAAGCGCTCACGGAAGCGCGCCCCGGCCTTCTCGACGACCTCGGCCCGGGCGTCCTCGTCGGTGATGAGCTCGGTCAGCGCGGCGGCGAGGCCCTCCACGTCTCCGGGCGCGACCACGCGGCCGCAGCCGTCGCCGAGGACCTCGGGGATGCCGCCGACCGCGGTCGAGACGACGGCCGCGTCGCGGGCGAGTGCCTCGAGGATGAAGATCGGCATCGCCTCGTCGCGCGAGGGCAGGACGGCGATGGACGCCTCGTCGAGCAGGGCGAGCAGGCGGGCGTTCTCGAGCGAGCCGAGGAACTCGATCCCCGGGACGCCGCGGTCGACGACCTCCGGCTCGCGGATCGGACCGGCGACCAGCAGGCGCCAGCCCTCCTTGCCCTCGACCTGCGCCCACGCCTTCTGCAGCACGTCGACGCCCTTGCGGTGGCTGACGACGCCGCCGAAGACGACGGTGCGGGTCTTCTCACGCGGGGCGCCCTGCTCGAGCGCGTTGGGCACGAGGTGCACGCGCTCGGCGGGGACGTAGCGGCGGCAGATCGCCGAGGTCTCCTCCGAGAGCGAGATGATCTCGTCCGCGCTGCGCAGCACGTCCTTCACCAGGCGCGGGTGCGCGGCGGTGAAGGCGGCGAACTCGCTGCCGTGCAGGTGGGCGACCGTGCGCAGGCCCAGGCGGTGCGCGAGGCGGAGGAGGGACCCCTCGCGGAGGAACGAGCCGCGCTCCGAGAGGTGGACGACGATCACGGCGCCGGGCTCGCGTCGCGCGATCGCGACGATGCGGGCGGCGGCGCCGGCGGCCAGGCGGGCCGCGGCGACGTGCTCGCCCGGAGCGGTCCGGGAGGAGATCACCCGGACGTCCGAGCGCTCGAACGGCCAGCGCAGGTACCCGTTGACGACCTGCGTCATCCCTCCGGGGACCTCTCCGCTGCGGCCGACGTGGTACACCCGCGTCTTCGGGCCGGCAGGGACTGCCGCGGCGGCCGGGCGGCTGCGGGGCGGCACGGCGAGCAGCGCCTGGATGTCGTCGCGGACGCCGCGGAGGCGCCCGCGGGCGACGAGCAGCTTCTCGAGCAGCTCGCTCCGGCGGGCGACCACGGCGGAGAAGGTCTCGACGCCGGCGGCCGGGGTCGTCCGGGACATGTCGACCGTGACGTCGTGGATCCCGATGGTCTCGAAGTGGCGCGAGGCCTTCGTCGATCCGTCCATCTGCAGGCTCACCGGGGCCGCGCCCTCGGTGAACGCCATGATGATCACGTGCAGCCGGTCGCTCATCGCGACGCGGGCCGTGCGGTAGAGCTCGCGCAGCAGGATCTCGTGCTCGTCGTGGGTGTGCGCCGGATCCCAGTCGAGGATGTCCGCGTCGAGGTCGGCGGCGAGACGGCGGGAGCGCTCGGCGTCGACGGCGACCTGCGTGACGACGACGATGTCGAGGTCCTCGCGCTCGGCGAAGCCCTTGATCGCGGCCAGCCACTCCTGCTCGGGGTAGGGGCGGGCGTCCACCTCGTGGTCCTCGCGGAGGGAGAGGACCAGAACGCGCCGCTCCTCGTCGGGCTGCGCGGCGAACGCGGTCAGCTCCGCGTCGCTCGAGCCCTCGCCGTAGCCGAGGTCGGGCATGGCGGCGCCTACGCGCATGTAGCCGGCGGTCTTGTCGTCGCGCCAGCGGGTGTAGCTCGAGAGCGCCATCGAGGGCCACATGATCGCGCGGGGCAGCGGGGCGAAGTTGCGGGTGCCCACGCCGGCGCGGATCACGCGGCCGCCGCCGAGGCGCACCAGGGCGATGCCCGGGAGCATCACGAGGTGCTCCTTCATCCCGATCAGGGTCAGCTGGATCTCTCCCGGCTTGAACACCGAGTTCGCCCGGCCGGCGAGGGCCTCGCGAGCGAGCGCCGCGTACCAGCGCAGGAGCGAGCGGTACACCGTGTCGTCCGGGCCCAGGCGCAGGCCGTCGTCGTAGCCCCACGGCGAGTGGCCCACGTAGACGTGGAGCGGACCCGACTCGCGGAGCCAGTCGAGGAGCTGGCGGCGCAGGATGATGTCGCCGATGTTCTCGTACTGGCCGCGGCCGACGGCGAAGATCGATCGGGCAGGTGTCACGGGCGGGCCTTTCGGAGGGGTTCGCGTGGGGGTGACCGGTGCGGAGCGGGGAGCGTCGCGGGTCTCCCCGGTCGATCCTCCTGCCGCGCTGCCGTCGTGGGCCGGGCCGGCCGGGCTCCGCAGGAGCGGGCTCGGGGCCGATGGCGCCCCGGGCAGACTAGCGCAGGCGGGCTCGGCGGCTCGAGGAGGAGTGCTCGCGTCAACAGCCGTTGGTGACCAGGAAGGCCTTGAGGAAGGCGCCGGTCTGGTAGACGTACTGGTTCACCAGGTAGTCCAGGCCCATCGGCTCGCCCGAGGGCACCATCGAGAGCTCGCCGGAGTAGCAGCGCTCGATGATCATCTCGGCGCGCACGAGGTGGGAGGCGTTGGTGATCACGATGACGTGGTCCCAGCCGTACTGCTCGGCCATGTCGCGCAGCTGCCGGGCCTCTCCCTGGGTCGTGAGCGGGTCGGCGGAGTAGCAGAGGACGTCGCCGCCGGGCTCGTTGCACTTCTTGTACTTCTTGGCCTCGTAGGGAGCGTTCATCTCGCCGGGGCCGACCGAGAGCACCATCGTGTCCGTCGCTCCGGAGGTGATGATCCGGCGGGCGAACTCGACGCGCGCCCTCGTGGACGGGCCGAGCACGAAGACCGCGTCCGCCTGCTCGGGGATCGGGTCGATCGGGGGCGTGACGTAGAGCGGGATCCCGGCGCCGAAGAGGGCGAGGATCACGAGGGGGACGAGCAGGAGCCGTCCGATCACGGTGCGAGCGCGGACCCGGGGGCGCCTCGGGCGCTCCCGGGACGGCGGGGTGGACGGGCGGTCGCCGGTCGCGGTCGTGGCCGTGTCCATCGCGTCCTCCCTCTCGTCGGGACCGCCGCTCGCCCGCGGCGGGTGATCCGCGACGCGGGTGCGACGGCGATCACCAGTGGAGAGCCCATCATCGCAGTGTTTCGGCGCGGGGTCGGCCCGGTGAACGCCCGGTCAATTCTCTCGCCCAGCGGCCCGGCCCGGGGCCGTGTCCAGAGTCGCCGGGTAGGGTCGCCGTTCCTCGACCGACCAGCACTCCCCCTCGTCCATTCCGCGGACGGGCATCCCCGGAGTCCCCTCCCGATCCGACATCCGCCCTCCGATCCGTCGTCGACAGCGCGTGTGACCGTTCCGTGTACACGCATGCGCGGCGGTTCGCCAGTCCTTCAGCGGAATCGCTGATACAGGCCCGACCACCACGCCCGAATGGGGCACTACAACCTGAATCCGTCTCATCCAGTCATCAGTCGCAAGGCCCGTCTATAGCGTCGGGAGGACCAGCACCACCCCCTTGAGCAGCCCCCTCGAACCGCCCC
>NZ_PSWJ01000046.1:0-6044 GCF_002932775.1 Rathayibacter sp. AY1B8 | reverse complement strand
GCCCCGACCCCACCGCCCCCGGCTCCGCCGGACGCTCCGCTCCCGCCGTCTCAGGCCGCGAGTCCGCCGAACAGCAGTGACACCGTCATCGCGATGATGACCGAGTCGAAGGCGAACGCGATGACGACGTTCGCGCGCACCAGGCGCCAGCCCTCTCTCGAGCGGATCTCGGCCGAGACCGTGGCCGCCATCGTGGACAGCAGGAGCGCGAGGGTCGCGTCGTCACTGAAGTGCGGCGCCTCCTCGAAGGCGAAGCGCGCCTGCGACCGCCGGGGCGACCGCGACTCGAGGCGCAGGCAGGCCTGTGCGACCGAGAAGACCATCAGCACCCACGAGCTCGCGACGGCGAGCAGGGCGGCGGCGAGGGAGAGGGGCTCGCTGCGGGACTCCGTCCTCTGCGCGATCGCCACCGTGACCACGATCGCCGGCACCGCCGCCGGCACCGCCGCCGGCAGCGTCGTGCCGGTCGCCCCGGTCGCTCCCGCCATCCGCGAGAGGAGGCGCCGCTCGCCGCGCGCCTCCTCCTCGGCGGTGCTCCGCAGCGCCTGCTCGTCGAAGCGCGAGGAGGAGGCGGCGCTCCAGCCCACAGAGAGGGCGGTGGAGAGCGGCCGGCCGAGCAGAGAGACCGGAACGAGGGTCGCCGTCGCATCGACGGCCCCGTCGCCCGGAGCGAGCGTCCCCGTCGCCAGGACGAGCAGCACCACCACGATCGTGACCAGGAGGCTCACGCTCACCCGGAACAGATCCGAGCGGGGTCGTCTGCGCGCGGTCATCGCCGTCCTCCCCGTCAGAGGCCCGGAGCGCGCCCCGAACAATATCCACGCCGTTCCGTCCTGCGGTGTCCCCGTGCACCACCGGGCCATTCGTTGCAACCAACAACAAATCCCGCGCGCACCCGGCAGAATGGACCCATGACCTCACGGAGCAACTGGGCGGGCACCTACGAGTACCGCGCCGCCGCCATCATCGAGCCGGAGTCCGTCGAGGAGGTGCAGCGCCTCGTCCGCGAGAACGAGCGCGTCCGCGCCCTCGGCAGCCGCCACTCCTTCAACTCCCTGCCCGACACCCCCGGCGCACTGCTGCACCTGGGGCGCCTCGCCTCCGACCCCGTGATCGACGCCGAGGCGAGCACCGTCACCGTCGGCGGCGCCACCCGCTACGGCGTCGTCGCCGCACACCTGCACAGCAACGGCTACGCCCTGCACAACATGGGCTCTCTCCCGCACATCTCGGTCGCCGGCGCCATCGCGACCGGCACCCACGGCTCGGGCGACCGCAACGCGAACCTCTCCTCCGCCGTCTCGGCGCTCGAGCTCGTCACCGCCGACGGCTCGCTGCGCACGATCCGCCGCGGGGAGCCGGGCTTCGAGGGCGTCGTCGTCGGCCTCGGCGCCTTCGGCATCGTCACCCGCGTGACCCTCGACATCCAGCCGACCTTCGACGTCCGCCAGGACGCGTTCGTCGACCTGCCCTGGGAGCGCGTGCTCGACGACTTCGACGCGATCACCTCCTCCGCCTACAGCGTCAGCCTCATGACCCACTGGTCCTCGCCGACGGTGGAGCAGCTGTGGCTGAAGACCAAGGTGGCGGCGGGATCCGTCGCCGACGTCGACGCGACGCACCTGGGCGCGGTCGCCGCCTCCGCGAGCCTCTTCGCCGTCTCGGAGGGTGTCGACTCCAACCTGAACCCGTTCGGCGGCTCCGTCGGACCGTGGTCCGAGCGCCTGCCGCACTTCCGCCTCGACCGCGAGCCGAGCGCGGGCGACGAGATCCAGAGCGAGTACATGGTGCCGCGCGCGAACGTCCGCGAGGCGATCGTGGCGCTGCGCGCGATCGGCGAGCGGATCGACGACGTCCTGCTCATCACGGAGCTGCGGACCATGGCGGGCGACGACCAGTGGCTCTCCCCCGCCGGAGGCCGCGACAGCGTCGGCGTGCACTTCACCTTCAAGAAGGACCGCGCCGGCGTCGACGCCGTGCTCCCCGTCGTCGAGGGCGCGCTGCTGCCGCTCGGCGCCCGGCCGCACTGGGGCAAGCACTTCCTCGCCGGAGCCGACGAGATCGCGCCGCTCTACCCGCACCTCGAGGAGTGGCGCACCCTCCGCTCCGAGTGGGACCCCTCGGGCCGCTTCGCGAGCGACTTCCTCCGCGACCGCCTGCTCGGCTGAGCGGAACCCGCCCCGCGGGACCAGGCAGGTTCCGCGGGACGGGGCTCACAGGACGTGGGTCGCGGGACGGGGCTCACAGGACACGGCTCGCGGCTCGCGGCTCGCGGGATGCGGGATGCGGGACGCGGGACACGGGACGCGGCCTACAGGACGCGGCTCACAGGACGCCGCTCAGAACAGGCGGGCCGCGTCGGCGGGCTCGACGAGGTCGCGCACCAGCGCCGGGATCCGCTTCCGGAACGGGAAGAACCCCCGCGACGCCGACGGCCACGCCGCGCCGTCCCAGCGGCGGCGCACGGTGACGAGCGCGACCCCCTCGTCGGCGAGAGCCGAGCGGAGCGCCTCCACCCGCTCGCCGACGGGCCCGACCGGCGCGTACGGAACGACCACGGTGTCGATCCGCTCGGACACCGCCCAGTCGACGACCGTCGCGGCACGCGCGTCCGCCAGCACCCTCGCCGGCCGACCGCTGGAGTCGGACGTGCGCTCGGCGGCGTCGGCGAGCGCCGCGGCGGTGAAGGCGGCGACCGCGTCGGAGACTCCGGACGGCGAGCGCCCGCCCGCGTCCCCGGCGACGGCGCACGCCACGAGGCGCTCGGCCAGACCCGGCTGCTCGGCGAGCAGGCTCACCGCCTCGAGGTCCTCCTCGTGCAACAGGAGGCCGGGGCGGGCGCCGACGGTCCCCACGACGTCGTCCTGCTCGAGCGGTGCCCGCGGCGGGAAGGGCTCCTCGGTGAGCGCGGGGGCCGTGGTGGCGAGGCCGCTCGGCGAGAAGCGCCCCTCCGTGTAGCGCGCGATGTTGGACGCGGAGGCGAGGTAGGTCTTGCCCGGAGTCTGCAGGCCGGCGACCCATCGCCACGACAGGGTGTTGGACGCGGCGTCGCCGTCGAGCAGATGCCGGTAGAAGAAGTCGGCGCCGAGCTGCCACGGCAGTCCGAGGGTGAATATCCAGATGCTCGCGAACCACATGCGGGTGTGGTTGTGGAGGTACCCGGTCTCGACGAGCTCGCTCACCCACGCGTCCATCGCGTCGATGCCGCTGCGTCCGCCGATCGCGTCGAGGTAGCCGGGCGGAGGATCACCCGCGGAGGAGTCCGCCACCTCGCGGCGGTAGCGGCGCCAGACATCGGGGTTCTGCTCGAGCCAGCCCTTCCAGTAGGTGCGCCAGAACACCTCCTGGACGAACTTCTCCGCGGCGGTCAGCCGGTGGCGCGCGAGGACCGCGGCGACGACCTCCCGCTCGTTGACGAGGCGGTGGCGGAGGTAGGGCGAGAGTCCGGAGACGTTGTCCCGGGACGGTCCGAGGTCGTGGTTGCGGTCGCGGGCGTAGGCGGAGCCCGCGCGGGCGACGAAGTCGTCGAGCGCCTCGAGACCGGCGGCTCTGGTCGGGATGAACATCGCCCCATCATCGGCGTCGGCCCGGTGAGAACACCGGCAGCGGCCTCCCGAGTGCGCTCCGGGGACGGAGGCGCCCGCCGAGCGCTCGTCAACGGGGTGACCGGCGCCTCCGACCCGACGTAGCGTCGGAGGACGAGAGGGAGGCCGCCATGCCCCGCGAGGAACAGATCCCGTCCACCATCGAGCGCTCCGACGAGCACGCGCAGAAGCTCTGGTCGGCCGCGCACGACTCGGCCGTCGACAGCTACGGCGACGGCGAGCGCGCCCACCGCACAGCCTTCGCCGCGCTGAAGCACGAGTACGAGAAGGTCGGCGACCACTGGGAGCGCAAGGCCGAGAGCGGCCCCTCCGACTCCCGCGCCGAGGGCCACGGCCGCTCCCCCGGGGGCGAGACGGCGGGCGGAGTGGACGCGAACGCGACCAAGGCGCACCTGATGGACCTCGCCAAGCGCCTGGACGTCTCCGGCCGCTCGCGCATGACGAAGGCCGAGCTCGTCGAGGCCCTGCAGAAGGAGAGCACTCGACGGACGCGCGACGCGCGGTGAGGGCAGGGGGCGGGGTCGGGAACAGCCGCCCCGCCGAGCCCCGGCCCGCTCAGTCCAGCGCGTCCCGCACGGCCGCCATGCCCAGCTCCAGCTCGGCGAAGGTGGTCGACAGCGGCGAGAGGCCGATCCGGATGCCGTCGGGTCGGCGGAAGTCCGGCACGACCCCCTCCGCCTGCAGCCGCGGGACGAGGCCGGCGAACGACTCGTGCGCGATCGTCACGTGCGAGCCGCGCCGGGCGGGATCGAGCGGAGTCGCCACCCGCACCCCGCGCGGGACCAGCCACGCGTCGGCCAGCTCCAGCGCGTACGCCGTCATCGCCTCCGACTTCGCGCGCACCGCGGGCATGCCGACCGAGGCGATCAGCGCGATCATGTCCTGCATCGCGAGCATCCCCGTGATCGGCGGGGTGCCGCTGAGGAAGCGCCGCATGCCCTCGGCCGGACGGTAGCCGGGTCCCATCTCGAACATGTCGGCGACGCCCATCCAGCCCTGCACCGGCTGCGCGAGCGAGCCCTGGTGCCGGGAGGCGACGTACGCCCACGCGGGCGCCCCCGGGCCTCCGTTCAGGTACTTGTAGGAGCAGCCGACCGCGAGGTCCGCGCCCCACTCGTCGAGCTCGAGCGGCACCGAGCCGACGGAGTGGGAGGCGTCCCAGAGCACGAGCGCGCCGGCCTCGTGCGCCTGAGCGGTGATCGCCGCGGCGTCGGCGAGGAACCCCGAGCGGTACGCGACGTGGCTGAGCAGCACCAGTGCCGTCCGCTCGCCGAGCACGGGGGCGAGGTCGTCGGGGCCGACGCCGCTCCCGGGGTCGGAGTCGATCCAGCGGAGCGTGCTGCCGGTCTCGGCCGCGATGCCCTCCAGCACGTACCGGTCGGTGGGGAAGTTGTCGGTGTCCACGACGATCTCGTCGCGCCCCTGCTCCGCCTGGCGGGCGATCGCCGCGCGGGCGAGCTTGTAGAGCAGGACGGTCGTGGAGTCGGCGACGACCGTCTGCCCGGCCGCGGCTCCCAGCACCGCGGAGCCGAGGGCGTCGCCGACCTCGAGCGGCATGTCGAGCCAGCCCTCCTCCCAGCCGCGGATGAGGCGGCCGCCCCACTCCTCCTCCGCGAACCGCGCGAGCCGAGCGACGCTCGCGCGCAGCGGCCGGCCGAGCGAGTTGCCGTCGAGGTAGGAGCGGACCTCGGGGGTGCGGACGAACAGCTCGGGGCAGTGCGCGAGCGGGTCCTGGGCGTCGAGCGGATGCATGCCCTCACCCTAGGTCGCGGGCGCCGGGTGCGACGCGTGCCGCCGGGGCCCCGGATGCGTGCCGCCGGGGTCCCTGACGGGTGCTGCCGGGGTCCCTGACGGGTGCTGCCGGGGCCCCTGACGCCGCTCGGACGCCGCCCACTGTCCAGAAGTCGTCGCACTCGGCGTCGACTGCGACAACTCTTGAGCACTCGCGAGCCCTCACCGGAGCCTCCCCCACTGTCCAGAACTTGTCGCACTCGGCGTCGACTGCGACAACTCCTGAGCACTCGCGAGCCCTCACCCGGAGCCCCTCCCCCCACTGTCCAGAAGTCGTCGCACTCGGCGTCGACTGCGACAACTCCTGAGCACTCGCGGACCCGCGCACTCGAGCCGGTCGCCACTGCTCCGAAGTCGCCGTACTCGCGCTCCAGTACGGCCGCTTCCGCGTGGTCGCGAGCCGCCGGGCCTGTCCCAGCGGTCGTCGCCGAGTGCGCAGAAGTTGTCGCACTCGAGCTCGAGTGCGACAACTCCTGGACAGTCGCGGGAGCCGGAGGAGAACGGAGCGGGAGCCGGAGGAGAACGGAGCGGGAGCCGGAGGAGAACGGACCTCGAGCCGGCGAGCGCCCCCGGACCCGCGAGCACGGCCGCGCACCTGGGAAGTCAACGGGCGGACGCCGCCCCCCGCCCCGCCTAGCCTCCGAGGAC
>NZ_PSWJ01000045.1:0-8798 GCF_002932775.1 Rathayibacter sp. AY1B8 | reverse complement strand
GCACCGGCCGGGGCCGGGCGGGGTGGGAGCGGTGCCCTCGGCGGGCGCGTCGGTCGACGGCGCACCGGTGGACGGCGCACCGGTCGAGGTGGAGTGCAGCGGTGTGGCGCTGGAGGTCGGCGTGCTCGACGGCGTCAAGGCGAACGCGGCGGTCGAGCCGAGCGCGACGAGTCCGAGTGCGCCGACGGCGATGCCGATGGTCAGGGCGCGCTTCTTCGGACGGCGCGGCCCGAAGCTCGAGCCCTTCTCGGCGGGGGTGGTCGACTCGGTCATGGGTGTCTCCTCGTTCCGGCCCGGTGCCGACCCCGTTCGGGATCGGTTGCGGCCGGTTCCATCTCAGATTCGAAGGCGAATCTGAAGCCGGACTTAAGAACAGACCCTCCACAGCAGACGCCGGGTGCGCCCCGATCCGCGGCCCCTAGGTTCGAGCACATGCCCTCCTCCGCCCGTGTGCTCCTCATCGAGGACGACGACGCCATCCGCTCCTCCGTCGAGACCGCGCTGCGCAGCGAGCGCTTCACGGTCCGCGGTCTCGTCTCCGGCGAGGACCTCGCCCGCGAGCTGAGCACCTTCGCTCCGGACCTGGTGATCCTCGACTGGATGCTCCCCGGCCCGAGCGGCATCGTGCTCGCCGAGCGGATCCGCCGCAGCAGCGACGCGGCCGTGATCATGCTCACCGCCCGCGACGCGGTCGACGACCGCCTCCGCGGCTTCGACGAGGGCGTCGACGACTACGTGGTGAAGCCGTTCGTGCTCGCCGAGCTCGTCAAGCGCGTGACCGCCGTGCTGCGCCGCCGCGGCCGCATCCCGTCCGTCGTCGAGATCGGCGACCTCGTCGTCGACCCGGAGTCGGGCCGCGCCCGCCGCGGCGGCGTCGCCCTCGACCTCACCGCGACCGAGTTCCGCCTCCTCGCCTTCCTCGCCGGGAACCGCGGCCGCACCCTCACCAAGACCCAGATCCTCACGCAGGTCTGGGGCTACGACCACGTCGACCCGAACCTCGTCGAGGTGCACCTCAGCTCCCTCCGCAAGAAGATGGAGGCGCACGGCGACCGGCTCGTGCACACCGTCCGCGGCCTCGGCTACCGGGTGGAGGCGTGAGCCGCTCCCAGCCGGGCGCCCTGCGGACCGGCTCCCTCCGCCTCCGCACCGTCCTGGCCGTGCTCGCGCTGCTGGCCGTTCTGCTCCTGGCCCTCTCGGCGACGGTGCAGGCGGTGCTCGGCGAGCGCCTCCGCGACCAGATCGAGGAGCGGCTGCAGGACCGCGCCTCCGCCGCCGCCGCGCTGGTCGGCACGATCGCCGACGACGCCCTCGCCTCCCGCCTCTCGGCGCAGGGCGTCTCGGTGCGGATCACGAGCCCCGAGGGCGAGGACGTCGTGGCCGGGCCGAGCCCGGAGCAGCTGCGCCTGGGCCCTGGAGCCGCCGACCAGCTCGGAGAGCCGCCGTCGCCGCCCGGCACGAGCTCCTCCTCCGGAGCCGTCCCGCCCCGAGCCGCCTCCGCCGCCGTCATCGTCGTCGTCTCGAGCAGCGTCGCCGCCGACGACGAGCTGATCACCCTCGAGTCGACCCTCAGCGACGGCACCCGACTCCAACTCACCAGCGAGGCCGGATCGGTGGGCAGCACCCTCGCGCAGCTGAACGGGATCCTGCTCGCCGCGTCGGCCGTGTTCCTCGTGCTGGCCGCCCTCGCGCTGATCGTCGTGGTCCGCGCGACCCTCCGGCCCCTCGAGCGGATGACCGACGTGGCCCGCGACATCGCGCACGGCGACCGCGGGCGGCGGCTGCGCCCCTCCCGTCCGCGGACGGAGCTCGGCCGCACCGCGACCGCGTTCGACGAGATGCTCGACGACCTCGAGCAGGCCGAGCGCAGCGCCCTCGCCGCCGAGGCGACGGCCCTCGCGGCGGAGCAGCGGATGCGCGCGTTCGTCTCGGACGCCGCGCACGAGCTGCGGACGCCGGTCGCCGGCATCCAGGCCGCCGCCGACGCGCTCGTCCGCGGCGACGGCGGCGAGCAGGAGCGCGAGCGCCTCTCCGTGCACGTCGTGCGGGAGTCGCTGCGCGCGGGCCGCCTCATCCAGGACATGCTGTTGATGGCGCGGCTGGACGAGGGCCTGGCTCTGGAGTCGCGTCCGCTGGACCCGGCGGGCGTCGCCGAGGCCGCGATCGAGCGCCAGGAGCTGCGCCGCCCGGGCCTCGCGATCGAGCTGCACCGGCCCGCCGAGCCGCTCCTGGTCAGCGCCGACGCCGACCGGCTGGCTCAGGTGCTCGGCAACCTCCTCGAGAACGGTGCCCGCTTCGCCCGCTCCCGGATCGACGTCGCCGTCGAGGCGGCCGCCGACTCCGTCACGATCACCGTCGACGACGACGGCCCCGGCATCGCCGAGGCCGACCGTGAGCGCGTCTTCGACCGCCTCGTCCGCCTCGACGACGCCCGCAACCGCGCCGACGGCGGCTCGGGCCTCGGCCTGCCGATCGCGCGCGGGCTGGCCCGGGCCCTCGGCGGCGACCTCGTGGCGGAGGCGAGGCCCGTCGGCGCCCGCTTCCGGGTGACGCTGCCTCGCGCGGGGTGACGCCGCCCCGCTCCCCCTAGGCTCGACGGGCGCGCGGGCCCCGCTCCGCCCGAACGGCAGGAGTGGCTCCATGGACAGGGACGACGCGGAGCAGCGTGTCCGGCAGGCCCGCGACGAGGCCCCGAGGTTCGGGAGCGGTCCCCTGCTCGCCACCTTCACCGTCCGCCACCGCCGCGGACTCGACGTCGCCTTCGTGCTCGACGGCGCCGACGGGGACTTCCAGATCGGCATGGGCGCCGCGTCCGACGACTTCCGGAGCGTCCTCACCGTCGGCGTCGACCGCGAGGACGGCCGCATCCGCGGCGTCTCCAGCTGGACCGTCGACGGCCGCGAGAGCCGCGTGCCCGTGCGGATCCTGCACCGCTCCGCCACCGTGATCATCGTGGAGGCCGCTCCCCTCCCCCTCGACCGGCGCCCGTCCTCGCTCAAGTGCTGGTCCTTCCTCCGCCGGGCCTCCGCCGACCACCACTCCGACGTGCTGGGCTTCGTGTCCCCCGACCTGGCCGACCTCCCCCCGGTCCGGCTCCTCACCGATCCGCGGGCGCGGCGCGGGCGCTGAGCCGGCCTCGCGCGAGGGGACGGATCCCCGCCCGACCCGCAGGCGCCGGTGGGATCATGCGCTGACGTGATCCCGCCCGGAGGTCCGCCCGACCCGGAGGAGCGCTCGTGACGCAGGAGGTGCAGTCGACCCGGCTGCGATCGCTCGGAAGCGAGGCGTTCTTCGGGGCGACGGTGGTCGTCGCGGCGGCGTGGTCGGGCGCTCGGGCCTACCAGCTCTACGGAGGGTGGGGCGTGGTGCTCGCGGTGGCGGCGGTGATCGTCGCGGGGCTCGGCTTCGGGCTCCGGCGGCGCGTCGAGGAGCGGTGGTCCCGGCCGAGCCTCGAGAGGCTGCGGGCCGAGCATCCGGACGGCGGCGTCACCGCGGTGCTGAACACTCCGGAGACGCTGGCCTCGCTGCGGACGCTCGCGGTCGCCGGAGCCGCGGTCGACCTCCCGGCGCTGCGCGCGGCGAAGCCGGACCCCGTGCTGCTGGCCGTCGTCACCGCGAGGGCGCTCTCGCTGTTCCGCGCCGACGCGGACCTCTCGCCGATCGCGTTCCTGCCCCTCACCGCCGGGGACGCCCCCGAGTCGGTGACGGGCTACCACCACGGTCACGCGCTCGCGGCTCCCGTTCTCACGGTCCGGCAGCAGGGGACGGAGCAGCGGCTCGCCCTCTTCCCCGCCGACGGCGCGCGGACGATCACCGGTGTCCTCGGCCGCTGAGCGAGGCCCGCTGCGCATCGCCGGGAGTCTCCGCCCCGCGGCGGATCCGGCAGCGCCGCGCCGCGCGTAGCGTCGGGCGATGGACATGTCACTGCTCGGCACCAGCGTGGTCGCCGCCCTGTGCGGGGCCGCGTATCTCGGAGTCGCGATCCTCGCGGTCGCGCAGGTCCTCCGCTCCGGCCTCGATCCCCTGCGGAAGGGCCTGTGGACGATCGCCGTCGTGGTGGCGCCCTTCCTGGGGTCGATGGCGTGGTTCCTCGTCGGGCGGCCCGGAGCCCGAGCCTGAGACGCGGCTCAGCCCGCACCAATGCCTACGATCATCGATCGCGCAAGCACCTGCTCGCGGGGCACCCGCACGTCAGCATGAGCGGGATGGACACGATCGAGGAGGCGGGCGCCTGGGCGCGCGCTCTGGTGCGCCGCGAGTTCGGCGTCGGCCTCGTCGACCTGGAGCCCGTCGTCGGCGGACTCGACCACGGAGCGCGCGTCTGGTGCGCGGCCGACGGCTCCGGGGCGCTGTGGAGCGTCAAGGCGTCGGCCCGCGACGGGCGCTTCGGACTCGCGCTCTCGGCGTCGCTGGGAGAGGCGGGGGTGCCGGGCGTCGCGGCGCCGCACCGCGCCTCCGACGGGCGCCCCTGGGCGGAGGACCGGGGGCTGCGGGTCTCGGTCGCGCCGTGGATCCTCGGCGAGGACGCCGTCGACTCCGGCGAGGACGCCCTCGACTGGGAGGGGTTCGGCGCGGTCCTGCGCTCCGTGCACGACGCCGAGCCGCCGACCCTCGCGCCTCCCGTGCGGCGGGGCATCCGCCGTGTCCGCCGTCCGCTCACCGACCTCCTCGCCGAGACCGACGAGAGGATCGATGCGCAGCCGGAGCCCCGCCCCCGCCTCACCGCGCTGTGGCGCGCGAACCGCTCCCGCCTCGACGCCCTCGCCGGCTCCGAGCGGCGGCTGAAGCGCGCCCGCACGCCCACTTCCCGCGTGCCCCTCCACGGCGACCCGCATCCCGGCAACGTCGTCATCGACGAGAGCGGCCGCCCCTGGCTGATCGACTTCGACGAGGCCACCGTCGCCCCGCGGGAGGCCGACCTGCTCCTGATCGAGCTGGGCGTCATCTACTCGCGGCCGATCAGCGACGTGCAGCGCTCGGCGTTCCGCGCGGGCTACGGCGAGGCCCTGATCGACGACGAGCGGATCGTCCGCTTCGGCTGCGTCCGCGCGGTCGAGGACGTGGCCGCCACTGTCGCGCTGGCCCTCGCCGACTCGGAGCCGGAGGAGCGCGAGGCCGCCCCCGTGCCCGCCTCCCGCCTCGGCCGCGCCGCCTCGGCGCTGCCCGTCCCCACTCCGCTCGACCTGCTCGCCGGCCAGCTCGGCCCGCACGGCCTCGTCTCGCTCGTCGAGACCGCCCTCCGCCGCCCCGCCTGACGCGGCCCTCCGACCCCGCCCCCGTCCGACCCTTCACAGCAGGAGACCACCCATGCGCAGACGATTCATCCCTCTCGCCGCCGTCCTGGCGTCGACCGCCGCCCTCACCGGCTGCAGCGGCTTCGGAGGAGGAGGCGGCGGTTCGGCCGACGCCGACTCGATCACCTTCACCACCTGGGCCAGCGAGTCCGAGCAGGCGGCCTTCGAGTCGCTGATCACCGACTTCGAGGCCGAGCACGAGGGGGCGAGCGTCGAGCTCAACGTCGTCCCCTACGACCAGATGTTCAGCAACATCGACGCGCAGCTGTCGTCGGGCGAGGCCCCCGACGTGTTCCGCGTCGACTACGGCAACCTCGGCGTCTACTCCAGCCAGAAGCAGCTGCTCGACCTGACCGACCGGATCGGCGACTTCGGCTCCTTCACGCCCGCGTTCCAGGAGGCCGTCTCGTTCGAGGGGAAGCCCTACGGCGTCCCGCACCAGACCGACGTGTCGGCGCTGCTGGTGAACACGCAGCTGCTCGCGGCGGCCGGCATCACCGACGTGCCGACCACCGCCGACGAGGCGTGGACCTGGGAGGAGTTCGCCGACGCCTCCGCGAAGCTGCGCGCGAGCCTGCCCGCCGAGCAGTACCCGTTCGTCTACAACTGGCAGCTCGGCGGCACGCCCCGCTGGCTGAGCTGGCTGTTCGAGGCCGACGGCACGCTCCTGGAGGAGGACGGCACCACTCCGGCGATCGACTCCGCCGCCGGCGCGAAGGCGCTGGACTTCACCAAGAGCTTCTTCGACAACGACTGGGTCCCGCCGACCAGCTCGGTGAAGTCCGCCACCTACGCCGACTCCTTCTTCACGGAGCAGACCGCGGCGATGGCCTTCGCCGGGTCCTTCCTCGTGCCGGACATCGACGACCTCGCCGACTTCGAGTGGACCGCCACGCCGATGCCCGTCGACGAGCGCGGCGCGACCGACCTCGGCGGCAACGCCCTCGTCGCCACGGCCGACACCGACAACCCGGAGCTCGCGACCGAGTTCCTCTCGTTCATGACGCAGGCCGACACCATGGCCGAGTTCTGCGCGGCGACGAACGAGCTGCCCACCCGGTCCGACATCGACCCCGCGTCGATCGACTTCGCGGTGCGCCCGGACGTGATGCCAGTCTTCGTCGAGCAGGCCGCGACGATCACGCCGCGCGACGTGCAGCAGCTCACCTCGCCGTTCCTCGCGAAGATCTCCGTCGCGATGCAGGACCAGCTCGAGGAGGCGTTCGTCGGCGGGCGCAGCACCGAGGAGACCCTCTCCGGCCTCGACGCGGCCATCCAGCAGGCGACCAGCTGATGACCGCCACCACCCTCCGCGGCGGGGCGGGCTCCTCCGCCCGGCCGCGGTCGGCCCGCAGGCGCGAGGCCCTCGCCGGCTTCGGCTTCGTCGGCCCGAACCTGCTCCTGATGGCGCTGTTCCTGTTCGTGCCGATCCTCTGGGCGATCCAGCTCTCGTTCCAGGAGTCGCGCGGCTTCGGTACGCCCGAGTGGGTCGGCTTCGCGAACTACCTGCGGATGGGCGCCGACCCGGTGTTCTGGCAGAGCCTGGGCAACACGCTCCTCTTCACCGCGGTCACCGTGCCGCTCGAGCTCGCCGGCGGCCTCGGCCTGGCCGTGCTGCTCAACTCCGTCCTGCCCGCGCGCGGGATCTTCCGCACGGTGATCGTGCTGCCCCTGGTGATCTCGGGCGTCGCCTCCGGGATGATCGCGGTCACGATCTTCAGCGAGTCCTCGGGCATCGTGAACAAGGTGCTGAGCTCGCTGGGCGCCTCGCCAGTCGCGTGGCAGTCGGACGGCTCCGCGGCGATGATCTCGGTGATGCTGACCGCGGTGTGGCTGCGGATCGGCTTCAACATGGTCATCTACCTGGCGGGCCTGCAGAGCGTCTCGCCCGAGCTCTACGAGGCCGCGCGGATCGACGGAGCGACGCGCTGGCAGCAGTTCCGCGCACTGACGGTGCCGCTGGTCGGCCCGTCCACCTTCTTCCTGCTGATCATGAACGTGATCGCCTCGTTCCAGGTCTTCGACATCGTCTTCGTGATGACGGGCGGCGGCCCCGGCTTCTCGACGTCGGTGCTCGGCACCTACGCGTACCGCAACGGCTTCCAGGTCCGCGAGCAGGGCTACGGCGCCGCGCTCGGCGTCGTCATCCTGCTGGTCTCCCTCGCCTTCACCTACCTGCAGTGGCGCACGAGCCGCACGCGCGACCTCGTCGACTAGGAGCCCTCATGTCGTCCTCCACCGTCACCACGCCCGCCGCGGTCGCCGCGGCCACCGCCCGCGAGACCCCGCGCCGGCGTCCCTCCCGCCGCGACGGCTCCCGCTCCGGACTCGTCGTCCGCCTCGTCGTCGCGATCGTCGCCTCGGCGGTCGTGTTCTTCCCGCTGTACTGGATGCTCGTCATCGCCTTCTCGCCGCGCGGCGAGGTGTTCGCGCCCGGCCCGCCCCGCTTCTGGCCGAGCGAGATCTCGTTCGAGAACTTCGCGACGGTGTTCGCGCGCTTCCCCGTGGGCGAGTGGTTCGTCAACTCGGTCGTGATCGGGGTGTTCGTCACGGTGTTCACCGTCGTGGTGAACCTGCTGGCCGGCTGGGGCTTCGCGCGGCTGCGCTTCCCCGGGCGGAACCTGCTGTTCCTGCTCGCACTGGCCACGATGATGATCCCGGTGCAGGCGATCATGGTCGCGCAGTTCAAGCTCGTGACCGGACTGCAGATCTACGGCACCTACTGGTCGGTGATCCTGCCCGGAGCAGCGGCGGCCTTCGGGATCTTCCTCGCCCGGCAGTTCTTCCTCTCCATCCCGGAGGAGCTGATCGAGGCGGCGCGGATCGACGGCGCCGGCCACCTGCGGGTGTTCCTGCAGATCGTGCTGCCGCTCTCGAAGCCGCTGATCGCCGTCCTGATCCTGCTGACTCTGCTCGGCAGCTGGAACGACTTCGCCTGGCCGCTGATCGCCCTGAAGGACAACGAGCTGTTCACGCTGCCGATCGGCCTGCTTTACCTCAAGGGCCAATCGACGCCGGACTACAGCGCGAGCATGGCGCTGGCGCTGGTGTCGGTGCTGCCGATGGTGCTGCTGTTCCTGTGCTTCCAGCGCTACTTCGTGCAGGGGTTCGCGCGCAGCGGCATCCGCTGAGGTCGGGCGGCGGCACGGGCGGAGGCACGGGTGGCGGCACGGGCGGCGTGGAGCGGTCGCCGCGGCTGGACGCTCCTGACCGGACGGGGCAGGAGAGGACAGGGCAGGAGAGGACAGGGCAGGAGAGGACAGGGAAGGAGTGGGCCGACGGACGCGGCGGGCTGCCGACGGACGCGGCGGGCGGCGGAGAGCGTGAACCACGTGGAGCTCGTCCGGTCGTGATCTTCCGAGTTCGACGGCTCTCCTGCGTGGCGGGGGCGTCCGCCAGCCGGAGCGGGGCGGGAGCGGACCGGGACGGAGCGGACCGGGACGGAGGCGGACCAGGGACAGGGGCGGACCAGGGACAGGGGCGGACCAGGGACAGGGGCGGACC
>NZ_PSWJ01000044.1:0-11040 GCF_002932775.1 Rathayibacter sp. AY1B8 | reverse complement strand
ACCGCCGGACCGGGGGAGCCCACCTCCACGCCGACCGCCGGACCGGGCGCGCCCGGTCCGGCGGTCGGCGTGGAGGTGGGCTCCCCCGGTCCGGCGGTGGGGCCGGCCGTCGGCGTCGCGGTCGGCTCCGGGGTGCCCGTGGGCTCCGGAGTCGCGGTCGGCGTCGGGGTGGGGGTGACCGCCTCGGTGACGTCGACGCTCACGAGCGTCGCGAGTCCCGAATCGGTGTAGGCGACACGGCCGAGGTAGCGGGCCGGGCCCGCCAGGTTCGACCAGGAGACCGCGTACGCGATCGGCTCGCCCTGCACGGCGTCGACCACGGCGGGGTCGGTGCTCAGCGAGCCGAGACCGTTCTCCGGAGTGATGACGAAGCTGCGGAAGTCGAACGTGACGGTCGAGGATCCCGGAGCGGTCGAGTAGACATCGGCCTGGACCGTGTACTCGCCCGGAGCGGGGTCGGCGATGTCGACGCGCTCGTCGGCCGATCCGGTCGCCGAGGTGAAGACCTTGTCGGTGCTCTCGCTGGTGACGGTGAGGTCGAGGTCGGCCGCGTCGTCGAGCGAATCGAGATCGAAGCGGGCGAACTCGGCGCCCTCCGGCACCACGACGGTGGTCGTCAGCGACTTCCCCGTGGGAAGCGTCGCCGAGTGGCCGTCAGCGGCAGTGGCGTCCTCGGCGAGGACGCCCTCGGCGAGACCGCTCGCGGTGAGCGGCAGCGCGCCGGTGATGCCGGGCGTGACCGTCACCGTGCCGGTGCCGGTCGAGCCGGTGCCGGAGACCTCGTAGGGCGCGTCCAGCAGGACGGGGCGCACCGCGATCGGGCTGCGGACGTCGTGCTCCGCGCTCGCCCAGGTCAGGTAGCCGGTGGCGAACTGGTTGAGCGCCGCCGAGCCGGTGGTGAAGGAGACCGTGTACTCCGCCGTCTGGCCCGCACCCGTGAAGGAGAGGGTCGAGGGCGAGACGACGGTGTCGATCCCGGCGAGGCCGTCGACCGAGGCGGTGTAGGTGCCCGCGCCGGTCGAGGTGACCGTGCGGGTCACGGTTTGCGTGCCCGCGAGGGCGCCGATCGCGATCGAGGCCTGGTTGAGGTCGGACGGGTCGATCGCGGCGATCGGGTCGATCACCGGGTTCGAGGTGAAGACGTAGCCCGCACCCTTGAGGAACGCGATCCAGTCCTCCGTGCCGCTCTGGTAGAGCAGTCCGGGATCGAGGAACGCGGCAGGGTCGACGTGTCCGGCGCCCTGGGCGAAGACGTCCTCGGACGCGGCGCCCGACTGGTCGACGCTGTCGTAGGCGGAGGTCATCATGGCCGACTTCACCGCGGACGGCGAGGCCTTCGGGGTCGCGCCGAGGATCAGCGCGCCGAGGCCCGCCACGTGCGGCGACGACATCGAGGTGCCGGACTCGAACGCGAAGGCGGGGTCGTCGCCCTCGGCGTTGAAGCTGTCGGCGAGGATCGCGACGCCGGGCGCCGTGAGGTCGGGCTTCAGCACGTCGGCGCCGTCCGCCTCAGCGGGTCCGCGCGACGAGAAGCCGGCGACCTGCGGGACGGGGATGGAGGCTCCGGACGAGTTGCCCTCGGAGAGGGTCACGGTCGCACCGGCGGTGCCGGCGTAGGTCGTGATCGCCTGGTAGGCCTGCGAGTCGATCTGGATGCTCGGGACCGAGTGGTCGTCGACGTGCAGGGCGTTCGGGGTCGGGTTGAGCAGCAGCATGCCGATGCCGCCGGCCCGCTCGACCTCGGCCGACTTGGAGACGCGCGCGGTGACGCCCGCGGTGCAGGCGACGATCGTGCCCTTCACCTTGTCGGGGTCGAGGGTGCCGGTCTCGCAGATGGCGGGGTTCTCGGCGCCCGAGCGGACGACGTCGGCGCTGTTCACCAGCGGTCCGGTGACGTCCTCGTGGACCGAGATGGATCCTCCGACGAACTTCTGGCCGTCGCCGAGAGCGGCGGTCGCGGTGTAGGTCGGGATGGAGGACGCGGCGACCGTGGTGTACCAGGGCGACGCGTGGTCGAGCGTGGAGGCGCCCGCACCCGAGTTGCCGGCCGAGGCCGCGACGAAGACGCCCGCGGCGGCGGCGTTGAGGAACGCCTCGTCGATCGCGGTCAGGGTCGAGGTGGCCGAGCCGCCGCCGATCGAGAAGTTGATGACGTCGACGCCGTCCTTGGTCGCGGCGTCGATGGCCGCGAGGATGCCCGCTCCGGAGCAGAAGTCGTCGTCGTCGGTGCCCTCGTCGGGTCCGTTCCAGCAGACCTTGTACGCGGCGACCTTGGCGGCCGGGGCGACTCCGGAGATCTTCCCGTAGTCGTAGCCGTCGACGCTCGCCTCGACGCCGTTGTTGCCGGCTGCCGTGCTCGCGGTGTGCGAGCCGTGTCCGTCGGCGTCGCGCGGGGAGCGGTACTCGGGGTTGTCCGTCGAGCCGACCTCCTCGTCCGCGAGGAACCAGCGTGCGCCGATGAGCTTCTGGTTGCACTCGTCGCCGTCCCACTGCTCGGAGGCGGGGAGCCCCGGCGAGCAGGAGCCGACGAAGGTGCCGCCGTCCGACTTCACGAAGGAGGTGGTGGTGCCGTCCGTGTAGGGGGCCGCTCCGGGCGAGGTCGCCAGGGGCGCGCCTGCGAAGGAGGGGTTCTCGGGCGCGATGCCGGAGTCGATGACGCCGACGACGACGCCCTCGCCCGCCTTGTCGATGCCGCCCAGCTTCTGCCAGACGCCGTTCTCGCCCTCGAGGCCGAGGAAGTCGGTGGAGCGCTGCTGTCCGGTGTCGGGCACCGGGGTGCCGGCGGCGGCCGCGGCGAGCGGCGAGGCCTGCGCGGCGCGGTCGACCTTCAGGTTCTCGACCTTGCGGACCTGGGCGACGTCGCGGCGGCTCGCGAGCTCGCCCGCCTGCTCGCCCGAGAGGGTCGCGGAGAAGCCGTTGAGGGCGACGGTGTAGTGGTAGCCGATGGCGGCGTCGACCGCGGAGGCGACGTCCTCCTGGCGCTGCTCGAGGTGGGCGGAGTAGTCCTCCACCGGAGCCGAGGCGGCCTGCAGCTGCGCACCGTCGACGGGCGCGGTGCGGGCGAAGCGGGCATCGCTGCCCTGGTAGGTGGCCGCGGAGGGCTCGACGAGGGTGACGACGTAGTCGCCGTCGTCGAAGCTCTGGCCGACGGAGAGCCCGCCGACGAGCGAGGCACTGCCGGCGAGAGGGGCGGCACTGGCGCCGGTGGTGGCGAAGGCCGCGGTCGCGGCGACTCCGAGGACGGCGAGGCCCGCGAGGATGCGCCTCTCAGCGCGGCGGACGGGTGGTCGGTGGGACAGGTGGATCGGCAATCGATGTCCTTACTCACATTCGCTGGGAACCGGATCGGTTTCCACACAGAAACGACCCTACGAACTCGATTGCCCAGCTTTGTTACGAACAGGTAACGAAGTTGACGCTGAAGGGGGCCGATCCGTTGGCACTCCCCCTCCCCGAGTGCTAAATTACTCGCGTTGAGCCGGGTCGGCTCAACGCATGGAACTCTTCGTTGCACGACTGAATGGAGTGATCTCATGGCTGTCACCTACGACCCCGTCCGCGAGCTGGACCGCCTCGCCACCGCCCTCCTCGGCTCCGGTCAGGGGCCCCGCCGGATGCCGATCGACCTGTACCGGGACGGCGACCACTACGTCCTCACCGCCGACCTCCCCGGCATCGACCCGGGGTCCGTCGACGTCGACGTGGACGGGCAGCTCCTCACCATCCGTGCCCAGCGCACCGTCGCGAGCGGCGACGACGTCACCTGCATCACCCGGGAGCGCCAGTCGGCGACCTTCGTCCGCCAGCTGAGCCTCGGCCAGGGCGTCGACACCGAGCGCATCGCCGCGTCCTCCGACAACGGCGTGCTCTCGGTGACCATCCCGGTCAGCGAGAAGGCGCGTCCCCGCCGCATCGAGGTCGTCTCGACCGCCCGCCCCGAGCAGGTGCGGATCGGCGAGGCGGCCGCCGAATAGGACGACGAGCGAGGGCCCGTCCGCGATCGTGCGGGCGGGCCCTCCGCGTGTCCGCACGCCCTACGCTGGCCGGATGCGCGCCTCCTCCTCCGATACCGCTGTCGGCGTCCTGCTCCCCCGCGATCTCCCCGCCTCCGAGGTGCTCGTCTACGCCCGCCGCGCCGAGGAGCTCGGCTTCGACGAGCTCTGGGTGGTCGAGGACCTCGGCTTCCGCGGCGGCATCGCCCAGGCCGGCGCGGTACTCGCCGCCACCGAGCGGATCGTCGTCGGCATCGGCATCCTGCCCGCCGCCGTCCGCACGGCGGCCTTCACCGCGATGGAGCTCGGCACTCTCGCCGAACTGTTCCCCGGCCGCGTCCACGCCGGCATCGGGCACGGGATGCCGCACTGGATGCGCGGCCTCGGCGTCTGGCCGCGCAGCCCGCTCACCCTGCTCGAGGAGCAGTTCGACGCGATCCGCTCACTGCTCTCCGGCGAGCGCACCGACCGTTCCGGCCGCTACGTGCACGCGGACGGCCTCGTCCTGGAGTCGCCGCCCGCCGTCGTGCCGCCGCTGCTGGCCGGCGTCCGTGGACCGAAGTCGCTGGCGCTCGCGGGCCGGATCGCCGACGGGGTCGTCCTGGCCGAGCCCGTCACTCCGGAGTACCTCGCGGCGGCCCGCGGCCACCTCGGCGGCACCGGGCGGATCGTCGCCTACAACGTGGCCGCCGTGGACGACGACGCGGCCGCCGCGCGCGACGCAGTCCGGCCGGGACTCGAGTGGATCGGCGAGCCGGACTGGGCGCCGCACATCGAGCCGCTCCCCTTCGCCGAGGACTTCGCCCGCCTGCGGGCCGAGAGCGCCGACCGCGCCGCCTTCGTCCGCGACCTGCCCGACGCCTGGGTCGACCAGCTGGCCGTCGTGGGCACTCCCGAGGACGCTCGTCGCCGCATCGGCCTGCTGCACGAGGCCGGTGCGTCGAGCGTCGTGCTGATGCCGTCGGGGCCCGATCCGCTCCACGCGATGGAGGACCTCGCCCGGGCGCTCTGAGGCGCTCGGCCCGGCCACGTCCCACCGAGCCCTCAGACGCGTCCGGCCCGCAGGATCCGAGGATCGTGCGGGCCGGACGCGTCTGCTGAAGCCGGAAATCAGGCCGACATGCGGGCCTTCAGGTTCTCGTCGAGGGTCGCGAGGAACTCCTCGGTCGTCTGCCAGCCCTGCTCGGGGCCGACGAGCAGGGCGAGGTCCTTCGTCATCTTCCCGGACTCGACCGTCTTGATGACCACGTCCTCCAGCGTGAGCGAGAAGTCGATGAGCTCCTGGTTGCCGTCGAGCTTGCCGCGGTGCGCGAGGCCGCGCGTCCAGGCGTAGATCGAGGCGATCGGGTTCGTCGAGGTGGGCTTGCCGGCCTGGTGCTGGCGGTAGTGGCGCGTGACGGTGCCGTGCGCCGCCTCCGCCTCGACGACGCTGCCGTCGGGCGTGGAGAGCACGGAGGTCATCAGGCCCAGCGAGCCGAAGCCCTGCGCGACGGTGTCGGACTGGACGTCGCCGTCGTAGTTCTTGCAGGCCCAGACGTAGCCGCCCTCCCACTTCATGGCCGAGGCGACCATGTCGTCGATGAGGCGGTGCTCGTAGGTGAGGCCCGCGGCGTCGAAGCGCTCCTTGAACTCGGTCTCGAAGATCTCCTCGAAGATGTCCTTGAAGCGGCCGTCGTAGGCCTTGAGGATCGTGTTCTTGGTGGAGAGGTAGACCGGGTAGTTGCGCGAGAGGCCGTAGTTCAGCGACGAGCGGGCGAAGTCGCGGATCGACGCGTCCTGGTTGTACTGGACCTGCGCGATGCCGTCGTCGGGGGCCTTGTAGACCTCGAACCTCATCGGCTCGGAGCCGTCCTCGGGCGTGAACTCGACGGTCAGCGTGCCCTTGCCCTTGAAGACGAAGTCGGTGGCGCGGTACTGGTCGCCGAACGCGTGGCGGCCGATGATGATCGGCTTGTTCCAGCCGGGGACCAGGCGCGGGATGTTCGAGATGATGATGGGCTCGCGGAAGATCACTCCGCCGAGGATGTTGCGGATCGTGCCGTTGGGCGACTTCCACATCTTCTTGAGGCCGAACTCCTCGACGCGGGCCTCGTCGGGGGTGATGGTCGCGCACTTCACGCCGACGCCGTGCTTCTGGATGGCGTGCGCCGCGTCGATCGTGACCTGGTCGTCCGTCTCGTCGCGGTACTCGATGCCGAGGTCGTAGTACTCGAGGTTCACCTCGAGGTACGGGTGGATGAGGGTGTCCTTGATCTTCTGCCAGATGATGCGCGTCATCTCGTCGCCGTCGAGCTCGACGACCGTTCCCTCAACCTTGATCTTGGACATTGCTCTCCCATGGTGTCGATGACCCCGCACCTGTGCGGGACGGGCGGCTCTGCACCGCTCCGGATGGCCTCCGCCAGCCTACCCGAGGCGCGAACTGTCTCGATGTCGAGACAGTTCTCGATCGTCCGCGCCGGGGCCGGTGCACGTCGCCCGACAGGAGGATGCCCGCCGTCCTGCGCCGCCGGTACAGTGACGGCATGAGTGACCTCCGCCTGGAAGAGCTGTCCGCCTCGAACATCTCCGCCGTGAACGGTCTGAGCCTCAAACCCGGCCAGGAGCAGTTCATCGCGCCGGTCTCCTACTCCGCCGCCGCCGCGGTGATCGACCCGGGCGCCTCCTGGCAGCGGGCCGTGATGGACGGCGACGAGCTGGTCGGCTTCATCCACGCGCACTTCGACCCGGAGGCGGCGGAGGAGTTCCGCAGCTGCATCTGGCGCATCAACATCGACGCGGCGAAGCAGGGCCGCGGCGTGGGCACCTTCGCCGTCCGCGCCACCGCCGACGAGGCGCGCGCCCGCGGCTTCGACACCCTCACGGTGATCTGGGAGTCCGGCGAGGACGGCCCGGAGCAGTTCTTCCGCTGGATCGGCTTCGAGGTCGTCGGCGAGACGCAGTACGGCGAGAACATCGGGGCGCTGACGCTCTGAGCGCGGCGCCGGAGGCAGCGGAGCCGGCCGACTTCGTCTCCGCCGTCCTCGAGGTGGTCGCCTCGATCCCGCGCGGCCGCGTGATGGCCTACGGCGAGATCGCCGCGGTCCTCGGCACGCGTGCGGCACGCGCGGTCGGCACGGTGATGGCCCGCTACGGCTCCGACACCGCCTGGTGGCGCGTCGTCCGCGCGGGAGGAGCGCCCCCGGTCGGCCACGAGGAGCGCGCCCGCCGGGAGTACGAGCGCGAGGGCACGCCCCTCGTCGTCACGCCGGGCGGCTGGCGCGTCGACGTGCGCAGCGCCCGCTGGCGCCCCTGAGCCGGGAGCGGCTCCGGGACGTGAGTCGCGAGCAGCAGCCGATCAGACGAGCGAGTCCCGCCAGGCCGCGTGCAGGGTGGCGAAGCGGCCCTCGCCGGCGATGAGCGCCTCCGGGGTGCCGTCCTCGAGGATGCGGCCGTGCTCCATCACCAGCACCCGGTCGGCGATCGCGACCGTCGAGAGGCGGTGCGCGATGATGACCGCCGTGCGGTCCGCCAATAGCGTCTGCAGGCCCTGCTGCACCAGGCGCTCGCTCGGGATGTCGAGGGAGGAGGTCGCCTCGTCCAGGATCAGCACCGCCGGGTCGGCCAGGAACGCGCGGGCGAACGAGATCAGCTGGCGCTGACCGGCCGAGACGCGGCCGCCGCGCTTGTTCACGTCGGTGTCGTAGCCGTCCGGCAGCGCCTGGATGAACTCGTGCGCGCCGACCGCCTCCGCGGCCCGGACGATCTCGTCGTAGGACGCGGTCGGCCGCCCGATCGCGATGTTGTCGGCGACGGATCCGGAGAAGAGGTACGCCTCCTGGGTGACCATCACGATCGCGCGCCGCAGGTCCTTCGGGTGCAGCTGCCGCAGGTCCACGCCGTCGAGGGTCACCACGCCGTCGCTCGGGTCGTAGAAGCGCGAGATCAGCTTGGCGAGCGTCGTCTTGCCGGCGCCCGTGGACCCGACGAGGGCGATGGTCTGCCCGGCGGGGATGTCGAGGTCGAAGCGCGGCAGCACCTCGCGGTCGGCGGTGTAGGCGAAGCGGACGCCCTCGAAGCCGAGGCGGCCCCGCGCCTGCCGCAGGTCGACCGGGCGGGCCGGATCCGGGACGCTCGGCTCCTCGGCCAGCACGCCCGAGATCTTCTCGAGCGCGGCGGCCGCCGACTGGTAGGAGTTGTAGAACATGGCCATCTCCTGCACCGGGTCGAAGAAGCGCCGGGTGTAGAGCAGGACCGCCAGCAGCGCGCCGATCTCGAGCCCGCCGTCGAGCACGCGGACGCCGCCGATGAACAGCACCACGGCGACGGTGACGTTGCCGATCAGCACGAGCCCGGGGTCGAAGGTGCCGAACACCCCGAAGACGCGCTTGTAGGCGAGCCGGTACTGCTCGACGACCCCGCCGAACACGGACTCGTTGCGCTTCTGCGTGCGGAAAGTCTGCACGGCGCGGATGCCGGTCATCGACTCCACGAACTGCACGATGAGCCGCGACGAGGCGACTCGGGTGCCGCGGAACAGCGCCTGCGACCGCTTCTGGAACCAGCGGGTGAGCAGCGCGAGCGGCACCAGGGCGCAGGCGAGCACGATGCCGCTCACGCCGTCCAGGGAGACGAGGGCGATCGCGACGAAGCCCATGTAGAGCGCACCCTGCACCAGCTGGTTGATGCCGGAGTCGAGCAGCTCGCGGATGGAGTCGAGGTCGCTGGTCTGGCGCGAGATGATCCGGCCGGAGGTGTAGTTCTCGTGGAACTCCAGGCTCAGCTTCTGGGTGTGCAGGAAGACCCGCTTGCGCAGGTCGATCAGGATCGCCTGGCTCACCCGCGCGGAGAGCACGGTGTACCAGGCGACCAGGAGCGCGCCGACGAGTCCGGTGAGGATGTAGGCGCCGACCGTGACCGCCAGCGGGACCGCGTTCCCCGCGAGGACCGCGGGCAGGCCGTTGTCGATGCCCGCCGCGATCAGCGCCGGTCCCGCGACCTGGGCAGCGGTCGCGACGACGACCACGACCGCGGTGAGCACCAGCCGCAGCCGGAGCGGCCGCAGCAGGGAGCCGAGCAGCCGCAGCGAGCGCCGGCGCAGAGCCGCCGACTCCGCTCTGCTGAGGTCGTCGCGCTCCTCGGAGGAACCGAGCGTGCTCATGATCGCGTCTCCTGGTGGGTCGTCGTGGGGCGGGAGCCGATGCGCTGGGTCCCGGCGGGCCGGGTCAGCTCGTCCTCCTCGAGGCTCGAGATGACGAAGCGGTAGTGCGGGCTGCTCGCGAGCAGCTCGCTGTGGGTGCCGACCGCGGTGATGCGGCCCTCCTCCATCAGTGCCACGCGATCGGCGAGCGCCACCGTCGAGGGGCGGTGGGCGACGATGATCGCCGTGGTGTCGCCGAGCACGCGGCGCAGCCCCGCCTCGACGCGCGCCTCCGTGTCGACGTCGAGCGCCGAGAGCGGGTCGTCGAGGACGAGCACCGCCGGACGCGCGGCCACCGCGCGGGCGAGGGCCAGGCGCTGGCGCTGGCCGCCGGAGAGGCTCATCCCCTCCTCGCCCACCTTCGTGTCCAGGCCCTCGGGGAGGCGGTGGACGAAGTCGGCCTGCGCGATCTCGAGGGCCTCGAGCAGCTCCTCCTCGGTCCCGTCGGGTCGGCCGAGGAGGACGTTCTCGCGCACGCTGGTGGAGAAGAGCGTCGCGTCCTCGAACGCCATGCCGACGTGCGTGCGCAGCTCGTCGCGGCGGAGCCGGCGGATGTCGACGCCGTCGAGCTCGATGGCGCCGCCGGTCACGTCGTAGAGGCGCGGGAGCAGCGCGGTGAGCGTCGTCTTCCCGGACCCGGTGATGCCGACCAGTGCCATCGTCTCGCCCGGCTCGACCTCGAGGTCGACGCCGTCGAGGAGGTCGCGGTAGCGCTCGGGGGCGTCCTGGTAGCGGAAGTGGACGTCGCGGAAGCGGACCCGACCGCGCGGCTCGAGGATCGTCTCGGGGTCCTCCGGGTCGGTGATGGTGTTCCGGCTGTCCATCACCTCGAAGTAGCGGTCGACCGCCGTGCGGGTGTCGAAGGTCATCGAGAGGAGGAAGCCGATCGACTCCACCGGCCAGCGCAGCACGGTCGCGGTGGCGAAGAAGGCGAACAGCTCGCCGACGCTCAGCTGGCCGGCCGCGGCGAGCCAGACCCCGCCGAGCAGGCAGAGCGCGAACGCGATGTCCGGCACCAGCAGCAGGACGAACCAGATCCCGGCGATGGCGCGGGCCTTGTCGATCTCGGTGCCGCGGAGCTTCTCGGCCTGGCCGGCGAAGTTCTCCAGCGCGTGCTGGTGGCGGCCGAAGGCCTTGAGGACGCGGATGCCGTGCACCGACTGCTCGACGGTCGTGGCGAGGTCGCCCGCCTGGTCCTGGCTGCGGCGCGCGATGCTCGAGTAGCGCTTCTCGAACGCGAACCCGTAGATCCAGACCGGGATCGAGCACACGACGAAGAGCACGCCGAGGATCGGGTTCCAGTAGACGAGGACGCCGAAGCCGACGACGATCGTCAGCGCGTTGACCACGAGCAGGACGAAGCCGAAGGCGATCCAGCGGCGGATGAGGCTGAGGTCGCTCATCGCCCGCGACAGGAGCTGCCCGCTCTGCCAGCGGTCGTGGAACGAGACGGGGAGGTCCTGCAGGCGGCTGTAGAGCGCCGAGCGCATGCGCGCCTCGATCCGCGTGCTGGGGGTGAGGACCATCCGGCGGCGCAGCGCGATGGCACCGGCCTCGACGACGCCGAGCACGAGGATGACGGCGACCGGGCCGATCAGCGGCCCGAGGTCGCCGGAGCCGGCGGAGGCCGCTCCGTCCCCCAGCGGCCCGTCGACGAGCTGCTGCAGGACGATCGGGATGACCAGCGACACCAGGCTCGCCACGAGCGCGACCGCGATGCCGCCGACCAGCCGGGGCAGGGAGTCGCCGACGAAGGGGACGAGGCGCAGCAGGGTCTGCAGCGTGCTCGGGCGCTTCTGCGCGGGGGCGCCGGGAGACGGGAGGGCGGGAGCGGACACGGCGGAGGGCTTTCGCGACGAGGGCGGGGCC
>NZ_PSWJ01000043.1:0-14365 GCF_002932775.1 Rathayibacter sp. AY1B8 | reverse complement strand
GTCCCGTGTCCCGCGTCCCGCATCCCGCATCCCGCGAGCCGCGAGCCGCGAGCCGTGTCCTGTGAGCCCCGTCCCGCGACCCACGTCCTGTGAGCCCCGCGCATGAGGGTCACCGACACCAGCGACCTGTGGTGGCGCACCGCCGTCTTCTACAACCTCGACGTGAAGACGTTCATGGACTGGGACGACGACGGCGTCGGCGACCTCGAGGGCCTCGTCCACCGGATCGACTACCTGGCCGAGCTCGGCGTCAGCTGCCTCTGGCTCGCGCCGTTCTATCGGTCCCCCGGCCGCGACAACGGCTACGACATCAGCGACTTCTACGGAGTGGACGAGCGCTTCGGGCACCACGGCGACGTCGTCGAGGTGATCCGGACCGCCCACGACCGCGGGATGCGCGTGATCGTCGACCTCGTCGTCAACCACACCTCGGACCAGCACCCCTGGTTCCAGGCCGCCCGCTCCTCCCCCGACAGCCCGTACCGCGACTACTACGTCTGGCGCGACGAGCCGCCCGCCGATCAGCCCGCGAACGTGTTCCCGGACGCGGAGGACGGCGTCTGGTTCCGTGACGAGGAGGCGGGCCAGTACTACCTGCACCGCTTCTACCGGCACCAGCCCGACCTCAACACCGAGAACCCGGCCGTGCGCGACGAGATCGCGAAGCTCATCGGGTTCTGGCTGCAGCTGGGCGTCGACGGCTTCCGGGTCGACGCGGTGCCGTACCTGATCGAGCCCGGCGCCCGCGACGAGCACGAGTGGCTGCGCCTGCTGCGCCGCTTCGTCTCGCGGCGCTCCGGCGAGGCGATGCTGCTGGGCGAGGTCAACGTGACCCGCGAGGAGCAGCTCGGCTTCTTCGGCGGCGAGGACGCGGACGAGCTGTCGATGCAGTTCGACTTCATCGGCAACCAGCGCCTCTACCTCGCGCTGGCCCGGGAGGAGGCGGCGCCGCTCGTCGAGGCGCTCGCGAGCCGCCCCGAGATCTCCGTCGGCAGCCAGTGGGCGAACTTCGCGCGCAACCACGACGAGCTCACCCTCGACCAGCTGAGCGACGACGAGCGCGACGAGGTCTTCGCGGCGTTCGCTCCGGAGCAGTCGCAGCGGATCCACGGGCGCGGCATCGTCCGCCGCCTCCCGCCGATGGTCGACGGCGACCCGCGCCGCGTCCGCCTGGTCCACAGCCTGGTCTTCTCGCTGCCCGGGACCCCGGTGCTCTACTACGGCGAGGAGATCGGGATGGGCGAGAACGCCGACATCCCGGGCCGCAGCGCCGTTCGGACCCCGATGCAGTGGAGCAGCGCCGCCAACGGCGGGTTCTCGCGCGCCGACGCCTCCGACCTGATCGCCGCCCCTCCCGGCGGCGGCTTCGGACCCGAGCACGTGAACGCGGCCGCGCAGCTCCAGGATCCGGACTCCCTCCTGGCCCACGTGAAGGGCCTCGCCTGGCTGTACCGGCGGTCGCCGGAGATCGGCTGGGGCGAGTACACGCACCTCCCCTGCGACGAGCCGAGCGTGCTCGTGCACCGGATGTCCGCGTCGACCGGCACGACCGTCGCGGTGCACAACCTGGCGTCGAACCCGCGCACGGCGCACCTGACGCTCCCCGACACCCCCGCCGGGGCGCGGCTGGTCGACTCCCTCGGCGGCGAGTCGCTCCCGCTCGGCGAAGACGGCGCCGTGTCGGTGCCCCTCGGCGGCTACGGCGCGCGCTGGTTCCGCGTGGTCACGGAGGAGTCGCGCCGGCTGGTGTGAGCGGAGGGGCGGGGCTCTTCTCGACAGTCCAGGAGTCGTCGCAGTCGACCTCGAGTGCGGCGGCTCCTGCGTTCTCGCGCGAGCGAGCCGAGCGCGCGGCTCGAGAGTCCAGTAGTCGTCGCAGTCGCGCGCGAGTGCGACAACTATTGGCGTTTCGAGGGGGGCGGGGCAGGAACGGAGGACGAAAGCACCCACCGCACGAAACGTTACGCACATCGGTCCACAGCATCGTTGACGCCGCTACCCTCCCCCGCCTACCGTGAAGCGCAACGTTTCGCTCCCGCCGCCGCACCAGGAGGATCCGCATGGCCCCCACTCCGCCGAGCCACCGCGTCCTCGCGAGCGGCAGCCGCATCCCCGCGATCGGCGCCGGGACGTTCGGCTCCGACCGCTACGACGCCGAGACCGTCGGCCTCGCGGTCGAGCACTCCCTCCGCGCCGGCTTCCGCCTCCTCGACTGCGCCACCGTCTACGGCAACGAGCCGCGCGTCGGCCGGGCGATCGCCGACTCCGGAGTCGACCGCGACGAGCTCTTCGTCATGTCGAAGATCTGGAACGACGCGCACGAGCCCGCGGCGGCCGTCGCCTCCGTCGAGCGCTCGCTCGCCGACCTCGGCCTCGACGTGCTCGACGCCGTCTTCGTGCACTGGCCCTTCCCGAACCACCACCCGCCGCACGCCGAGACCGACGCTCGCGATCCGCACGCCCGCCCGTACGTCCACGAGGCGTTCCTCGAGACCTGGCGCGCGCTCGAGAGCATGGTCGACCGGGGCCTCGTCCGGCACCTCGGCACCTCCAACGTCACGATCCCCAAGCTCGAGCGGATCCTCGCCGACGTCCGCATCGCCCCGCAGCTGAACGAGATGGAGCTGCACCCCTGCTTCCAGCAGCCGGAGCTGTTCCGCTTCTGCCTCGACCATCGCATCCAGCCGATCGGCTACTCGCCGCTGGGCTCGCCGTCGCGGCCGGAGCGCGATCGGGTGGAGGGCGACATCGTCGACATCGAGCACTCCGCGGTGCGGGCGATCGCCGAGGAGCGGGGCGTGCATCCGGCCGTCGTGTGCCTCGCCTGGGCGGTGAACCGCGGCCAGATCCCGATCCCGTTCGCGGTGAAGCCGGAGCAGATCGAGGCGAACCTGGCCGCCGCCTCCCTGGTGCTCACGGCCGAGGAGCAGGAGGCGCTGCGCGGCGCCGAGCGCAACAACCGGCTGATCAAGGGCCAGGTCTTCCTCTGGCCCGGCAGCTCCGGCTGGCTCGACCTGTGGGACGCCGACGGCACGATCCCGGGCTGGAGCGGCTACGGCTCTCCCCGCGCCACCCTGTGACGTGGCCACCTACAAGGACCTGCAGCGGCTGACCGGCCTCTCGCTCTCGACCATCTCGAAGCACTACAACGGGCTCCCCGTGCGCCCCGAGAACCGGGCGGCGATCGAGGCGGCGGCCGCCGAGGTCGGCTTCCGGGTCAACGGCTTCGCTCGAGGCCTGCGCTCGCGGCGCTCCCGCACGGTCGGAGTGCTGCTGCCCGCCCTCGACAACGAGTTCCACCTCTCGATCATCGCGGGCCTCGAGCGGGCCCTGCGCGGAGAGGGCATCGGCGTGCTGGTCGGCGTGAGCCGCCCCGAGCCGGGAGCCGCGGTCGACCTGCTGCTCGAGAAGATGGTCGACGGGATCGTGGCGGTGCCGTCCGCGGGCGACGTCGACGCGCTGCGCCGCGCCTCCGAGCAGGGCACCCCCGTGGTGGCCGTCGACTGGATCGACGACGCACTGGTCACCGATCGCGTCGCGCTCGACAACGCGGGCGCCGGCGCCTCCGCCGCCCGCCACCTCCTCGACCACGGCCACCGCTCGATCGCGGTGCTCGGCGGGGAGGACGGAGTGTCCTCCACCCGGGAGCGGACCGCCGGCTTCCTCGCCGCCCTGGCCGAGCGCGGCGTCCACCCCGCCGCCGACGCCGTGGTGCGCGGCCCGCTGACGGTCGAGAGCGGGGTCGCCGCCGTCGAGCGGATCCTCGCCCTGAGCCCCCGGCCGACCGCCCTGTTCGCGAGCAACCGCGAGCTGACGGTCGGCGCCCTGATCGCCCTCGGCGACTCCGGACTGCGCGTGCCGACGGACCTCTCCGTCGTCGGCTTCGACAACGTCGAGCTGGCCCGCGTGGTCCGCCCGCACCTGACCACGATCGCCCAGCCGACGGAGGCGATCGCCGCCGAGGCCGCCGCCCTCGTCCGCCTCCGCCTCGACTCCGGGGCGGAGCAGCCCGGCCCCCAGGAGCGGAGGCTCCCCGGCCGCCTGCTCGCCGGCTCGTCCGTCGCCCACCTCCACGACCTCTAGGAGCTCCTCTTGCTGACCACGACCCTCCTCCACCCCGAGATCCTGCACGCGCTCGCCCGCGCGGGCCACGGCTCCCGCGTCCTCATCGCCGACGGCAACTACCCCGTCGGCACCACGCTCGGACCGAACTCCGCCCTGGTGCACCTGAACCTCCGGCCCGACATGCTGACCGTCGACGAGATCCTCGACGCCCTGCTCTCGGCGATCGTCGTCGAGGAGGCGACGGTCATGACCCCCGCGCCCGGCATCGACGTCCCCGCGCAGGACGCCTTCCGCCGATCCCTCGACGGCGTCCCCTTCACCTCGCTCGAGCGGCACGCCTTCTACGCCGAGGCGCGCACCCCCGACGTCGCGCTCACCATCGCCTCGGGCGACCGCCGCATCTACGCGAACCTCATCCTCACGATCGGCGTGCGCCCGGCCGACGCGTCCTGAGCGAGGGGCGGGCGGGGCGTCGTCCCGCCCGACCCCGCTCCCTGAAAGTCCACGAGGCGTTCTCACGGCCGGCATCCCTACTCTGGTCGGCGTGGATCTCGACACCCTCCTCAACATCGGCCTCGTGGTGCTGTTCGTCCTCCTCGGAGGCGTCTTCGCGGGCACCGAGATGGCCATCGTCAGCCTCCGCGAGAGCCAGGTCCGCGCGATCGAGGCCGGCAGCGAGCGCGGCCGGCGCATCGCCGAGCTCGTCCGCAACCCCAACACGTTCCTCTCCGCGGTCCAGATCGGCGTCACGCTCGCCGGCTTCTTCTCCTCGGCGTACGGCGCCTCGACCATCGCGCCCGACCTCGTGCCGCCGCTGCAGTCGCTCGGCCTCTCGGCCTCCGCCGCCTCCACCGTCGCCCTGATCCTGATGACCCTCGTCATCGCGTACCTCTCCCTGGTGCTGGGCGAGCTGGTCCCCAAGCGCCTGGCGATGCAGAAGTCCGTCGCGTTCACCAAGGCCCTCGCGCCCCCGCTCAACGCCCTCGCGCGCCTGATGCGCCCCGTGATCTGGCTGCTGTCCGTCTCGACCGACGCCGTCGTCCGCCTCCTCGGCGCCGACCCGCGCGAGAAGGGCGAGAGCGTCTCGGCCGACGAGGTGCGCGACATGATCTCCAGCAACACCGAGATCCACGAGGACAGCCGCCGGCTGCTCACCGACATCTTCCGCGCGGACGACCGCCGCGTCGCCGAGGTGATGCGCCCGCGCCCGGACGTCGACTTCCTCCGCGGCGCGCTCAGCGTGGCCGAGGGCTACGCGGCGGTCCTCGACCAGCCGCACTCGCGCTACCCGGTGGTCGGCGACGACTTCGACGACGTGCTCGGCTTCGTCCACGTGCGCGACCTGATGTCCGCGTTCCCGGAGGCGGGACGCGCCGGCACCGCGAGCAGCGTCGCCGACATCACCCGCCCGATCCTCGCGGTCCCCGGCACGACGAAGGTGCTCGCGGCCCTGCGCACCATGCGCCAGGACGGCCACCAGATCGCCGTCGTCATCGACGAGTACGGGGGAACCGACGGCATCATCACGCTGGAGGACCTGCTCGAGGAGCTCGTCGGCGAGATCTACGACGAGTACGACGGCGCCCGCCAGGCGGTCGACGCGAAGGCGGCCGAGCAGCTGCACGACGTCGACGGCGGGATGATCCTCGAGGACCTGGCGGAGCAGCTGGGCATCGAGCTGCCCGAGGGTCCGTACGAGACGGTCGGCGGATTCGTCCTCGACCGGATCGGCCGTGTGGCCGTCGTGGGCGACTCCGTGCTCGTCGGCGACCACCTGCTCCGCGTGGCCGAGACGGACCGCTACCGCATCTCGCGGCTGACCCTCGTGCCGCAGCCCGCGTCGGAGCCGAGCCCGCCGACGACGCCCGCCGTCTGACGGGCGACCGGCCGCCCCTAGGGCAGAGGGCCCTCCACCCAGCGCGTGGCGGCGCGGCCGCGGGCTCCGGGCTGCGCGATCCACAGTCCGCCGGCGTGCGGATGACGCGCCCGCTCGTCCGCCGAGAGGTCGCGTGATGCGGAGGTGACGACCGCGATGTCCAGGTCCTCGCCCGCGAAGGCGATGCTGGAGGAGTGCGGGGCGTCGATCCTGATGCCCTCGCCCTCGACCGGGCTGCCGTCGGCCTCGAACACCCGAACGCCGCTCCCGCCCCAGACCGCGACCCACACGCGGCCGTCGGCGTCCACGGTCAGTCCGTCGGCGAACACGCCCTCCTCGAGCTCGACGAACGGCTCGCGCGGGCCGTGCTCGGCGTCCGCGTAGGAGCGGCGGCGGATCACGCCCGACTCGGTGTCGGCCGAGTACAGCACAGAGCCGTCCGGCGAGAAGCCGAGTCCGTTCGAGAGCCGCAGGTCGTCGTCGAGCACGGTGACGGATCCGTCGTGCTCGATGCGCAGCAGGACGTCGTCGCCCGCCGACTCGCCGAGGGTCAGCGAGCCGACCAGGAGGCGCCCCTGCGGGTCGATCGTGCCGTCGTTGAAGCGGTGCCCCTCCGGCAGCAGCTCGGAGCCGCGCGTGAGGGAGCCGTCGACCTCCAGGATCGCGAGCCGTCGGGTCAGCGCGACGAGCGTCCGCCCGTCGCCCAGGGGCAGCGCGGCGCCGACCTGCTCGCCGACGTCGGTGCGCGAGATCGCTCCGATCCCCTCCGTGGTGACGGGAGCGGACAGGACCGCGCCGGCCTCGATGTCGACCCAGGTGAGGCGGGCGGTGTCCGGATCCCAGACGGGCCCCTCGCTGAGGACGTAAGTGGGGGTGCCCGCGGGCGTCGCGTCGATCATGCCTCCACGCTAGGCCGAGGAGGCGGGCGGTGTCAGGCCCCGCGGGACGGATCCGGGCTCGCGTCCACCGCGCCTCGCTCCGCCTCCGGGTGGGCACCGATGCCCGGGATACACCCGCTCGGCGGTCCGTGACAAGGGGTGAATAGCCCGGCGATATGGAGCCGCCCGCGGGTCTAGTGTCGTCTCGCCGCGCTCGGGACAGCGTTCCTCCGCAACGACGCCGGGGCGACAGGAAGGCGCTCGCCATGTCGACATCCACCAGTCCGCGCGGCCCGGTCCGGAGCCTCGTGCCCGCCCGCATCGACAGGCTCCCCTGGACCCGCTTCCACTGGTCGATCGTCGTCGGCCTCGGCTTCTCGTGGGTGCTGGACGGACTCGAGATCCAGATCGTCGCCTCCGCCGGCTTCGCGAAGGAGTTCGGGCTCTCGGCCTTCGAGGTCGGCCTGCTCGGCACGATCTACCTGTGCGGGCAGATCGCGGGCGCCCTGATCTTCGGGCGACTGAGCGACAAGCTCGGGCGGCGCAAGCTGTTCATCCTGACGCTCGTCATCTACCTGGTCGCCAGCGGCCTGGCGGGACTCGCGCCGAACTACGTCTTCCTCGCCGTGTTCCGCTTCTTCGCGGGCATGGGGATCGGCGGCGAGTACGCGGCGATCAACTCCGCGATCGACGAGCTCATCCCCTCCAAGTACCGCGGCCGCGTCGACATCGCGATCAACGGCACCTACTGGGGCGGCGCGGCTCTGGGCTCCGCGGCCAACCTGTTCTTCCTGAACGACGCGCTCTTCGCCGAGAACGTCGGCTGGCGCCTCGGCTTCTTCCTCGGCCCGATCCTCGGACTGGCGATCATCTACCTCCGCCGCCACATCCCCGAGAGCCCCCGCTGGCTGATGACGCACGGCCGCGAGGAGGAGGCGGAGCGCACCGTCGACGAGATCGAGCGCCGAGTGGAGGCGGAAGGCGGCGTGCTCGAGCCTGTCGACGACGCGAAGGCGATCACCGTGAAGGCGACGGAGAGCATCCCGTTCCGCACCATCGCCCGGGTGCTGCTGCGGCAGTACCCGAAGCGGACGCTGGTGGGCGCGACGATGATGATCACCCAGTCGTTCCTCTACAACGCGATCTTCTTCACCTACGCGCTGGTGCTCGAGAACTTCTACGGAGTCGAGCAGAGCGCGATCTCGTACTTCTTCTTCCCGTTCGCGATCGGCAACCTCGTCGGGCCGCTGGTGCTCGGCCACCTGTTCGACGTGTGGGGCCGGCGGAAGATGATCTTCCTCACCTACGGCGTCTCGGGAGCGGTCCTGGCCGTCTCGGCGGTCCTCTTCAGCATGGACGTCCTGACCGCGACGACGCAGACGATCCTCTGGTGCGTGTCGTTCTTCTTCGCCTCCGCCGGAGCCTCGAGCGCCTACCTCACCGTGAGCGAGATCTTCCCGCTCGAGCTGCGCAGCCAGGCGATCTCGTACTTCTTCACCCTCGGCCAGATCGCCGGAGCGGTCGCCCCCGCCCTCTACGGCGCGCTGATCGGCGACGGCAGCGACCGCGGTCCGCTGACGATCGGCTACTTCGTCGGCGCCGCCGTGATGATCCTCGGCGGCGTGATCGCCCTGATCTTCGGCGTCGACGCCGAGCGCCGCAGCCTCGAGAGCATCACCGAGCCCCTGTCGACCGTGAAGTCCTGAGGGCGGATCGCCGCCTGCCGTCCGAGCGCCGCCCGGGAGCGGCGTCTCGGAGCCGACGTCTCGGGGCCGGCGTCTCGCAACCGGCCTTCCGGAGCCGACGTGAGTCGGCGTCAGTGGGCCGGGCGGTAGCCGGTCCGGTCGTCGGGGGTGATCTGGCGGAGGACGCGGGCGGGGACGCCGGCGGCGATGGTGAGCGGAGGGACGTCGCGGGTGACGACGCTGCCCGAGCCGATCACGGCCCCGTCGCCGATGGTGACGCCCTGGTTGATCGTGACGCCGCCGCCGATCCAGACGCCGTCGCCGACGACGACCGGCTTCGCGGTGCAGGCGCCGGCCGCGCGCTCGGCCGGGTCGAGGGCGTGGTTCGACGTGTAGATCGAGACGCGCGGGCCGAACAGCACGTCGTCGCCGATCGTGATGGGGGCGCCGTCGAGCAGGATGCAGTCGAAGTTCGCGTAGAAGCGGTCGCCGATCGTGATGTTGAACCCGAACTCGCACCGGAACGTCGGCTCGAGGTGCGCGTCCGCGCCCACGGAGGCGACGAGCTCGCGGAGTAGAGCCTCCCGCTCGACCGGGGGACGCCCGAAGCTCGCGTTGTACGCGTTCGAGGCGAGGACCGCCCGCTCGCGCGCGGCGACCAGCTCGGGGGTCATGTCGTCGTACACGGCGCCGGTCAGGATGTGCGCGCGCTGGTCCTCGAGGGTCATCGTCGTCCGTTCGTCGGTGTCGGCGCCCCGACGGGCGCCCGCGCCCACGCTACGGGGCCGCCGCGCGCCGGAACACCGCCTCCTCCGCCGACACACCGCTCCTGCAGCGGTGTCTCGATGACGGAGAGGCGTCTCGGCGGAATCCCGCAGCAGCAGCGGCACCTCGGCGCCGCCACGCCCCCGCCGCGCAGCAGGCGTCAGCCCACGTGCACGCCCGGCCGGCGGTCGCGGCGGGACTCCGCGCGGCGGAGGACCTCGCGGGTGACGGGGGCGACCTCGCCGGTGCCGGTGATGAGGAAGCGGAACATGTTCGAGATGGGGCCGCCCTCGGTCCACTCGAAGTAGACGTCCGGGATCACGCCGGTGAGGTCGCGGATCTCGAGCAGCACCGTGGCGATGGTGTTCGGGATGTTGCCGCTGGTCACCGTCAGCACGCGGAAGCCGTGGCAGACGCGGCCCTGCACGACCAGGTCCTCCTCGAAGTCGGAGGAGTCGGTGGTGTGCACCTCGAGGAAGAGCACCGGGCCGCGCATCGGCAAGTTGCTGTCGCGCTGCTCCTCCGCCAGCTTGTCCCGGTACTCCGCCTCGGAACCGTCGTCGGGCTCGTTCGCGAGGATGCGGATCACGCCGTAGTCGTCGGCGTCCGTGGTGAGGAAGTCGATCGCGGCGGCGTCGAACACCACGGAGGTGGCGCGCAGCTGGAACGAGCGGTGCACCCGCGAGACGAGCGAGACCGCGAGGATGCCGACGATGAAGACCGCCGCGATCCTCACGCCGTCGGGCCTCTCGACCACGTTCACGACCGTCGTGTAGACGAAGACCAGCGCGATGACCGCGAAGCCCACGGCGCGCTTGCGCTGCTTCCTGCGCTTCGCCGAGAGGAACACGGCGACGGACGCGGAGGTGATCAGCACCAGCACGCCGGTCGCGTAGGCCCCGCCCTGCGCGTCGACGTCGGCGCGGAAGAGGATCGTGATGACGAAGGCGACGACGGTGAAGACCAGCACGAGCGGACGGACGGCGCCGGCCCACTGCGGAGCCATGCCGTAGCGGGGCAGGTAGCGCGGGACGATGTTGAGCAGGCCTGCCAGCGCGGAGGCGCCCGCGAACCAGAGGATGCAGATCGTCGCGACGTCGTAGACCGTGCCGAAGCCCTCGCCGAGGTACTCGTGCGCGAGGTAGGCCAGCGCGCGGCCGTTGGCCTCGCCGCCCGGCTGGAACTGCGCCTGCGGGATGAGCAGCGTGGTGACGAAGCTCGAGGTGATGAGGAACGCCGACATCGTGACGGCGGCGGTGATGAGCAGCCGCTTCGCCCCGCGGATGCGGCCGACGGGGGCGTCCTCGGTGTCGCCCGCGTCGCCGCGGATCTGCGGCATGACCGCGACCCCGGTCTCGAAGCCGGAGAGCCCGAGCGCGAGCTTGGGGAACACGATGAGCGCGATGCCGACCATGATCAGCGGATTCCCGTGCTGGGTCGTGAGCGCCGACCACCAGTCGCCGATGACGACTGGGTTCTCGGCCACGTGCTCGATCGCCACGGCGATCACGATCGCGTTGAGCAGGAGGAACACGGCCACGAGCACGACCGCGATCGAGATGGCCTCGCGGAACCCGCGCAGGAACACGATCCCCAGCAGGGCGATCAGCCCCAGCGTGAGCGGCACCTCCGCCCCGTGGAACCAGGCGGGGGCGAACGGGTTCTCGACCGCGTGCGCCGTCGCGTCGGCCGCCGAGAGGGTGATCGTGATCATGAAGTCGGTGGCCGCGAACCCCAGCAGCACGAGCACGAAGAGCTTGCCGCCCCACCAGGGCAGCAGGCGCTCGAGCATCGCGATCGACCCCTCGCCGCGGAAGCTCTCGCGGGCCACGCGGCGGTAGACGGGGAGCGCGCCGAGGAGCGTCAGCACCACCAGGACGATCGTCGCGAGCGGAGAGACGAGGCCCGCGGCGAGCGCCGCGATCGCCGGCTGGTAGCCGAGGGTCGAGAAGTAGTCGACGCCGGTGAGGCACATGACGCGCCACCACGAGTGCGTCCTGCCGGTGGCCGCGTGGGGGCCGGGGTGCGCTCCGGAGTCGTCGCGGAGGCCCTCGAGGAGCCACGCCTTCACCCCGCCCGCGCGCGCGGAGGAGAGAGGTGAGGGTTCGAGGGCGTCGGGGTCGCCACGGACGACGGAAGAGGTCACTGGATGTTTCTACTCGCCGTGAGGAGCGCGCCCGCCCGGAATGAGCGGATCCTCACGCTTTCCTCACGGGTAATCGGCTGGGGAGGGACGTCGACGCGCGATCCCGCGTCGTGAGGGGGTCGTGAGGGCATCGTGAGCGGCGCGCGAGCGGACCGTGCGGATCGGCCCGGTACGCGTCCGCGTTCCGTCAGGATCCCCTCCCACCCGCCGTCGCGGGCCGACGATGGCGCTCGTGCACCTGCTCCTCCGCCTCCTCGACGCCGGCCCCCGCTGGGGCCGCCACACCGTCGGTGCGAGCCGCTACGGCGTCGTCCGGAGCGAGCTCGTGGTCTTCGCGCCCGGCACCTCCGTCGAGGAGCGGAGGCGCCTCCACCTGCACGCGGCCGGTCCGCAGCTGGTCGTGGCCGTGACGGCCGCCGGCGCCGTCGGGACGCTCGCGCTCGATCGGCTGCCACTCGTCCTGCTGGCCGCGCTCGCCCTGCCGACCGCGTCGCTCCTGCTCCTCTCGGCCCGCTCGACCCGCCGCCTCCGCCGGGCCTGCGCCCGCCGGCTCGTGATCGCGGACGTCGACTCCCCCGCCGTCGCCGACCAGGCGGCGATCGCGGCCGTGCTGCGGCGGGCCGACCGGCTGCTCGACGCCGGCGTCCTCACTCCGCTCGAGCACGAGGAGGTGTGGGCCTGCGCGCACGACCGGGTCGCGGGCCGCGTGGCTGACCGCCGCTCCCAGCCCCGGGCGGGAGGATCGGGGACGTCCGCCACCGATGGGAGCCCCTCATGACCACACCGCGCCGCGCACTGATCCTCGTCGACGTGCAGCAGGAGTACTTCAGCGGTCCGCTCGAGATCCAGTACCCGCCGCACGCGCAGTCGCTGCCGAGGATCGCCGCCGCTCTGGACTCCGCCGCCGCCGCGGGCCTCCCGATCGCCGTCGTCCAGCACAGCGCGGGCGAGGGAGCGCCGATCTTCGACCCGTCGGGTCCGTCCTTCGCGCTGCACCCGGAGATCGAGAAGCGCCGCTCGGATTCGTGGAAGAACGTCACGAAGCAGTTCGGCACGGTCTTCGCGGGGACCGACCTGCTCGACTGGCTCCGCGAGCACGACGTCGACACGATCACCCTCGTCGGCTACATGACCAACAACTGCATCCTCGCCTCGGCCGCCGAGGCGGAGACGCACGGGCTCCGCGCCGAGGTCCTCTCCGACGCGACGGGCGCGATCGCGATCGCGAACGACGCCGGCACGATCGACGCGCACTCCCTGCACACCACGCTGATGGCGCTGCTCAACTCGAACTTCGCCGCCGTCGCCCCGACCACCGTCTGGATCTCGGCGCTGAAGGGCGAGTACACCCTCCCCATGAGCAGCCTGCCCGAGTCGGCGACGGCGGGCGCCGCTCGCTGACGGGCACTCCTCCGGACGGATCGGCCGGCTCTACTCTCGGTGCATGGCCCTTCTGCACCGTGCGACGATCACCCCCGGGAAGCTCGAGATCGTGGAGGCATGGGCGCCGACGCAGCCCTGGTGCGAGGGCGGCGGATTCACGCAGCTCGGCGCCTACCGGTTCGACGACCCCGACGGCGAGGTGGGAGTGGAGACGCTGATCGTCCAGTCGACCGGGCAGCCGCCGCTCCAGGTGCCGCTGACCTACCGCGGCTCGCCTCTCACCGGCGGTGACGCGCATCTCCTCACGACCGTCGAGCACACCGTCCTCGGTCGTCGCTGGGTCTACGACGGTGCCGGCGACCCCGTCGCGATCGCCGCCTTCGCCACGGCGATCCGCACCGGCGCCCGGGAGGTCGAGCAGCATTTCGAGGAGGACGGGCAGCGCATCGTCCGCCCGCCGACCGCGACGGTGCAGGGCAGCGGATCAGGCGCCGGAGCGTCCGGGCCGCCGTCGACGGTGCTCGTCCGCAGCGACGCACGGACCACCACGACCTCGGCCGACGGTCTGACTCTCGTCCTCGCGCGGGTCCTCGCGCCGCCGTTCCTCGAGGGCGAGGAGCGGCTGACCGGCAGGTGGAGCGAGGCGCTCCCCGTCACCCTCGCCGTCCTGGCCTGAACCGGCTCCGGTGGTCCGCCGCCCGGGTCGTGGGCGACGGACGGCGGCGCGCTCCGGGAGGACCTGCTCAGTGGCCGCGCAGTGCCGCGACGGTCCGAGTGGGACTAGTCGTTCAGGTGCGCGATGGCGTAGTCGGCCTCGTCGCTCGTGAACTGCTCCCCGTACTCGCTGGTCAGCTGGTCGCGGATGGCCTCCGGCGCCATCGCCATCTGGGCCTGGTAGTCCTTGGCCTTCGCCAGCGCGTTGGCGTTCCAGTCGGCGGAGACGGTGTCCACCGCGTACTGCGCGGCCTCGGGCGAGAACTGCTCCCCGTACTCGGAGGTGAGCTGGCCGTACAGTCCCGCCTTGCTCATGTGGAGCATCTCGGAGTAGCTCTGCGCCTTGATGAGTGCCGAGGCGAACTCGGGCGAGACCTGCGCAGCAGCCGCCGTCTCGACAGGCGCCGGGGCAGGGGCGACCGTCTCGACGGGTGCGGGCTCCGCCGTCTCGACGGGTGCGGGCTCCGCCGTCTCGACGACCTCCGCCTCCTCCGTGGCCGGCACGACGGGAGCGGTCGTGGGCTCGGACGACTCGACGATCACGGCCGCCGGGCGGTCGCTCGAGGCGGAGTTCACGGCGGCTCCGAAGCCGATCGTCGTCAGGAGCGAGGCGAGGACGGCCAGACCGCCGAGGACGACGCCGGTGATCGACATCGCCTTCGACTGACCGCGGCGGAGGGCGAGGATGCCCAGGACGACGGCGGCGATCCCGACGAGTGCTCCGAAGACCGGCACGAGGCCGACGAGGAACGCGACGATGCCGACGACGAGTGCGGCGATGGCGAGGCCGGCCGGGCCGGTCTTCGGAGCACTCGTCGGGATCGCCGCCGTCGTCCTGGGCATCCTCGCCCTCCGC
>NZ_PSWJ01000042.1:0-15705 GCF_002932775.1 Rathayibacter sp. AY1B8 | reverse complement strand
GTCCCGTCCCGTCCCAGGAGGACCGATGCCGTCCCGCCCCGCCCGCACCACCGGCATCGTCCTCGCCGCCATCGGACTCGTCGCCGTCGTCCTCGCGATCGTGCTGCTCGTCCGGCCCGCCGGCGGGGGAGCGCCCGGCGCAGCCACGGCGTCCGCGGGCCCGTCCTCGGCGCCGTCCGGGACCGCTCCGGCGACGTCCGCCGCTCCCGGCTCCGCGGAGGCGGCCGACGCCGCCGCCGCCCCCGCGCCGACGGCCTCCGCCGCTCCGTCCGACACCGAGCCGGGCACCGCATCCGACGCTCCTCCCGTGATCGTCTCCTTCGCCTCCACCCCCGCCTCTGTCGACTGCGAGGGCGACCGCACCGCCTCCGTCCCGCTCGCTCTGTCGTGGGAGACGAGCGGAGGCGCCACCGCCCGCCTGGCCGTCGGCACCACCGACGCGAGCGCGGGCGAGCCCGTCGACCTCGCGGCGTCCGGCTCCGCCGCCGTCACCGCCGACTGCCGCGACTCCGAGACCCTGATCACCCTCGCCGTCCTCGCCCCCGACGGCACCACCGCCCAGCGCACCCTCGTCGTCCCCGCCTCCTGAACCGCTCCGCCCGCGCGGAGGCGGTCACGGAGGCGTCGAGCGGCCCCGGCACGGCAGAATGGGACACGATGACCTCCACACCCCCTCCGCTCGGCCTGCTCCTCGACGTCGACGGGCCCATCGCGAGCCCCGTCACGCGCACGATCTCGATCCCCGAGATCGCCGACGACCTCGTCGCCCTGGCCAACGCCGGCATCCCGATCGTGTTCAACACGGGCCGCTCCGACGCGTTCCTGCGCGAGCGGGTCCTGCCCGCGCTCCTCGAGCGAGGCGTCTCGGCCGAGGCCCGCATCGTCTGCGTCTGCGAGAAGGGCGCCGTCTGGTTCACCGTCGACTACCGCGGCACCTCGGAGCCGATCGTCGACGAGTCGCTCGCGATCCCCGAGCCGGTGGCCCGCGACCTCGAGCGGATGATCCGCTCCGACTACGACGACCTGGTCTTCTTCGACGAGACCAAGCGCGCGATGGTGTCCGCCGAGCAGCTGGTCGACCTGCCGAGCGAGGACTACCTCGAGCGCCAGCTCGTCTTCGATGCCGACGCCCTGCAGATCATGACCGCCGCGGGCCTCGGGGTCGAGCGACGCGGCATCCGGTATCCGAACGAGGAGGGGACGGTCGACTTCCGCATCGACCCGACCGTCATCTCGACCGACATCGAGTCGAACCGGCTCGGCAAGGACCTCGGCGCCCAGCGCGCCGTGGAGCTGCTCGGAGCGACGGGCGCGATCCCGCAGCGCTGGCGCACGGTCGGCGACTCCCGGAGCGACTACGCGATGGCCGACTGGCTGTTCGAGCATGCCTACGACGTCGCCCACGTCGACGTGCGGCCCGCGGAGGGCGTGCCCGAGAAGCCCTACCCGGTCCTCGTCGTCGACGGAGCCGTGAACGACGCGGCCGGCGCCGCCGTGCTCCGCCGCTGGACGGAGCTCGTCGCCGACGAGACGACGCCCGAGGTCGGCGGCGCGATCTCGCTCCATGCCCGGAGCTGATCCGCAACCCTCATCCCTCGTCGCTCAGGCCCGTTAGCGTTCGAGCATGAGAATCGCAGTCACCGGTGGATCCGGCAAGCTCGGCCGCCACGTCGTCACCCGCCTCCGCGCCTCCGGGCACGAGGTCTTCAATCTGGACCGTGCGGGGGACCGCGGCGCGGGCTTCGTCCGCATCGACATCGCCGACTACGGCCAGGTCGTGGACGCGCTGCAGTCGGTGAACGACCAGTACGAGGGTATCGACGCGCTCGTGCACCTCGCCGCGATCCCCGCGCCGGGCCTCGTGCCCGACGTCGCCACGTTCCACAACAACATGATCGCGACGTTCAACGCGTTCCACGGAGCGATCCGTGCCGGCATCCGCAACGTCGTCTACGCCTCCAGCGAGACCGTGCTGGGCCTGCCCTTCGACGTCCCGCCGCCCTACATCCCGGTCGACGAGCAGTACCCGGCGCGCCCGGAGTCGGTCTACTCGCTCACCAAGCACCTCGAGGAGCAGATGGCGATCGAGCTGTGCCGCTGGCACCCAAACCTGAAGATCACGGGCCTGCGCTTCTCGAACGTCATGGACGAGGCCGACTACGCCGAGTTCCCGTCGTTCGACTCCGACGCGCTGCTGCGCAAGTGGAACCTCTGGGGCTACATCGACGGACGCGACGGAGCACAGGCGGTCGAGAAGGCGCTGCTCGCCGAGACGACCGGGTTCGACCGCTTCATCATCGCCGCGGCCGACACCGTGATGACGCGCCCTAACGCCGAGCTGGTGGCCGAGGTGTTCCCCGGCGTCGAGCTGCGCGGCGACCTCGGGACAACCGGCACCCTGCTCTCGATCGACCACGCCCGCGAGGTCCTCGGCTACGCCCCCGAGCACTCCTGGCGCGACTCGCAGCAGGGCTGACCCGCGGGCCCGGCGCATCGGGATCCGCGCTGTTCGTCGGTGGGGTGGATCCCGATACGCGGGCTGCGCCCGCTCCTCGATCAGCAGGGGTGCGGTCGGCCCGTGACCGTGCCGGTCGAGGAGCGGCAGCGCGGCGTATCGAGACCCGCCCCGTTCGTGCGCGGCTCGGCTCGCCGCCCCACGCACGAGCGCGCCCGGTCCGCAGGACGACTGCAGGCCGGGCGCGCTCCGTGGAGCCGAGGATCAGCTCGGGATGTAGTTGAAGGTGTCGGGGTCGGGGCCGGTGCGGTGGCCGCGGTCGAGCGCCGTGATGTCGGTCATCGCCTCGTCGTCGAGCTCGAAGTCGAAGAGGGCGAAGTTCTCCTCCACGCGCTTGCGGGTGACCGACTTCGGGAAGACGATGTCGCCGCGCTGGATGTGCCAGCGGAGCACGACCTGCGCCGGGCTGCGGTCGACGTTGCGCGCGATGCGGGTGATGGTGTCGTCGTCGAGGACGAGGCCCTGCGCGATCGGCGACCAGGCCTCGGTCGCGATGCCGTGCTCGGTGCCGTAGGCGCGGAGCTCCTGCTGCACGAGGTAGGGGTGCACCTCGATCTGGTTCACGGCCGGGACGATGGTCGCCTCGGCGCGGAGCCGGTTGAGGTGGTTGGTCTGGAAGTTGGAGACGCCGATCGCCTTCGCCTTGCCGCTGCGGTAGATCTCCTCCATCGCCTTCCAGGTCTCCAGGTAGTCGCCCACGTTCGGGAGCGGCCAGTGGATGAGGAAGAGGTCGACGTAGTCGAACTGCAGCTCGCCGAGGGTGACGTCGATCGCGGCGAGAGCGTCCTCGCGGGCGTGGAAGCCGTTGTTGAGCTTGCTGGTCACGAAGACCTCGGAGCGGTCGAGGCCGGAGGCGCGGACGGCCTCGCCGACGCCCGCCTCGTTGCCGTACATCTCGGCGGTGTCGATGTGGCGGTAGCCGACCTCGAGGGCCGCCAGGGTCGCGTCCTTGGTCTCGGCCGGGTCGATCTGGAACACGCCGAAGCCCAGCTGCGGGATCTCCACGCCGTTGTTCAGGGTGATCGTGGGGACCGTTGCGGTGTCGTCGCTCATGAGCGAGTACGTCCTTTCGTCGGGGCGAAGGCGCAGTGGAGCCGCGCCGTCGTGCCTCCAGTCCATCGCCTGCGGCTCTCAGCATCAACCCCTTGCGCGCTCGGCGGACATCCAGCTTCCCCGCGGAGGAGGAGTCGGATCCCCCGACCACCGGTGTGCCCTCCCGGGAACGCCGAAGGCCCCCGGCACGGATGCCGGGGGCCTTCGGGGAGCGCGACTTACGCGCGGGACTTGCGGCCGGTGATCGCGCCGTAGATCAGCAGAACAATGATCGCGCCGACCACCGCGAGGATGATGCTGACGAAGTTGAAGCCCATCGGGTCGTCGCGTCCGAAGAGCGCTCCGCCGATAAATCCGCCGAGCAGCGCGCCGACGATGCCGAGGATGATGGTGATGATCCAGCCACCGCCCTGCTTGCCGGGGAGGATGAGCTTTGCCAGTGCCCCGGCGATGAGGCCGAGGACGATCCAACCGATGATGCCCATGAGGTTTCTCCTTCAGTTCGTGCTCGATCGGCCGTTCCGATGCGAGCGGAGACACCGGCGGGCCGGTGTCCTGTGAGTCGTGGAAGCGGGGGTCAGCGGAGGCGCCGCTGCACCTTGTCGCGGGCCTTGCTCGCGATGGCGGTGAGCTGCTTGGCCTCGCGCTTGGAGGTCTTCTTGAGCTTCTTGCGGGTCTTCTTCGTGGCCGGGTCGTTCCACACGCCGAGTGCGAGGTGGCGCAGCTCTTCGTAGCGGCCACGGCCGGCGCGGGAGCCGAACACGTAGGCGGTGAAGGCGACCAGTGCCAGCAGGACGAGGCGGGGATTCATGCGGTGACCCTTCCATCGGAGAGCACCGGGTCGTGCTCGACACCCATTTGACTCTCCTGCGCAATCCGTGACAAACCACGGCCCGACCATTGACAGGGACCCCTCGCATCGTGTTCCGCGTGCGCGTGTACCCGATTCAGCCGCAGGCCGGAGACGTCTCGGACGGGAAGCGAGCGTGGAGGTGGTGGCCGTAGCCGCCCTCGACCCGGTTGTCGCGGCGGCCGGAGGTGACTACCTCGCCGCGGTCCGTCGCTCCGACCCGGGCGCCGCTCGCGCGCAGCCGCTCGACGAGCAGGACGTCCTCGTGCAGCGGCTCCCGGCCGAAGCCGCCCGCCGCGAGGTATGCGCTCGCGCGGACGCCGAGGTTCGCGCCGTGGATGCTGCCGATCGACTCCTCCCGCGCGCGGACGTCTCGCCAGCGCGAGTAGGCACCGGGGGAGAGGTCGGCCGGGTCGGGCCGGACCGTGCCGAGCAGCGCGTCGTGCCGTCGGGAGTGCTCGACGTGGGCGGCCAGCCAGTCGCGGGGGACCACGGTGTCGGCGTCGGTGTTGGCGATCCACACCTGCTCGAGCGGAGCAGCGACGGAGGAGAGGGCGTGCGCGATCCCGGCGGAGCGGGCGGCGCCGACTCCGCAGCGGGCGAGCTCCAGCACCTCGGCGCCGGCGGCACGGGCCCGCTCGACGGTCGCGTCGGAGCAGCCGTCCGCGGCGACCACGAGGCGCATCCCGATTCCGGGCGCCCGATGGGCGAGGTGGGTCGCGCTCGCCCGGACGGAGGCGATCAGGCCGCCGATCCGCTCCTCCTCGTCGAGGGCCGGGACGACGACCAGCACCTGCGCGAGCCGGCTCACACCAGCCCCGTCCGGCGGGCGACCGAGCGGGAGTCGCGGGCGTGGACCTCGAGCAGGACGTCCTCCTCCTCGTGGCGGGCGAGGCGGTGCAGGCCCAGCTCCGCCACGGCGGACTGCACGGCGTCGCCGTCCAGAGCGAGCCCCTCGATCGGATGCCGCCAGTGCACGGTGACGAGCTCCCCCGCGGGGGCGAGGGCGTCGCGGATGGTGCGCAGCACGCCGGGGAGGGCGTCGCCGAGGTAGTAGCCGACCTCCGAGAGCACGACCAGGTCGAACGGACCCTCCGGCACGCCGCGGGTGATGTCGTGGTGCTCGACCCGCACGTGCTCGAGCGGAGCGAGGCGGCGGGCGGCGCGCTCGACGGCGGCGCTCGACACGTCGATCGCCAGCAGGCGGTCGGCCCGGTCGGCCAGCGCCTCGGCCAGCACGCCGATCGAGGCGCCGATCTCCAGCACGGAGCCGTAGCGCTGCTCCGGCAGGCTCGCGAGGGTCAGGGCGCGCTTGCGCTGCTCGTACCAGCGGCTCGTGTACCCCCACGGGTCCTCGTGGCGGGCGTACAGCTCGTCGAAGTAGCTCATGCGATCTTCACCAGCCGGTCGTCCCCGGTGAAGGTGCGCAGGAAGAGCGGATGGAGCACCGGACCGGTCCCGTCGGGCCCGGGGCGGGTCTGGCTGGGATAGCGGGAGCGGGCACGGCGGGTGCGCTCGAGCAGCTCGTCGTCGAGCGGCAGGCGCACGAGGTCGCCCCACGGCACCTCGGGGTCCTCCGGGACCGCCCAGTGCCACAGCCAGATCGGCGCGGCGAGCAGCGGCTGCCCGAGCTCGCGCGCGACCTCCGCGCAGATCTCGCCGACCACGCGGTGGTCCCGGTGCCCGTCCCCGGTCCAGGTGGAGAGGAGCAGGACGGTCCCGGGGGCGCCGGCCGCCCGCTCGCGCACCTCGCGTGCGATGCGCTCGTGGTGCTCCGGGGTCGCCGAGTCCGGCACGTCGAGGAAGGCGAGCCCGATGCCGGGGCCGAGCTCCGCCAGTGCGTCCGAGGCCTCCCGCCGGCGCTCGGCAGCGAGGTCCGCGTCCCGCTCCCCATGGGCCGCGGCTCCGTCGGTCACGACGACGACGTCGACCGCGATCCCGCGCCGACGCGCGAGCGCGATGGTGCCGCCGCAGCCGAGGGTCTCGTCGTCGGCGTGCGCCACGACCACCAGGACGCGCCGGATCCCGTCGGGCAGGGTCAGCTCCGGGAGGCGGTCGCGGCGGCCGTCCGCGGTCCAGCGCTCGAGAGGAGTGCCCTCGAGGCGCCCGTCGAAGGGCCGGCTCACCAGGAGGCCGCCTCGCCCGAGGCGAGCACGGCGCGGCCGAGAGCGGCGTCGTCGCGCTCGGCGTGGTGCTGGCGGACGTAGAGCGCGAGGTCGGCGACGCGCTTGGCGTGCTCGGCGTCGAGGGCGAGCGGAGCCGGGCCGAGCGCGCGGCCGGCGCGGAGCAGGATCTCCTCGACCGCTCCGGCGACGCTCGCCCGCACGCGCTTGGCGAGCAGTGAGCCGCGGGGGCCGTCGGCCTCGCCCGCGTCGACAGCCGCGGCGGCCTCGTCCAGCGCCCGGCGCGACGCGGAGAGCGCCGTGTCGATCGCTCCGAGGTGGGCCAGGAGGTGCGGGTCCTCGCGTCGGGCGGCCGCCGCCGCGACGGCCGCCGCGACTCCGAGGGCTCCGCCGTGCCAGCAGGCGGCGACGCCGATGCCGCCCCAGGCGAAGCCGGGCCGCGAGAGGTACCAGCCGACGTCGCCCACGGGGACGGCGCGGGTGCCGGAGAAGCGGACCGGTCCGCTGGGCACCTCCGTCAGGCCCCGCGCGTGCCAGGCGTCCTGCTCCGGCGTCGCCGACCCGTGGCGCAGCGCCACGGCGAAGAGGCGGCGCTCGCCGGAGGCGTCGCCGACGTGGGCGGTGACGAGGGCGGCGTCGAGGCGGTCGGCCAGCGAGCACCAGGGCTTCACTCCGTCGAGCAGCCAGTCGCCGTCGCTCTCGCGCGCGACCAGAGGATCTCCGCCGCCCTCGGCCGCGAAGACCCCCCAGGCGGCGTCGGCGGCGACTCCGAGTCCGGACGGGTCGAGCTCCGCCTCGCCGAGGATCGCGAGAGCGTCGAGGTGCGGCTCCACCGCGCGCGCGACGCCGAGGTCGTGCCGAGCCAGGCGCTCGAGGAGACCGTGCAGCTCGGCGGTGCGACCGGTGCCGGGCCGGGGCGCGTCGGCGCTCAGACCGCGCGCGAAGCCGAGCGCGCCGTCGACGTCGTGGGGGAGGAGAGAGGAGGAGTGCTGGTCCATCGCCTCCGAAACTACGCAGTCGAGCGGGCGGCGTCCGGCGATTGTCCCCGAACGGACGGGGTGCTAAGCGTCAGATGTCAAGGTCGTTGATCCTGTGCAGGAGAGAGGCGAAGAGCTCGACGTCGGCGAGCGCCCAGCTGCGCAGCTCCTCGTGCATCAGCGCCTGGTTCGAGCTGCGGATCTCGCGCAGCCGCGCGGCGGTCGCCGGAGTCACCGAGAGGATCGTGGCGCGGCCGTCCTGCGGGTCGGGGGTGCGCTCGAGGAAGCCGAGGCGGTCGAGCGCCGTGATCTGGCGGCTGAGCGCCGACTTGTCCATCTCGAGGAGCTCGGCCAGCACGCCCGAGTGCACGGGTCCGCGGCGCTCGAGCGCCGAGATCGTCTTGTAGCCCAGTGGCGTCAGCTCCGGGTGGAGACGCTCGGCGTAGGAGCGCATCGCCGCCCGCACACGGTTGAAGAGGGTGCTGAGCTCGCCCTCCACCGAGGCGATCGCGGAGTCGACGTCGCGGGCGGAGTCGGGGGTCGGGCCGGTCATGCCTCCAGCATCCCGCGCGAGGACCCTCCTCCTCGACTTGCGCCCGCGCGCCGCGATGACGTACGCTTTCCAAAGCCAAAGACCGCCGGTTTCCGGTGTGCGCACGAGCAGGGCCCCGGCCCCGTGGATCGCCACCGGACGAAGGATTCGCGAAGCGAATTGCCCGCGCAGGTGCACGAGTTCAGTTCCGCCTCACCGCGATCCCGAAGCTCCGCGCCCCTGTGCCGGAGCTTTTTTCTTTGCCTGCCTTCGGGCTACCGGCACGAGAATTCACAGGAGTAGCCATGGCGAACAAGGAAGCCTCGGTTGCCGAACTCACGGAGAAGTTCCAGAGCTCGACGGCCGTTCTGCTGACCGAGTACCGCGGTCTCACTGTTGCTCAGCTCAAGACGCTGCGCAAGGACATCAGTGAGCACGCAACCTACGCCGTGGTGAAGAACACGCTGACCAAGATCGCGGCGAACAACGCCGGTATCTCGTCCTTCGACGACGAGCTCGCTGGCCCCTCGGCCATCGCGTTCGTGCACGGCGACCCTGTCGCCGTCGCGAAGTCGCTGCGTGCCTTCGCCAAGGCAAACCCTCTCCTCGTGGTCAAGGGCGGTTACTTCGACGGTAACCCGCTGACCGCAGAAGAGGTGGGCAAGCTCGCCGACCTCGAGTCCCGCGAAGTTCTGCTCGGCAAGCTCGCCGGCGCCTTCAAGGCCTCGCTGTTCGGCGCCGCATATCTGTTCAACGCTCCGCTCTCGAAGGCCGTTCGCACGGTCGAGGCGCTGCGCGAGAAGCAGGAGTCCGCGAGCTGACGTCTTCCCCTTCCGGGAAGCAGTGCGCGCGCGGTTCGTAGACAAAGAAAAACAAGGAGAAAAATCATGGCAAAGCTCACGCAGGACGAGCTCATCGAGGCCTTCAAGGAGCTCACGCTCATCGAGCTCTCGGAGTTCGTCAAGAAGTTCGAAGAGGTCTTCGAGGTCACCGCTGCGGCGCCCGTCGCCGCCGCCGGTGTGGCCGGCCCGGCCGCCCCCGCCGAAGAGGTCGAGGAGCAGACCGAGTTCGACGTCGTGCTCGAGGCCGCCGGCGAGAAGAAGATCCAGGTCATCAAGGAGGTGCGCGCCCTCACCAGCCTCGGCCTCGGTGAGGCGAAGGCGCTCGTCGACGGTGCCCCCAAGGCGGTCCTCGAGGCCGTCAACAAGGAGACCGCCGAGAAGGCCAAGGCTCAGCTCGAGGGCGCCGGCGCGACCGTCACCGTCAAGTAATCCCCTTCACCCGTCGCGGGTGCCGGCTCCGGTCGGTCGCTCGTCAGGGTGACGCAGGCACGCCTGCAGACGCAGGGCGTCGTCTCCTCGGAGGCGGCGCCCTGCGTCGTTCCCGGCCGTTGGCGGCGCGCGCCCCTAGGATCGGAGCGTGACTGCTCACGATCTGCTCGCCGGGCTCCCCGCCCGCGACGTCCCGCCCAGCGAGGTCTCGCTCAGCGAGCTCCTGAGCGACTTCGTCTCGGTGACGCACCGGATCACCCGCCTCGCCGCCCAGGCGACCGGCAACCAGGAGTCGCAGGCCGTCTGGCGCACGCTCTCGGTGCTCCTCTCGATGGGCCCGATGCGCCTGGGGGAGCTCGCCTCCCAGAGCCGCGTCTCGCAGCCCACGATGACCAAGATCGTGAAGAACCTCGTCGAGACCGGCTGGCTCGACCGCATCGCCGATCCCCTCGACGCGCGCGCCTGGCAGATCCGCCTGGCTCCCGCCGGCGCGGACGCGCTGAACGCCTGGCGGACCGACCTCGGCGACGCGCTGACGCCGATCTTCGCCGATCTGACTCCGGAGGACCGCCGCGTCCTCGAGCGCGCCGTCGAGATCATGCACGAGCGCCTCGTCGTCGGTCCGCGCGACTGACCCCTCCCGCGCGGTTCCGCCGCGCGGCACACTGGTCGCGTGCAGATGCGACTCGAGCTCGTCCCCCTCCCCGTCGGCGACGTCGACCGCGCGGTCGCCTTCTACACGGAGGTGATGGGCTTCCACCTCGACCACGACGTGCGGCCCTCCGCCGCGATGCGCGTGGTCCAGCTCACCCCGCTCGGCTCGGCCTGCTCGATCGTGGTCGGCAGCGGGATGGGCCCCGGTCCGGAGGAGGGCGTCGTCCGCTCCCTCCACCTCGTCGTCGACGACATCGCCGCCGCTCGCGCGGAGCTCGTCGGCCGCTCGCTCGAGATCAGCGAGGTCCAGGACCTGGGCGGCGTGCAGTACGCGTACTTCGCCGATCCGGACGGCAACACCTGGGCGCTCCAGGAGATCGGGAGCAGGACGCCCCCGGAGTGAGTCAGTCCTCGGGCCAGCGGACCCGAGCGTCGACGTCCGGGTGCTTGCGCAGCCAGGCCGCGACGAAGGGGCAGCGCGGGACGACCGTGCCGCCCGCCTCCGTGATCGCGGTGACCGCGGCCCGCGCGAGGATGCTCCCGAAGCCGTGGCCCTCCCACGCGTCGTCGACGACGGTGTGGGTGAGCGTCACCTCGTCGCCCTGGCGGGTGTACGCGGCGAAGCCGGCCGGAGTGCCGCCGACCTCGATCACGAAGCGGGACCGCTCGGGGACGTCGCGGACAGTGGGGGTGTCGGAGTCGCTCATGCTCCGATTCTCGCCCCCCGCGGCGCCGAGGTGCTGGTGCGGATCACCAGCGAGGCGGGGATCAGCGTGTGGCGGGCCGGGGGAGGGGGCTCGCCGCGACCGAGGGCGGCCAGCGCGTCCAGCACCAGCGCGACCGCGAGCTCGCCCTGCTGGCGCGGGTCCTGGCGGATCGAGCTGAGACCGAAGAGGTCGGCGAGGGGGTGGTCGTCGATCCCGATGACGGAGACGTCCTCGGGCACCGAGAGGCCGAGCTCGCGCGCCGCGAGGATGATCCCGATCGCGATTTCGTCGGAGGCGGCGAAGATCGCCGTCGGCCGGGTCCGCGGGTCGCCGAGGACCTGCCGTCCGGCGCTGTGCCCGCCGGGGATGTCGAAGGTGGTGGGCACGATGTCCTGCGCGCCCGGCTCGAGGCCGGCGGCCGCGAGCGCCTGGCGGAAGCCGTCGCGGCGCTGCGTATGGACGTGGAAGTCCATCTCCTCCTCCGCGAGCCCGCCGATGTGGACGACCCGCTCGTGGCCGAGGGAGAGCAGGTGCTCCGTGGCGAGGCGGGAGGCGGCGACGTCGTCGATGCTGAAGGTGGGGATGCCGGGGAGCTCGCCGCCGATGCCGACGATGGGCTTGCCCAGGGCGAGGAGCGCCTCCGTCTCGTGCGGCGAGATCTCGAGCGTGACGGCGACGATCGCGTCGACGCGCTTGCGGACGAGGTAGTACTCGAACACGCTCCGGCGGGCGTCGAGGTGCTTGTCGATGTTGTAGAGGAGCAGGTCGTAGCCGGCGGCGAGCAGGGCGCGCTCGATGCCCTCGATGATCCCGGCGAAGAACCACTGGTTGATGATCGGGATGATCACGGCGATGTTGTTGCTGCGGCCGGTGACGAGGCTGGAGGCGTTGGCGGAGACGACGTAGCCCAGGCTCGTCGCGGCGCGCTCGACGCGCTGCTTCGTCCCCGCGGAGACGTAGCCCCGGCCGCTGAGCGCGCGCGAGACCGTCGCCTTCGACACTCCTGCGAGCTCGGCCACCTCTTCGATGCCTGGCACGGCGTTCCTCCCGACCGTCCGGCCTCGATGCTGGAAACGGTTCCAGGAAGTTATACCCCGCCCGGCGGCCGGGCGTCGCGCCGAGATCGATCTCCGCCCGGCCCGGCCGCCGCGATCGCTGTTCTGACGCCGAATCGTTATCTCAGAGAGCGCTCTATCACCGGCGTTGTGCTTTCATCATTCTTGTGGAAAGGTTTCCCTCCGTGGGAGCCCACCCACACGAATCCGGTGATCCGCTCGGAGTTCCTCCTGGCATCGCCATCACCAGCATCCGAGTCGTCGCGGCACACGCTTCGAGCCGCCACAGCCTCCCGATCCCGATCGGCGAGGAGCGGCCTGCTCGGCTGGTTCCACCACTCAATGAGGAGGAAGAATGCGGTCATCCCTGCACCGCCGTATCACCGTCCCGGTCGCCGTTCTGGCAGCGGCCGGCATCGCACTCGCGGGCTGCTCCAGCAGCAGTGACCCCAACGACCCGAACGCCGGCGGCGGCAGCTCGGCCGGCACGGTCGGCACCGCCGACGGCGTCGTCAACGTCTACGGCACCATCAACGGCGACGAGGCCACCCTTCTCGAGCAGTCCTGGGCGGACTGGGAGAAGGAGAGCGGCATCGAGATCAAGTACACGGGCGACAAGGAGTTCGAGAAGCAGATCGGCATCAAGGTCCAGGGTGGCGACACCCCCGACCTCGCGATCTTCCCGCAGCCGGGTCTGCTCGCCGACACCGTCGCCTCCGGCAAGGTGCAGGAGCTCCCCGAGGGCGCCCTCGCCAACGTCAAGCAGAACTGGTCCGAGGACTGGCAGAAGTACGGCCAGGTCGACGGCACCCAGTACGGCGCGCCGCTGATGGCGTCCGTCAAGGGCTACATCTGGTACTCCCCGGCCAAGTTCAAGGAGTGGGGCGTCTCCGTTCCCACGACGTGGGACGAGATGGAGGCGCTCGGCAAGACGATCGCCGAGAAGACCGGCGGACCGTCCTGGTGCGCGGGCTTCAACTCCGGTGAGGCCTCCGGCTGGCCCGGAACCGACTGGATCGAGGACGCCGTCCTCCGCGAGGCCGGCCCCGACGTCTACGACTCCTGGGTCGCGGGCGACACCCCCTTCACCGACCCGGCCATCAAGTCCGCGTTCGACTCCGTCGGATCGATCCTCCTCGACCCGACCCTCGTCAACGCCGGCTACGGAGACGTGAAGTCGATCAACTCCACCGCCTTCGGCGACGTCGCCCAGAACATGGCGAACGGCACCTGCGCGCTGACCCACCAGGCCTCGTTCTTCGAGGGCTTCCTGACCTCGGCCGGCGCCAACGTGGCCGAGGACGGCGACGTGTGGGCCTTCCTCACCCCGCCGGTCAAGGCCGACGACGCCCAGGCCGTCACCGGTGGTGGCGAGATGGTCGCCGCGTTCTCGAACGACGAGGACACCGCGAAGGTCCAGGAGTACCTGGCCAGCGCCGACTGGGCCAACAGCCGCGTCTCCCTCGGCGGCGTCATCTCCGCGAACACCGGTCTCGACCCGGCCAACGCGGGCAGCGACGTCCTGAAGGACTCCATCGCGATCCTCCAGAACCCGGACACCACGTTCCGCTTCGACGCGTCCGACCTCATGCCGAAGGCAGTGGGCTCGGACAGCTTCTTCAAGGGCATGGTCGACTGGATCGACGGCACGAGCACCGACCAGGCGCTCGAGGAGATCCAGGCCGGCTACACCTCCTAGCAGCGGAGCAGAGCCGCCGCTCCCGAGTGGCGGCTCAGCTGTGACGGCCCGGCCCCCGGATCCACGGATCCCGGGGCCGGGCCCCTCCTGAGTCCAGAGTCGCACTCGAAAGGGCGTCCATGTCCCCCATCACCATCTCGGGGTTCTTCCAATGGCTGGCGGGAATCCCGCCGCTCGCGCAGATCCCGCTCATCCTCCTGGCCTTCGCGGCCGTGGTGGCGCTCATCCTCTTCTTCGTCGAGATCGCGCCCCGCCGCGGCACCGGCTACACGGTCCTCCGGCTCGCGGTCACGGTCGTCCTGCCGGTCGTCCTCCTGCTGGTCTTCGGCCTCTACAACTCCGTCCTCTGGGTCGCGGTGGTGGCCGCCGTCATCGGCGGCGCGCTGTTCCTGCTCGACTTCCGGTCCCGTAAAGGCGCGGGCTACGGACTCCAGCTCATCGCGTTCATGGCACCGGCCGCCTTCTTCATCCTCATCGGCCTGATCTACCCGACGATCACGACGGCCATCAACGCGTTCATGAAGAACGACGGCTCCGGATTCGCCGGCATCGACAACTTCGTCTGGGTCTTCACCAGCCCCGACGGCATCACCGCCTTCCTCAACACGGTGGTCTGGGTGCTCCTGGCACCCATCACGGCGACCGCGATCGGTCTCGCCTACGCGGTCTTCATCGACAAGAGCCGCGGCGAGAAGTTCTTCAAGCTGCTGGTCTTCATGCCGATGGCGATCTCGTTCGTCGGCGCGTCGATCATCTTCAAGTTCTTCTACGACGTGCGCCAGGGCGAGCAGATCGGCCTCCTCAACGGCATCCTCACCGCCTTCGGCGCCCCGCCGGTCGACTGGCTGGGACTCGAGCCGTGGAACACGCTGTTCCTCGTCGTCGTCCTCATCTGGACCCAGGCCGGATTCGCCATGACGGTGCTCTCCGCCGCCATCAAGGGCGTCCCCTCCGAGCAGCTCGAAGCGGCCTCGCTCGACGGAACCAGCGCGTGGCAGTCCTTCTGGAACGTCACCGTCCCCGGCATCCGCTCCTCGATCGTGGTCGTCCTCACGACGATCTCGATCGCGTCGCTGAAGGTCTTCGACATCGTCTCGGCGATGACCGGTGGCCGCTCCGACACCACGGTCCTCGCGTTCGAGATGGTCCGCCAGTTCCAGCTCGGCGCCCGCAGCGGCTACAGCGCGGCCCTCGCGGTCATCCTGTTCCTGCTCGTGCTCCCGATCGTCGTCTACAACGCCCGCCAGCTCGCCAAGCAGAGGGAGATCCGATGAGCGTCACGCCCACTCCGATCCAGGTTCCGGTCGACCGCAGCACCGAGCGCGCGCTCGCCCGCGGCGAGTCCAGGATCGAGGCGGCCAGCGGCAAGGTCAAGAAGGCGACGACATCGCGCGGCGCCACTCTCGCCGCGCTGATCATCGCCGTCATCTGGACCGTCCCCACCCTCGGCCTGTTCATCTCGTCGTTCCGCCCCGCGAACGACATCAAGACGACCGGCTGGTGGACGATCTTCGCCAACCCCGGCTTCACCCTCGACAACTACGCGAACGCGCTCAACTCCGGCGACAGCCTGACCCTGGGCAAGGCGTTCGTGAACTCGCTGGTCATCACGCTGCCGGCGGCGCTGATCCCGATCACGATCGCCAGCCTCGCCGCCTACGCGTTCGCCTGGATCGACTTCAAGGGCCGCAACACGCTCTTCGTCCTCGTGTTCTCGCTCCAGATCGTCCCCATCCAGATGGCGCTCGTGCCGTTGCTGCAGCTGTTCTCGGACGGCCTGCGCATCGGAGGGCTCTACATCCTCCCCGGCCTCGGGGTGAACGGGTTGGACGGCTCCTACGCGAAGGTGTGGATCGCGCACACGATCTTCGCGCTCCCGCTCGCGATCTTCATGCTCCACAACTTCATCTCCGAGATCCCCGGCGAGGTCATCGAAGCGGCACGAGTGGACGGCGCCGGACACGGCCAGATCTTCTTCCGCATCGTGCTCCCGCTCTCGGTCCCCGCCATCGCCTCCTTCGGCATCTTCCAGTTCCTCTGGGTCTGGAACGACCTGCTGGTCGCGACGGTCTTCACCTCCGGACAGGGGCTGCCGATCACGAAGGCGCTGCAGGACCTCACCGGCTCCTACGGCCAATCGTGGGAGCTGCTCACGGCCGGCGCGTTCATCTCGATCATCGTGCCGCTCATCGTGTTCTTCTCCCTCCAGAGGTTCTTCGTCCGCGGCCTCCTCTCCGGCGCCACCAAGGGCTGACGACCCGCGGGGGTG
>NZ_PSWJ01000041.1:8573-20642 GCF_002932775.1 Rathayibacter sp. AY1B8 | reverse complement strand
TAGCCGCCCATCGCCACGAGCAGCTCGCGGAAGCCGGCGAAGGCCTCGTGCACGGCGCGCTCCGCGGTCTTGCCCCCGGCGATCCGCGCCTTGACGTCGGAGAACACACCACATGACAACGACGTCAGCGACGTCGACGCGCGGTGGAGCGCGCGTCCACGTCCAGCGCTTCGGCACCTTCCTCTCGGGAATGGTCATGCCGAACATCGCGGCCTTCATCGCCTGGGGCTTCATCACGGCCCTCTTCATCCAGACCGGATGGCTCCCCCTCCTCGGCATCGACGCCACCTGGGTCCAGCAGTTCGGCGGCTGGAGCACGGATCCCGACGTGGTCAACACCGGCCTCGTCGCCCCGATGATCACCTACCTCCTCCCGCTCCTCATCGCGAACACCGGCGGCCGCATGGTCTACGGCGCCCGCGGAGGCGTGGTCGGCACCATCGCGACCATGGGCGTCATCGTCGGCGCCGGCATCCCGATGTTCATCGGCGCCATGATCATGGGCCCGCTGTCGGCGTGGCTCATGAAGAAGGTCGACTCGATCTGGGACGGCAAGATCAAGCCCGGCTTCGAGATGCTGGTCAACAACTTCTCCGCCGGAATCCTCGGCCTCCTCCTCGCGCTCCTCGCCTTCGCGGGCGTCGCGCCGCTCGTGGTCGGCCTCTCGACCGCCCTCGGTGCGGGCGTGGAGTTCCTGGTCAACGCGGGCCTGCTCCCGCTGACCTCGCTCTTCATCGAGCCGGCGAAGATCCTCTTCCTGAACAACGCCATCAACCACGGCATCCTCACGCCGCTGGGCGTCCAGCAGGCGGAGGAGGCGGGCAAGTCCTACCTCTTCCTCCTCGAGGCCAACCCCGGCCCCGGCATGGGCGTGCTCCTGGCCTTCGCGTTCTTCGGCGTCGGCGCGGCCCGCGCCTCCGCTCCCGGTGCGGCGATCATCCACTTCATCGGCGGCATCCACGAGATCTACTTCCCGTACGTGCTGATGAAGCCTGCGCTGCTCGCGGCCGTCATCCTCGGCGGTGCGACCGGTGTCGCGACGAACGTCGCGTTCAACTCCGGCCTCCGCGCCCCCGCCTCGCCCGGCTCGATCATCGCGGTGCTCCTGCAGACCGCGAACGACAGCTTCCTCGGCGTCATCCTCTCGGTGATCCTCGCGACCGCCGTGTCGTTCCTGGTGGCCTCGGTCATCATCCGGTCCGGCCGCAAGCGCGACCTGGCCGCGGAGCAGGAGGGCGACGACAAGCTCGCCGCCGCCGTCGCCGCCAACGAGGCGAACAAGGGCAAGGAGAGCGCCGTCGGCTCGCTCATCAACGCCCGCGGCGCCAACGCTCCGCAGGACTCGGCCGGCGCCTCGACCACGGGGGCCACGGCCACCGCGACCCAGGTCCGGAACATCGTCTTCGCCTGCGACGCCGGCATGGGCTCGTCCGCGATGGGCGCCTCGGTGCTGCGGAACAAGATGAAGAAGGCGGGCTTCGAGGACGTCACGGTCACCAACAAGGCGATCGCCGCTCTCGAGGACGACGTGGACCTGGTCATCACCCAGGCCGAGCTCACGGAGCGCGCCCGCCAGCGCACCCCGGGCGCCATCCACGTCTCCGTGGACAACTTCATGAACAGCCCGAAGTACGACGAGGTCGTCTCGCTGGTCGCGGAGCAGCACGGCAAGTAGTACGCCAACCATTCGGAGGGAACCCGTAGGGTGCGACAGAGCGGACACGCTCCGCTCGCCCCTGCGGGTTCCCTCGCTGTCAGCACCTCCACGGAAGGACGCACCCCATGAGCGACGTGCTCACCATCGGACAGATCGACGCCTCCGGCACCGCCACCACGAAGGAGGCCGCCATCAAGGAGGCCGCCGACATGCTGGTCGGCGTCGGCGCGGTCACCCCCGCCTACTACGAGGCCATGCTCGCCCGCGAGGCGACCGTCTCGACCTACATGGGCAACCTGCTCGCCATCCCGCACGGCACCAACGACGCGAAGGACGAGATCCGCTCCTCCGCCCTCTCGTTCGTGCGCTATGCGCAGCCGATCGACTGGGACGGCAACGAGGTGCGCTTCGTCGTCGGCATCGCCGGCGTCGACAACGAGCACCTCGAGATCCTCTCCAAGATCGCGATCATCTTCTCGGAGGAGGACGAGGTGCAGAAGCTCCTCGACGCCCCGGACGCGCAGTCGCTCTACAGCCTGCTGGGCGAGGTCAACTCCTGATGCCCACCGCCGTCCACTTCGGCGCCGGCAACATCGGCCGCGGCTTCGTCGGCCTGATCCTGCACGGCGCCGGCTACGAGCTCGTCTTCGCCGACGTCAACTCCGAGCTGATCGGCCGCCTCGCCGCCGCCGACAGCTACGAGGTGCATGAGGTGGGGGAGGAGGCGGCCACGCACGTCGTCGACCGCTTCCGCGCGATCGACTCGGCCGCCGACGAGGAGGCGCTCGTCCGCGAGATCGCCGCCGCCGACATCGTCACCACGGCCGTCGGCCCGAACATCCTGCGCTTCGTCGCCCCCGTGATCGCGAAGGGCCTCGCCGCCCGCGACGAGTCGGCGCCGCGGCTGGCGGTCATGGCCTGCGAGAACGCGATCAACGCCACGCGCCTCCTGCAGACCGAGGTCGCCGCGAACCTCGGCGCGGACGAGTGGGAGCGCCTGCGCACCCGCGCCGTCTTCGCCGACACCGCGGTGGACCGCATCGTCCCGAACCAGGACCCGGGCCAGGGCCTGGACGTGACAGTGGAGAGCTTCTTCGAGTGGGTCGTCGACCGCACTCCGTTCGAGGGCACCGAGCCGGAGATCCCGGGCGCGACCTGGGTCGACGACCTCGAGCCCTTCATCGAGCGGAAGCTCTTCACGGTGAACACCGGCCACGCGACGGCCGCCTACACCGGCTTCGCGGTCGGAGCGCACAAGCTCTCCGACGCGCTGGCGATGCCCGAGGTGCACGACGCGGTCAAGGCCGCGCTCGAGGACACCAAGGCGCTCATCGTTGCCAAGCACGGCTTCAGCGACGAGGAGCAGCAGGCCTACCTCGAGAAGACGCTGAAGCGCTTCGCCAACCCGTACCTGACCGACACGGTCGACCGGGTGGGACGCCAGCCGCTGCGGAAGCTGTCGCGGCACGAGCGCTTCATCGGACCGGCGGCCGAGCTCGCCGAGCGCGGGCGCACGCCGGAGGGCCTGCTCGCCGCGATCGGCGCCGCGCTGCGCTTCGACGTGCCCGAGGACCCCCAGAGCGTGGAGCTCCACGAGAAGCTGACCGCGCTCAGCCCGGAGGAGTTCGTGGCGGAGGTCACCGGCCTCACGGCCGAGCATCCGCTCTTCGACCGGGTCGTGGCGGTCGTCCGCGGCTAGTCCCGTGGCCGCACGGCGGCGAACGACGACGAGGTCCCCTGCTTCCGGCGGGGGACCTCGTCGTCTGCGGCGGCTCGGGTGGAGCGCTAGAACAGCCGCCAGCGGGTGAGCGGCCAGGCCACGGCGAAGACGCGTCCGGTGACCCTGTCGATCGGCACGGTCTTCACGCACGTGTCGATCGGCCCGCCGGCGCCGCGGCACTCGCCGAGCGAGTCGTTGGAGTTCGACCGGTGGTCGCCCAGGACGAAGAGGGATCCCTCGGGGACGGTGTACTCGTCGAAGCAGCGGAGGGACGCGGGGCTCGTCGTGCAGTCGAGGGTCCCGGGGGTGAAGGGGAAGTCCTCGAACACGTAGGACTCGTCCAGCGGCTTCCCGTCGACCAGCACGTGCCCGTCGGCATCGCAGCAGGAGACGGTGTGGCCCCCCTCGGCGATCAGCCTCTTGACGAGGAACTCCTCGTGGGAGGGGCCGATGCTGGTGACGTCGCCGAACGTCTTCACGATCTCGGAGAGGGGGCTGCCGGCCTCGTCGCTCGCGCCCCAGTCGGCGTCGCGCGAGAAGACGACGATCTGGCCCTCCTCCGGCCCGCCCTGAAGGGCGAGGGTGCGGTCGACCAGGATGCGGTCGCCGAAGAATCCGCCGCCCTGGAGGGTGTTCTCCATCGAGCCGGTCGGCACCGTGTACACCTTCACGAAGAAGGTCTGCACCAGGGCGATGACCGCGATCGCCGCCAGGATCGTCACCACCGGGTGCGAGTACCAGCTCCGCCTCGCGGTCGCAGACCTCGTCGTGCGCGCCATGTGCTCTCCCTCCGGCTCGACGGAGCCAGCCTAGGCGGCGGCGGACGCAGGGCCGGGCAGGGGGCGCGCGTCGGGCGCGGAGACGGAGGAGGGGGCGACACGCCCGAGGTGGCGGAGCGGCCGCGATTCGCGTAGTATCGACCCTTGGTGTTTTGCGCGTGCTCCGGCATGCCCGCGAACCCCGATCCGGGCTCTCGCCCGGTGGTGGCTCGTCGCGGAAACATTCGCACGACCAGTACACACACTACTTCCGAACGACAGTGAGGCTATGGCCAAAAAAGACGGTGTCATCGAAATCGAAGGTGCGGTTGTCGAGGCGCTCCCCAACGCGATGTTCCGCGTGGAGCTGACCAACGGACACAAAGTTCTCGCCCATATCTCGGGCAAGATGCGTCAGCACTACATCCGGATCCTCCCCGAGGACCGGGTGATCGTGGAGCTGAGCCCCTACGACCTGACCCGCGGCCGGATCGTCTACCGCTACAAGTAGACGTTCGCTCCGCTGACGTTCGCGACGTGCGTGTCCTGTAAGGAACGGCCCCGGCATCCGCCGGGAGCACGACGCCAGCGAAAACAAGGACAAGAACAATGAAGGTCAACCCCAGCGTCAAGCGCATCTGCGACCACTGCAAGATCATCCGCCGCCACGGCAACGTGATGGTCATCTGCAGCAGCAACCCCCGCCACAAGCAGCGCCAGGGCTAGTCCCGCTGCTTCCGCGAGGGAGCGCAGGGGCGGCGTGCCGCCCCCACTGCACAACTGAACACACCCGCAGCACCAGAAATCGCGCAGCACCCCGGCGACCCCGGGGTGGACGGCGAGGACACCTTCGGTCGGAGGCCGAGGCACCGGTGCTGCTTCACACCTCCACTCACTCACAGGAGAAGCCACAATGGCACGTCTGGCAGGAGTAGACATCCCGCGCGAGAAGCGCGTGGAGGTCGCACTGACCTACATCTACGGTGTCGGCCGCACTCGCGCGCTCAAGACCCTGAGCGACACCGGGATCGACGGCAACATCCGCGTCAAGGACCTCAGCGACGACCAGCTCGTCTCGCTCCGCGACTACATCGAGGGCAACTACAAGGTGGAGGGCGACCTCCGCCGCGAGGTCGCCGCCGACATCCGCCGCAAGGTCGAGATCGGCTCGTACGAGGGCCTCCGCCACCGTCGCGGCCTCCCGGTCCGTGGACAGCGCACCAAGACGAACGCGCGCACCCGCAAGGGACCCAAGCGCACCGTCGCCGGCAAGAAGAAGGCCGGCCGCAAGTAACGCGGGCGACACGGACCTAGAGGAGATACAGAATTGGCTACCCCCAAGTCGGCCGCGCGCAAGCCGCGCCGCAAGGAGAAGAAGAACATCGCTGTGGGCCAGGCCCACATCAAGTCGACGTTCAACAACACCATCGTCTCGATCACCGACCCCTCCGGGGCCGTCATCAGCTGGGCCTCGTCCGGTGGAGTCGGCTTCAAGGGCTCGCGCAAGTCGACGCCGTTCGCCGCCCAGCTCGCCGCCGAGTCGGCCGCGCGCCAGGCTCAGGAGCACGGCATGAAGAAGGTGGACGTCTTCGTGAAGGGCCCCGGCTCGGGTCGTGAGACCGCGATCCGCTCGCTCCAGGCCGCAGGCCTCGAGGTCGGCTCGATCAACGACGTCACCCCGCAGGCGCACAACGGCTGCCGCCCGCCCAAGCGTCGTCGCGTCTAAGCAGCACTCGCAGCCGTCGGCCGGCCGCGCGAACCGCCTCCGGGCGGGGAGTGCGGCCGGCCGGCGGATCGCGCATTTCTTTCACAACTCCACACCTCGCAAACGCACGTGTCATATAGCGGACACGTGATCGAAAGGAATCATCAGTGCTTATCGCACAGCGTCCGACGCTCACCGAGGAGAACATCTCGGAGTTCCGTTCCCGCTTCGTCATCGAGCCCCTCGAGCCCGGCTTCGGCTACACGCTCGGCAACTCGCTGCGTCGCACCCTGCTGTCCTCCATCCCCGGCGCCGCTGTCACCAGCATCCGGATCGACGGAGTCCTGCACGAGTTCACGACCGTCCCGGGCGTCCGCGAGGACGTCACCGAGATCATCCTGAACATCAAGGGACTCGTCGTCTCCTCCGAGCACGACGAGCCGATCACCGCCTACCTGCGCAAGCAGGGAGCCGGCCAGGTCACCGCCGCGGACATCTCGGCTCCGGCCGGTGTCGAGATCCACAACCCGGAGCTCGTCATCGCCACGCTGAACGACAAGGCGAAGTTCGAGCTCGAGCTCACGATCGAGCGCGGCCGCGGCTACGTCTCGGCGACCCAGAACCGCAGCGAGTTCTCCGAGGCCGGCCAGATCCCGGTCGACTCGATCTACTCGCCCGTGCTGAAGGTCACCTACCGCGTCGAGGCCACCCGTGCCGGCGAGCGCACCGACTTCGACCGCCTGGTCGTGGACGTGGAGACGAAGGCCGCGATCTCGCCGCGCGACGCCATCGCCTCCGCCGGACGCACGCTGACCGAGCTGTTCGGTCTCGCCCGCGAGCTGAACAACGCGGCCGAGGGCATCGAGATCGGCCCCGCGCCGGTCGACGCGGTCCTCTCGACCGAGCTGTCCATGCCCATCGAGGACCTCGACCTCTCGGTGCGCAGCTACAACTGCCTCAAGCGCGAGGGCATCAACAACGTCAATGAGCTCGTCGCCCTCTCGGAGACGCAGCTCATGAACATCCGCAACTTCGGTCAGAAGTCGGTGGATGAGGTCAAGGAGAAGCTGACGGAGCTCGGCCTGTCGCTCAAGGACTCGGTCCCCGGGTTCGACGGCGCCCACTTCTACAGCTACGACGACGAGAGCATCTAGGTCCTCCGCTCCGGAGCCCCGGCTCCTCGCGTCCGACCTGCTGACACCCCTTTAGTACTGGAGTAAACCCATGCCCAAGCCCACCAAGGGCCCCCGCCTCGGAGGCGGACCCGCACACGAGCGCCTCCTGCTGGCGAACCTGGCCGCGGCCCTGTTCACGCACAAGAGCATCAAGACGACCGAGACCAAGGCCAAGCGCCTTCGTCCGCTCGCCGAGCGCCTGGTGACCTTCGCCAAGCGCGGCGACCTGCACGCCCGCCGTCGCGTCCTCGCGACGATCGGCGACAAGTCGGTCGTCCACGAGCTCTTCACCGAGATCGCTCCGCTCGTCGCCGAGCGCGAGGGCGGCTACACCCGCATCACCAAGATCGGCCCCCGCAAGGGAGACAACGCGCCCATGGCCGTGATCGAGCTCGTCCTCGAGCCCGTCACGCCCAAGGCGAAGAAGTCGCGCACCGCCACGGCGCCCGTGTCCGCTCCGGTGGACGAGGCCCCCGCCGAGGAGACCACTGCCGAGGAGACCCCCGTCGAGGAGGCGCCCGTGCAGGACGCTCCCGTCGAGGACGCCGCGCAGGACGCTCCTGTCGAGGAGACCGGCGCGACCAAGTAGTCACGCCCCCTCTGCCGAGAGCCCTCCGTCCCCTCCGGGGCGGGGGGCTCTCGTCGTTCCACGGGGCCGAGTGGCGCGAATCGTCGCTTACGATGGCACGGCTGCGCTCGTCGGGTGCGGCCGCGTCACGACCGGCGCTCCCGGGGTCCGCCCCGACGATCCTCGGAGGACTCCTGTGCGACTGCGCTCCTCGGCCGCTGCGGCGCTCCTCGCCCTGGCACTCGCGGCCGGAGTGAGCGGCTGCGCCTCCGGCGAGGTGATCGACGTGCCGGAGTCGGCGGGCCTCGCGAGCACGACCCCGGTGCCGTCGGCCGCACCGACCGTGTCCTCCGTGCCGTCGAGCGAGGGTGTGGACTGCGCGACCGCTCTCCCCGCCTCCCTCGTCGAGCAGGAGGCCGGCCTGACGGCGGGCACCGTGTCGATCACCGCCGCGGGAGACACGTGCTCCTACGCCGTCGACGGCGGCGACCCGGTCGTCGTGCTGACGCTGCACCGCGGGCCCCTCGTCGAGACCTTCACCGGTGCGGGCGAGGCGCTCGGCGCCGTGCCGGTCTCGCTGGGCACGGCCGCCTACTGGGTGCAGGGCATCGCCTCCGCCCCCTCCGAGCTGGCCGTGCTCGCAGGCGGCTGGGAGGCGCGGATCGTCTCCTCGGTCGGCGAGCAGTCGACGCTGGTCGGCTGGGCGGTCTCGGCCCTGGCGACCGTCGACGTCCCGCTCGCGGTCGCCTGAGCCGCGACCACGGCGCGCTCTAGACTCGTCTGATGCTCCACCGCGTCCGCCTCGACCTGGCCTACGACGGCTCGCACTTCTCCGGCTGGGCCAAGCAGCCCGGCCTCCGCACAGTGCAGGGGGTGCTCGAGGAGTCGCTCGCCCTGGTGCTGCGCTCCGAGCAGCACCCGACCGTGACGGTCGCCGGGCGCACCGACGTCGGCGTGCACGCCAGCGCCCAGGTCGCCCACGTCGACCTCACCCCCGAGCAGTGGGGCCGCATCAGCAGCGGCAGGCGCCGACCGGGGGAGGAGCCGTTCCCGCCCGCGTCGATCCTGGAGCGGCGGCTCCGCGGGATCCTCGGGCAGTACACCGACGTCTCGGTGCACCGGGTGACGGAGGCGCCGGAGGGGTTCGACGCGCGGTTCTCGGCGCGCTGGCGGCGGTACGAGTACCGGCTGGCCGACGCCTCCTCGATGCGCCACCCGCTCGACCGCACGTACACCACCTGGATCACCGACTCCCTCGACCTCGACGCGATGACGGCCGCGGCCCGCTCGCTCCTGGGCCTTCACGACTACGCGTCGTTCTGCCGTGCCCGCGCAGGGGCCACCACCATCCGGAGCCTGCTCGACTTCACCTGGGAGCGCGACGCCGACGGAGTCCTGCACGCCCACCTGCGCGCGGACGCCTTCTGCCACAGCATGGTGCGGGCCCTCGTGGGGGCGTGCGTGGCGGTCGGCGCCGGGAAGCTCGAGGCGGGGGCGGTCCCGCTGCTCCGGGACGCCGCCCGACGGACCAACGCGTTCGCGGTGATGCCGGCCCGCGGCCTCATCCTCCGCGAGGTCGACTACCCCGAGGACGACGCGCTCGCCGAGCGGGCCCTGCTCACCCGGGCGAAGCGCACCGTGCGGACCGAGGGGCCGGACCCAGAGGACTCGGAGTGAGGCGAGGGCGCGCGACCGCGCCCCGCGACCCGTGGCGGCCCGGGCCGCACCTCCCGCCGCCGGAGCCCCTGCCGCCACGATCCGTGCTTGGCCGCACGGGGGCTTTGCTGTAATGTCGACCCTTGGTGTTTTCGGCCGTGTGCCGAGCGCCCGAAGTTGAGCCCTCCACCGGATCGGTTCGGCCCCCTCGCGGGTCGAACGGCCACGGAGCGGGATCCACGAACACCTCACTCCGACCAGAAAGCAGCACTCACGTGACTCGCACTTTTTCTCCGAAGCCGGCTGACGTCCAGCACGACTGGATCGTCATCGACGCGTCCGACGTCGTGCTCGGCCGTCTCGCCACCCACGCCGCGGCGCTCCTGCGCGGCAAGCACAAGGCCACCTTCGCGCCGCACATGGACATGGGCGACTTCGTCATCATCGTCAACGCGGAGAAGGTCGCCCTCACCGGCCAGAAGCTCCTCCAGAAGAAGGCCTACCGCCACTCCGGCTACCCGGGCGGCCTCTCGGCCACCACGTACGCCGAGCTCCTCGAGAAGAACCCGGTCCGCGCCGTCGAGAAGGCCATCCGCGGCATGCTCCCCAAGAACTCCCTCGGCCGCGCCCAGCTGCGCAAGCTGAAGGTCTACACGGGATCCGAGCACCCCCACGCGGCCCAGCAGCCGCAGGCGTACGCCTTCACCCAGGTCGCCCAGTAGGCTCCGGCCCTCCCCGACACCCCAGACTTCGAAGACAAAGGATCACCTACACCGTGGCGAAGATCGCAGACCAGATCGACGTGGCTCCCGAGAGCTACTCCACCGAAAGCCCGGCCACCGAGGCGTCCACGACGCCCCGCGCCGTCCTCAACGTCTCCGGCGCAGCCGTGGGCCGACGCAAGCAGGCCATCGCCCGCGTGCGCCTCGTCCCCGGCAACGGCGGCATGACCGTCAACGCCCGCGAGTTCGCGGAGTACTTCCCCAACAAGCTGCACCAGCAGTTGATCACCGACCCCTTCAAGGTGCTCGACCTGATCGGCTCCTACGACGTGGTCGCCAAGATCACCGGCGGCGGCCCCTCCGGCCAGGCCGGCGCGCTGCGCCTCGCCATCGCCCGTGCTCTCAACGAGATCGACCGCGAGAACAACCGCGCGATCCTGAAGAAGGCGGGCTTCCTGACCCGCGACGCCCGCGTCATCGAGCGCAAGAAGGCCGGTCTCAAGAAGGCCCGCAAGGCGTCCCAGTTCTCGAAGCGCTAGTCGACGCGGCCTGACGGCCGCACGACCAGCAGCTCGAGAAGGGACTGCGCACCATGCCGCGCCTGTTCGGAACAGACGGCGTCCGTGGCCTCGCTAATCGCGAGGTCACGGCCGACCTGGCTCTCGGCCTCGCCCAGGCGGCCGCCCGTGTACTCGGAGCGGCCGCCCGGGCCGAGGGCCGTCGGCCCGTCGCCGTGCTCGCCCGCGACCCCCGCATCTCCGGTCAGTTCATCGGAGCCGCGGTCGCGGCGGGTCTCGCGAGCGCGGGAGTCGACGTGCTCGACGCCGGCGTCATCCCGACGCCCGCCACCGCCTACCTCATCGCCGACGAGAACGCCGACTTCGGCGTGATGATCTCGGCCTCGCACAACCCCGCCGCCGACAACGGCATCAAGTTCTTCGCCGCCGGCGGACGCAAGCTCCCGGACGAGCTCGAGAACCGCATCGAAGCGGCCCTCGGAGTCCCCCCGCTCACGCCGACAGGAGCCGACGTCGGCCGCATCACCCGCTTCTCCGACGCGGAGGACCGCTACGTCCTCCACCTGCTCGGATCCCTCGAGGGCACCCGTCTCGACGGCCTGCACGTGGTCATCGACTGCGCGCACGGCGCCGCCGCCGGCATCTCGCCCCAGGTGTTCACCGACGCCGGAGCGACCGTCACCGTCATCGGCAACGACCCCGACGGCCTCAACATCAACGACGGAGTCGGCTCCACCCACCTCGACAACGTCGCCGACGCCGTCCGCGCGGCCGGCGCCGACATCGGCATCGCCCACGACGGCGACGCCGACCGCTGCCTCGCGGTGGACGCCGAGGGCCGCATCGTCGACGGCGACCAGATCATGGCGATCCTCGCGACAGCCATGGCCCGCCGCGACGCCCTCCGCGACGACGTCCTCGTGGCCACCGTCATGAGCAACCTCGGCCTCAAGCTCGCCATGCGCGACGCCGGCATCCGCGTCATCGAGACCGCGGTCGGCGACCGCTACGTCCTCGAGGCGATGAACGACGGCGGCTACTCGCTCGGCGGGGAGCAGTCCGGCCACGTCATCATGAGCCGCTACGCCACCACCGGCGACGGCGTGCTCACCGGCCTCCAGCTCGCGGCCGAGATGGCCCGGACCGGACGCACGATCGCCGACCTGGCCGCCGTCATGTCCGTCTTCCCGCAGACCCTCCTCAACGTGCGCGGCGTCGACCGCGAGGGCGTCCGCGACGACGAGGTCATCGCCTCCGCCGTCGCCGACGCCACCGCCGAGCTCGGCAGCGACGGCCGCGTGCTCCTGCGCCCCTCCGGCACGGAGCCGATGGTGCGCGTCATGGTCGAGGCGAAGACGCAGGAGACGGCCGACCGCCTCGCCGAATCGCTCGCCGCGGTCGTGCTCGAGCGGCTGCGTTCTTAAGGAGCCGCTCCCTGCGCGGCTCCTCGCGGTCGGCTTGGGGAGGTGGTCGCGATGGGTGGAGCGGGGTGCGTTCGCCGCGGGTGAATCGCTTGGCACGCGATTCCCACGACGGCTCGTGGGTTGGGCCGCTCCCTGCGCGGCTCCTCGCGGTCGGCCTGGAGAGGTG
>NZ_PSWJ01000041.1:0-8564 GCF_002932775.1 Rathayibacter sp. AY1B8 | reverse complement strand
TGCGTTCGCCGCGGGTGAATCGCTTGGCACGCGATTCCCACGACGGCTCGTGGGTTGGGCCGCTCCCTGCGCGGCTCCTCGCGGTCGGCCTGGAGAGGTGGTCGCGATGGGTGGAGCGGGGTGCGTTCGCCGCGCGGGAATCGCTGGGCACGCGGCGGTGTTCGTTGCGGGGCCGCTCCCTGCGCGGCCCCTCGCGGTCGGCTTCGCGAGGTGGTTGCGATGGGTGGAGCGGGGCGCGTTCGCCGCGGGTGAATCGCTTGGCACGCGATTCCCACGACGGCTCGTGGGTTGGGCCGCTCCCTGCGCGGCTCCTCGCGGTCGGCCTGGAGAGGTGGTCGCGATGGGTGGAGCGGGGTGCGTTCGCCGCGCGGGAATCGCTGGGCACGCGGCGGTGTTCGTTGCGGGGCCGCTCCCTGCGCGGCCCCTCGCGGTCGGCTTGTTGGGTGGAGCGGGTTGCGGCCGCCGCGCGAGAATCGCTTGGCACGCGATTCACGCTGACGGCTCGTGGGCGGTGGCGAGCCTGCGCCGATCGTGCGGTGAAGGGGTTCGAGGTCGGTGGCTGCGCGGTGCGCGCGGCGGCGAACAACGACCGGGGGCGCAGTCAGATCTTGCGGAGGAGGACCGAGGAGACGGTGTGGTCGGCCTGCTTGCGGAGGACCAGGCTCGCGCGGGAGCGGGTGGGGCGCACGTTCTGCAGCAGGTTCGGCTCGTTGATCGCGGCCCAGATGCTCCGCGCGCGCTCTCGGGCCTCATCCGGGCTGAGCGCCGCGTATCGGTGGAAGTAGGAGTTCGGATTCGCGAACGCGCCCTGCTGCAGGGTGAGGAAGCGCTCCTCGTACCAGCGCGCGATGTCGCTGGTCCGGGCGTCGACGTAGACGGTGAAGTCGAACAGGTCGCTCACCGCCAGGCCGTGACCGGGCACCGGCGGCTGCAGCACGTTCAGGCCCTCGACGATCAGCACGTCCGGCCGCCGCACGACGATCTCGGCGTCGGGGACGATGTCGTAGGAGAGGTGCGAGTAGAACGGCGCGCGCACCTCCGCGGCCCCGCCCTTCACCTCCGAGACGAAGCGCAGCAGCGCCCGCCGGTCGTACGACTCGGGGAAGCCCTTGCGGCTCATCAGACCGCGACGCTCCAGCTCGCGGTTGGGCAGCAGGAAGCCGTCGGTGGTCACCAGCTCGACGCGGGGCGTGTCCTCCCAGCGGGCGAGCAGCTCCCGCAGCAGGCGCGCGATCGTCGACTTGCCCACCGCGACCGACCCCGCGACGCCGATCACGAACGGAGTCGGCTGCGCGCGCTCCCCGAGGAACGTGCTCGTCGCGCGGTGCAGGTGCCGCGCGCCACCGGCGTACAGGCTCAGCAGGCGCGAGAGCGGCAGGTAGACCTCCGCGACCTCGGTGAGGCTCAGCCGGTCGCCCAGCCCCCGCAGCTGCACGACCTCGGTCTCCGACAGCGGCAGCTCCGTGGTGCGGGCGAGCTCGGCCCAGTCGGAGCGGACGATCTCGACGAAGGGGGAGGGGTGCGCGTCGCGCGCGGGATCGCGAGGAGACGACGGCATGGGGACCGATCCTAGCGTCCGCCCCGCCGGGTGCCCGACGCCGCGGGAGGCGCCTCCGCGCCGCTTAGAATCGAGCGCATGTGTGGAATCGTTGGATACGTCGGTGAGCGCGACAGCCTGGCCGTGCTGCTCGGGGGCCTGAAGCGTCTGGAGTACCGCGGCTACGACTCGGCCGGCGTGGCCGTGATCGACGCCGACGGGCAGCTCGACAGCCGCAAGCGCTCGGGCAAGCTCAGCGTCCTGGTCGACGACCTCGAGGCGCACCCGCTGGCCGAGGGCACCACGGGCATCGGCCACACCCGCTGGGCGACGCACGGCGGCCCGACCGACCGCAACGCCCACCCCCACCTCGCGGACGAGGGCAGGCTCGCCGTCATCCACAACGGCATCATCGAGAACTTCCAGCCGCTCAAGGAGCAGCTGCTCGCCGAGGGCGCCGTCTTCGAGAGCGAGACCGACACCGAGGTCGCCGCGCACCTGATCGCCCGCGAGTACCGCCGCACCGGCGACCTCGTGCTCGCCTTCCAGGCCGTCGTCGCGCACCTCGAGGGCGCGTTCACCCTGCTCGCCCTGCACCAGGACCAGCCCGGCGTGGTCGTCGGCGCGCGCCGCAACTCGCCGCTCGTGATCGGCCTGGGCGACGGGGAGAACTTCCTCGGCTCCGACGTCGCGGCGTTCGTCGAGTTCACCCGCCGCGCGGTCGCCATCGGCCAGGACCAGATCGTCACGATCACCCCGGAGCTCGTCACGGTGACCGACTTCTTCGGCAACCCCGTCGAGACCGAGCCGTTCGAGATCGCCTGGGACGCGTCGGCGTCCGAGAAGGGCGGCTGGTCGAGCTTCATGGCCAAGGAGATCACCGAGGGCCCCGAGGCCGTCGCCAACACGCTCCGCGGCCGCATCCACGAGGGCGCGATCACGCTGCCCGAGCTCGACGCGCTCGGTCCGGTGCTGACGGAGATCGACCGCATCACGATCATCGCCTGCGGCACGGCCGCCTACTCGGGCATGGTCGCCAAGTACGCGATCGAGAAATGGGCGCGCGTCCCCGTCGAGGTCGAGCTCAGCCACGAGTTCCGCTACCGCGACCCGGTGCTCACCCCGCGCACCCTCGTCGTCTCGATCAGCCAGTCCGGCGAGACGATGGACACGCTGATGGCGGTCAAGTACGCCCGCGAGCACGGCGCCAAGACGCTCTCGGTCTGCAACACCCAGGGCGCGACGATCCCGCGCGAGTCGGACGCCGTGCTCTACACGCACGCGGGACCGGAGGTGGCGGTCGCCTCGACCAAGGCCTTCGTCGCCCAGATCGCGGCGCTCTACCTCTTCGGGCTGCACCTGGCCGCGGTGCGCGGAGCCGCCTCCACCGAGCTCGTCGCCTCGCAGGCGGCCCAGCTCGCCGCGATCCCGGAGAAGCTCTCCCGCGTGCTCGACGCCTCCGACGACATCGCCCAGCTGGCCGGTTGGATGGCCGACACCCGCGCGGTGCTGTTCCTCGGCCGCCACGTCGGCTACCCGGTGGCGCTCGAGGGCGCGCTGAAGCTCAAGGAGCTCGCCTACATCCACGCCGAGGGCTTCGCGGCGGGCGAGCTCAAGCACGGCCCGATCGCGCTGATCGAGCCGGGCCAGGTCGTGTTCGTGATCGTGCCGAGCCCGAGCGAGTCGTACGAGCTGCAGCGCAAGGTGATCTCGAACATCCAGGAGATCAAGGCCCGCGGCGCCCGCGTCATCGCGATCGCGGAGCAGGGCGACACGGCCGCGATCCAGATCGCCGACGAGGTCGTTCCGATCCCGCTCGCCGACCCGCTGTTCGAGCCGCTGCTCGCCGTCACCCCGCTGCAGATGTTCGCGATGGAGCTCGCCGCCGCCAAGGGCCTCGACGTCGACCAGCCGCGCAACCTCGCCAAGTCGGTCACGGTCGAGTGATCGAGCCGTGATCGTGGGGATCGGGGTGGACGTCGTGGACCTCGCGCGCTTCGAGCGCTCGCTGACGCGCACGCCCCGGCTCCGCGACCGGCTGTTCGCCGAGAGCGAACGCTCGCTCCCCGTCGCCTCACTGGCGGGCCGCTTCGCCGCCAAGGAGGCGCTGATCAAGGCGCTCGGCGACTCCGTGGGCGCCGGGTGGCACGACATGGTCGTCGAGCGGGACGAGTACGGGAATCCGTCCTTCGCGCTGCACGGCCCGGCCCGGGCGGCCGCGGAGGCGCGGGGGATCACGCGCGTGCACCTCTCGATGACGCATGACGCGGGCGTGGCCTGCGCGTTCGTGGTGGCCGAGTCGTGAGCGTCCCTGCGTCGTACCGCGAGGCGGTGATCGACGTCGACGCGATGGCGGCGAACGCCGCGCGTCTACGCGAGCTCACCGGTGCCCGACGGCTGATGGCCGTCGTCAAGGCCAACGGGTACGGGCACGGCGCCCTGGCTGCGGCGCAGGCGGCGCTCGACGGCGGCGCGGACGCCCTCGGCACCGCGGAGCTGCGGGAGGCCGTGGCCCTGCGCGAGGCAGGCGTCGTCGCTCCGATCCTCTGCTGGCTGCACGACCCCGGCGAGGACTTCGACGCGGCGCTCGAGCACTCGATCGACGTCGCCGTCTCCTCCGTCGACCAGATCGACACGCTCGCGCAGTCGGCGGAGGACCGCGGTGTGCGCGCCGCCGTGCAGCTCAAGGTCGACACGGGCCTCAGCCGCAACGGCGCCGCGGAGGAGGAGTGGCCGCACCTGGCGGAGTCGCTCGCCCGTCACAGCGCTCGCGGCACCGTCCACCTCACCGGGCTCTTCTCGCACCTGTCCAACACCTCGCGCGAGGACGACCTCGCCCAGCTCGCGCTCCTCCGCCGCGCCGAGGCCGTGCTGGCCGCGCACGGGGTGCAGGTGCCGGTCCTGCACCTCGCGGCGACGGCGGCGGCGCTGCGCCTCCCGGAGACACGCCTCGACATGGTGCGCAGCGGCATCGCCCTCTACGGACTCTCGCCGTTCGAGGACGAGACCTCGCTCCAGCTCGGGCTCGTCCCGGCGATGACGCTGCAGGGCCGCGTCGCCGGCGTCCGCCGGGTGCCCCACGGGACCGGCGTGAGCTACGACTACACCTGGCGGGCCGAGGGCGGGACGGCCCTCGCGCTCGTGCCGTTCGGCTACGCGGACGGCATCCCGCGGAGCGCCTCCGGCGTCGCGGAGGTCTCGATCGGCGGCCGCCGCCACCGGATCGCCGGGCGGGTCGCGATGGATCAGTTCGTCGTCGACGTGGGGGATGCGAGCGTCGCGACGGGCGACCCGGTGACGCTCTGGGGCGACCCGACGACCGGCGTCCCCTCGGTCGACGAGTGGGCGCGGTGGTGCGGCACCATCAACTACGAGCTGGTCACCCGGCTCGGGCCGCGGGTCCAGCGGCGGCTGCTGAGCGCGGCGGACGGCCGTGCCTGAGCGCTCCTGGTTCGCGGACCGCGTCGTCGAGGTCGCCGATCCGGAGGCCATGGCGGAGCTCGGCCGCGAGCTCGGCCGAGTGCTGCGTGCCGGCGACCTGCTGGTGCTGACCGGGCCGCTCGGCGCGGGCAAGACGACCTTCACGCGCGGGCTCGGCGAGGGCCTCGACGTGCGGGGTCCCGTGACGAGCCCCACCTTCGTGATCGCGCGGACGCATCCGCCGCTGCACGACGGGCCGCCGCTCGTACACGTCGACGCCTACCGCGTGGGCTCGCCGGTCGAGCTCGACGACCTCGACCTCGATCCGGCGCGCTCTGTGATCGTCGTGGAGTGGGGGGCCGGGATGCTGGACGGCGTCGCGGAGTCCTGGCTCGACGTGGTCATCGAGCGGCCGACCGCCGGCTCCGACGCCGAGGAGGGCGAGGAGCCGATCGAGCCGCGGACCGTCCGCTTCCGCGGCACCGGCTGGAGCTGAGCCCGCGGGTACCCTGGACGCGTGCTCCTCGCGATCGACACCTCCTCCGGAACCTCCGTCGCCGTCGTCGACTCCTCGGGCGCCGTGCGCTCGGAGCGCACCGAGACCGACACCATGCGCCACGCGGAGGTGGTCGGCCGGCTGATCCAGGAGGCGCTCGAGGCGGCCGACGTGGCTCCCGGGGGCATCGAGGCGGTCGCCGTGGGCATGGGCCCCGGCCCCTTCACCGGCCTCCGGGTCGGGATCGCCGCCGCCCGGGCCTTCGCGCTCGGCCGCGGCGTCCCCACCCTCCCCGTGGTCTCGCACGACGCGATCGCGCTCGCCGCGCTGCGGCACGGGCGCGCCGCGGGCTTCCTCGTCGTCACCGACGCCCGCCGCCGCGAGCTGTACTGGAGCGCCTACGACGGGCTCGACGACCAGGGACTCCCCGTCCGCCTCGCCGGCCCGGGCCTGGACAAGCCGCCGGCCCTCCCGCATCCGGAGCTCCCACGCCTGGAGGCCGAGTCGGTCTCCGCCGGCGAGCTCGGAGTCGTGGCAGCCCGCCTGCGCGCGGCCGGTCGGCCCGGTGCCGCGGACGAGCCCCTCTACCTCCGCTCGCCCGACGTCACGCTGTCGGCCGGCCCCAAGCGGGTGACAGCATGAGCGAGGCCGCGCTCCGCGACGCGCAGCCGGACGACCTCGACGCCGTCATGGCGATCGAGCAGTCCGAGTTCGTCGGCGACGCCTGGTCGCGCGGGATGATGGCGGAGGAGATCCGGAGCCGTCACACCCGGTACCTGGTCGCCGAGCAGGACGGCGAGGTGGTCGGCTACGCCGGGCTCCTCTGCCCCGTCGGCGCTCACGAGGGCGACGTGCAGACGATCGCGGTCGTCGCCCGGGTCCGCCGCACCGGCCTCGGCCGCCGACTGCTGCGCGCGCTCCTCGAGGCGGCCCGCGAGCGAGGCGCCCGCGAGGTCTTCCTCGAGGTCCGCGCCGACAACCCCGCCGCGCAGACCCTCTACCGCTCGGAGGGCTTCGAGGAGATCGGCGTCCGCCCCGCCTACTACCAGCCCGACGGAGTGGACGCGATCGTGATGCGCCGGCCGCCGACCCCGACCCAGGAGACCCCGTGAGCACCGGACCCCTCGTCCTCGGCATCGAGACCAGCTGCGACGAGACGGGGATCGGCATCGTCCGCGGCACGACGCTGCTCTCGAACACCATCGCCTCCTCGATGGAGGAGCACGCCCGCTACGGCGGCGTCGTGCCCGAGGTGGCCGCCCGGGCGCACCTGGAGGCGCTCGAGCCCGCCCTGCACGCGGCGCTCTCCGAGGCCGGTGTCGCGCTCGGCGACCTGGACGCGATCGCGGTCACCAGCGGACCGGGGCTCTCGGGCGCACTCATGGTCGGCGTCGGAGCGGCGAAGGCGCTCGCCGTCTCGCTCGGCCTGCCGCTCTACGCCGTGAACCACCTCGTCGGACATGTGGGAGCCGACGTCCTCCGGGCCGACGGCAGCGAGGGCAGCCCCGTCGAGGTGCCGACGATCGCGCTGCTGGTCTCGGGCGGGCACACCTCGCTCCTGCACGTGCGCGATCTGGTGTCGGACGTCGAGCTGCTCGGCGAGACCATCGACGACGCCGCCGGCGAGGCCTTCGACAAGGTGGCGCGCGTCCTGGGCCTGCCCTATCCCGGCGGACCGCAGATCGACCGGGTGGCGGCGGACGGGGACCCGAAGGCGATCCGCTTCCCCCGCGGGCTCAGCCTGCCGAAGGACCTCGAGCGCCACCGCTACGACTTCTCGTTCTCAGGGCTGAAGACCGCGGTCGCCCGCTGGGTCGAGAAGCGCCAGGACGCGGGGGAGGAGGTGCCCGTGGCCGACGTCGCGGCGAGCTTCCGCGAGGCGGTCGCCGACGTCCTGCTCACGAAGGCGCTCGCCGCCTGCCGCGACCGGGGCGTGCCGCGCCTCCTGCTCGGGGGCGGCGTGGTCGCCAACGCCCGGGTGCGCGCTCTGGCGGAGGAGCGGTGCGCGGCCGCGGGAGTGACCCTGCGGATCCCGGCGCTCTCGCTCTGCACCGACAACGGCGCGATGATCGCCGCACTGGCGGCGCAGCTGATCGAGGCGGGGCATCCGCCGTCGGGGCTCGGCTTCGGGGCCGACTCGACCCTCCCGGTCACCGAGATCCAAGTCCGCTGAGGCCTCTACCGGGCGGCGGCCGGGCCGCGCAAGCGCCGTCCAGCTTTTTGACAGGCGGATCGTGCCACTGCCACTCTTGGCCGCATCCGCTCGTTCCTGACCCTGGGGGATTCCATGACCACTCCGTACACGCCCGCGTCCGACCGCTACAACATCCTGGCGATCATCGGCTTCATCGCCTCGTTCTTCGTCTCCATCGTGGGCATCGTGCTGGGCTTCATCGCCCTGTCGCAGATCAAGCGCACGGGGGAGAAGGGCCGCGGCCTAGCCCTCGCCGCCGTCATCATCGGCTTCGTCGCGATCATCATCACCATCATCTCGTTCGTCGCGCTCTTCTCGATCGCGGCGACCATGCCCTCGACCGGGTACTGATCGACACGCCTCCGAGGCTCGGGGGCGCCCGCACCACCAGGAGGACACCGTGACCGACGACACCGCGCCCGGACCGCAGACCGGACCGGCACCCGCGCCGTTCGCCCCTCCGCTCGGCGAGCCGTCGGCGGCCTACCCGCCGCCGACGGCCTCCGCCGATCCCTACCCCGGTCTCCCGCCCCGCCGCCCGCCGATGAATCCGCTCGCGGTCGCGGCTCTGGTGTGCGGACTGCTGGGGCTGGCGCCCGCCGCCATCGTCCTCGGCCACATCGGCTTCGCCCAGGCCCGACGCTCCGGACAGCGCGGACGCGGTCTCGCGGTCGCCGGTTTCGTGCTGGGCTACCTCGCGATCGTCCTCGCGGTGATCGCCTACCTCGCCTGGACGGCCTTCGTCGGCGACCTGCGCGACGGCGGGTACCTGCCCGCGTGAGCGGACGGAACCCCTCCGCCGCCGCCCGGGTGCTGGCTAGACTCGCGCCATGAGCGACGACAGCACCCGTCCCGGCCCCGGCTCCGACGAGGCTCAGCGTGCGCGGGACGACGGGCGCCGGTGCGGCCGCGTAGGC
>NZ_PSWJ01000040.1:0-20755 GCF_002932775.1 Rathayibacter sp. AY1B8 | reverse complement strand
GTGCGGACCTCCACGAGACGCTGCTCTCGGCGTACATCACGGCGGGCCTGCTCGACGACCCCCGCCTCCGACCGCTTCCGCGACTTCATCGCGTCCGGCTGGGCCGAGCGGGAGGAGCCGCTGCCTGCTCCGCGCGAGCAGGCGTCCTTCGCCGCCTCCCGCCGCGAGCGCCTCTCCGCGCTGCACACCGGCGTGCGCATCGTCGTCCCGGCGGGCCGCCCCAAGCAGCGCGCGAACGACACCGACTACCCGTTCCGTGCGCACTCGGCCTTCACCTGGCTCACCGGCTGGGGCTCCGACTCCGAGCCCGGCGCGGTGCTCGTCCTCGAGCCCGCCGGGTCCGGCCACAGCGCGACGCTCTACTTCCGCGAGCGCGCGGGCCGCGACTCCGACGAGTTCTACGCCAACCCCGAGATCGGCGAGTTCTGGATCGGGCCGCGTCCGTCGCTCGCGCAGGTCGCGAGCGATCTCGGCCTCGCCACCCGCGGGATCGCCGAGCTCGACGCGGTCCTCGACGCGCACGACGGCGTCCCCCTCGCCGTGCTGCGCGAGGCCGACCCGGCGGTGACCGGCCGTCTCGACGCGGTCGAGGCCGACGAGCGGGCGGACCGCGACGCGGCGCTCGAGCGCGACATCGCCGAGCTCCGCCTGGTCAAGGACGCCTACGAGATCGCCGAGCTGCGCGCCGCCGTCGACGCGACGGGCCGCGGCTTCGAGGACGTCCTCTCCGACCTGCCGCGCATCATCGCCCACGAGAAGGGCGAGCGCCTGATCGAGGGCGTCTTCAACGGACGCGCGCGCGCCGACGGCAACGCGGTCGGCTACGACACCATCGCCGCGGCGGGCCCCCACGCCTGCATCCTGCACTGGACGCGCAACGACGGGCCGGTGCGCCCCGGCCAGCTGGTGCTGCTGGACGCCGGCGTCGAGCAGGACAGCTACTACACCGCCGACATCACGCGCACCTTCCCGGTGGACGGCCGCTACACGGACGCCCAGCGCCAGGTTCACGAGACGGTGCGGGAGGCGGCCGACGCCGCGTTCGCGATCGTCCGACCCGGCATCCGCTTCCGCGAGGTTCACGCCGCGGCGATGGCCGTCATCGCGCGGCGCACCGCCGAGTGGGGCCTGCTGCCGGTCAGCGCCGAGGAGGCGCTCGAGGCCGACAACCAGCAGCACCGCCGCTACATGGTCCACGGCACCAGCCACCACCTCGGGCTCGACGTGCACGACTGCGCCCGGGCACGGCGCGAGATGTACCTCGACGGACTGGTCGAGGAGGGCATGGTCTTCACGATCGAGCCCGGCCTCTACTTCCAGCCCGACGACCTCACGGTCCCGGAGGAGCTGCGCGGCATCGGCGTCCGGATCGAGGACGACGTGCTCGTCACCGCCGACGGCGCCGAGAACCTCTCGGCCGGCATCCCGCGCTCGGCCGACGACATCGAGGCGTGGATGGCCCGACTGGCCCGCTGAGCCCGGTCGCCCGCGGGGAGCCCCGGCCGCTCAGGCGGCGAGGGGCAGCGCGAACTCCCCGCGGGCGGCGGCGAGCGCCAGCCCGTCGAGCAGCGTCGCCAGCTGACCGGCGGGAGCGTCCGGGTCCTCGGGGTGCCACTGCACGCCCACGAGGGGGGCCGCGACGTGCTCGACGGCCTCGATCACGCCGTCCTCCGCCCGGGCGACGACCCGCAGCCCCGGAGCGAGCAGGTCGACCGCCTGGTGGTGCGCGCTCTGCACCGCGAGCGCCTCGGACCCGAAGAGCCCGCCGAGCACGGAGCCCGCCGCGAGCCCGACCTCGTGCCGGTGCATGCGCTGGTGAGCGGGGGCCGCCGCGTTGACGTGCTCCGCCTCCGGACCCAGGTCCTGAACCAGCGTGCCGCCGAGCGCGACGTTGACGATCTGCAGGCCGCGGCAGATGCCCAGCAGCGGGGTCCGGCGGGCGAGCGCCCGGTGCACCAGCGCGATCTGGGCGGCGTCGGCGCGCTCCGCGTGGGGGCCCTCGGCCGGGTAGCCGCGGTCGGCGCCGTACTGCTCGGGAGCGATGTCCTCGCCGCCCGCGAGGACGAGGGCGTCCGCCCCCGCCGTGCGCGCCAGCAGCTCCTCCGTGCCCAGCTCCTCGGCGGCGAAGCGCTCCGCCCGCCAGCCGCGCTCGTGCGCGAGGGCGAGGATGCGGCCGTTCAGGATCTGCACGTAGGCGTGGTACTCCTCGCGGCCCGGTCGCACGCGGGCGACCTCGACGATGGCGAGTGAGCGGGTCATGACTCCATCCTGGGCACGCCGCCGCCGCCGGTCGAACCGCCGTGTCACGCGGTGTCACACTCCGGCCGTACGATCACGGAGTGACCTCGCCGAGCCCGTCCCTCCCGGAGCGCGTGCAGCAGGCGCGCTCCGAGGTCTCCGTCCTCGCCGGGACCACTCCCGAGCGCCGGGTCCGACCGCTGCGCGAGGCCGTCGAGCACGTCGCCGCCGGCGGCTCCCCCGATCCCGACGCCCTGCTCGACGCGGTCGACTCGCTGGTCGGGCTCGTGACCCGCGCCGAGGTGCAGCTGAGCGGCGTCGAGCGCTCCGTGCGGGACGACCTGGAGCGGGCCGCCACCCTCTCGGACCTGCGCACCTCGGCGCAACTCGCCTCCGCCGCCGACGTGGCCGTCGCGTGCGCCGCGGCACGGTCGCTCCTCCTCGACGCCGACGACGCCCGGTCGGCCGGCGCCCGCCACGATCCGGCCGCGCTGCTGGTCCTGCTGCTCGACGCCGACTCCGCTCTGGACGCCGTCGTCTCCGGGTACCGCGAGCCGCGAGCCCAGGCCGAGCGCCAGCTCCTCCTGTTCGAGGCGGCGCGCACCGCGGCCCGGCTCGGTGCCGAGTCGGTGCTGCTCCTGGCCGCCGTGCACGGCGAGCGCATCACCGCGGCACCCCGGATCCTCGCGGAGGAGACGCTCGGGCAGCTGGACACCGCGGTGCGCCGTGCGGCAGGCGATCCGGCCGGCGCTCTGGACGAGGCCCGCGCCGCCGCCGACCGCGCCCGCTCCGCACTCGACGAGGCCCTGGTCGACCTCGACGGCGCGCCCCCGTCGCTCCGCCCCGCGGCCGTCCCCGGAGGCCTGCCCGCGGCCTGAGGACGCAGGCACCCGGCAGCGGCGCGCGTGCCATAGTGAGGGACATGGCCTCCTTCCTCGTCGTCCCCCAGTGGCAGGGCTCGGCGTCGACGCGCGCGATGCGCCTCGTCGACGGAGCCGAGGCGATCCGGGGCGATCTGCCCTCCTCCGCCACCACGACCCTCGACATCCCCGCCGAGGCGGGCGACGCCCAGGACACCGGCATCCGCCGCTACGCCTCGGTCGCCACCGTCGCCGAGCGGGTGCGCGAGGCCCTCTCGGGCCGGACCGATCCCGTGATCACGATCGGCGGCGACTGCGGCGTCGAGTTCGCGGCGATCGGGCACGCCGTCCGCTCGGCACCGGGCCCGGTCGCGCTGGTCTGGCTCGACGCCCACCCGGACGCGCACACTCCCGAGTCCTCCCCCAGCGGCGCCTTCTGCGGCATGGTCCTCTCGGCCGCGCTGGGCCGCGGCGTCGGCCTCCTGAGCGCGGGCGCCGAGGAGCGGGTGGCCGACGAGCGCGTCGTCCTCGCCGGTGTCCGCTCCGCCGACGACGGCGAGCTCGAGCCGCTGGTCGAGCGGGGGGCCGCGGTGCTGACCGCGGACGCCCTCGACCCGGAGTCGCTTGTCGCGGCGGTCGAGGCGACCGGTGCCGCCTCCGTCTACGTGCACCTCGACCTGGACGTGCTCGACCCCGCCGACCTCGCCGGGCTGTTCGACCCCGTGCCCTTCGGCGTGCCCGCCTCGCGCCTCGTCGCGAGCCTCGACGCCCTCCGGTCCCGCTTCCCGCTCGCGGGCGCCGGCGTCACCTCGTTCGCCCCGTCGTCGCCGACGGCGGCCGAGGACGACCTGCCCACGATCCTCCGCCTCCTCGGCGCTCTGTCCCGCGGGGCCTGAGAGAGCCCTGCCATCGGCGCGCAAGCCCGAGCGCGTGTCGGCGGCACCCGGCAAGATGGTCGGACGCGACCGAGCGGAGGAACGATGAGCGACGAGAGACCGCGCGTGCGCACCGAGCGGCGCGGGACCGTGCTCGCGATCGTGCTGGACCGGCCCGAGAAGCGCAACGCCGCCGATCTTCGGCTGCTCGCGGAGCTGGCGTCCGCGTACGGCGAGCTCGACCGCGACCCGGAGCTGCGCGCCGGCGTCGTCCTCGCCGAGGGCGGGCACTTCACGGCCGGGCTCGACCTCGCCGACATCGGGCCCCGCCTGGGCTCCGACGGCCTCGACTTCGTGCCCGAGGGCGGTCTCGACCCCTGGGGCCTGCGCACCCGCCCCGTGAGCAAGCCGGTGGTCATCGGCCTCCAGGGCACCTGCCTCACGCTCGGCATCGAGCTCGCGCTCGCGAGCGATGTCGTCCTCGCCGAGCGGTCCACCCGCTTCGGCCAGATCGAGGTCGCCCGCGGCATCCTGCCCTTCGGCGGAGCGACGCTGCGCTTCCCCCGCGCCGTCGGCTGGGGCGACGCGATGCGCTGGATCCTCACCGGCGACCTCTTCGACGCCGAGGAGGCCCACCGCATCGGCCTCGTGCAGCAGGTCGTCCCCGACGGGGCGGTCGCCGAGGCGGCCTGGGCTCTGGCCGCCCGGATCGCCGCGCAGGCGCCGCTCGCCGTGCAGGCCGCCCTGGCCAGTGCCCGGCTCGCGGTCGCCGCGTCCGACGCCGAGGCCGCGGCCGCGCTCCCCGGGGCGCTCGCGCGTCTCGCGGCGTCCGAGGATGCGCGCATCGGCACCGAGGCCTTCCTCCAGCGCACGACGGCGGAGTTCACCGGACGATGAGCGACGAGAGCACCACCGTCACGGCGCCCGGCGGCTCCTCCCTCGAGGCGCAGCAGGAGCGGGCCGCGCAGCAGCTCGAGATCCGGCTCCGCTACGGCGACCAGGTGTGGGAGTTGCGCGAGGTCGACCACTTCGCCGTCTTCTCCCGCCGCAGCACCGCACGGCGCGCCGGGCGCGTCCTCGTGGCCTCCGGCTTCCAGATCGCGATCTCGCGGCTGAGGCTGAGGCAGGTCCTCGTCGCGAGCCACCACGCCGCGGTCGACGCGGAGTCGACCACCGCGTTCCTCCGCCAGGTGATCGAGGCGGTCGAGAGCCACGGCGGCCGCTACGACGGCTGGCGGGCCGAGATCGTGCCGGCGCATTGAGCGCCGGGCACCCACCGACGACGGGGCTCGACGCCTCCGAGAACCCCAGGGAGACAGCATGAGCAGCACGACGGACGAGTTCGACGTCATCGTCATCGGAGCAGGGCCGGTGGGCGAGAACCTCGCGGACCGCGCGGTCCAGGGCGGCCTCACCGCGGCCGTCGTCGAGAGCGAGCTCGTCGGGGGCGAGTGCTCCTACTGGGCGTGCATGCCCTCGAAGGCGCTGCTGCGGCCGCCGATGGCGCTCCGCGCCGCCCGTGATCTCCCCGGCGCGGCGCAGGCGGTGAGCGGAGGAGTCGACGTGCCCGCGCTCCTGGCCCGCCGCGACTCCTTCACCAGCCACTTCGACGACCACGGCCAGGTGCAGTGGCTCGAGGGCGCCGGCATCGAGCTCGTCCGCGGGCACGGCCGCCTGAGCGGCGAGCGCGAGGTGACCGTGACCGGACCCGACGGCGAGGTGCGCGTGCTCCGCGCCCGCTCCGCCGTCGCCGTCGCGACCGGCACCACCGCCGTCGTCCCCGACATCCCGGGCCTGCGCGCGGCATCCCCCTGGACGAGCCGCGAGGCCACCTCGGCCGAGGAGGTGCCGCGGCGCCTCGTCGTCATCGGCGGCGGAGTCGTCGCGACCGAGATGGCGACCGCCTACGCCGGCATGGGCTCCTCCGTCACGCTCGTCGCCCGCAGCGGACTCCTCGCGCCGTTCGAGCCCTTCGCCGGCGAGCTCGTCGGCTCGGCGCTCCAGGAGCTCGGCGTCGACCTGCGCCTCGGCGACTCGCCCGTCTCGGTCGAGCGCCGGTCCGACGGCACCGTGGCGGTGACGCTCGAGGGCGGCGACGTCATCGAGGCCGACCAGGTGCTCGCCGCGACCGGCCGCGCCCCGCACACCCGCGACGTCGGCCTCGAGACGGTGGGCCTCGAGCCCGGCTCCTCGCTGACGGTCGACGACACGATGCTCGTGCTGGGCGGCGACGGTGCTCCCCTCGGCGGCGGGCGTCCGTGGCTCTACGGGGTCGGCGACGTGAACCACCGCGCACTGCTCACGCACCAGGGCAAGTACCAGGCCCGTGCGGCCGGCGACGTGATCGTCGCGCGCGCCACCGGTGCCGAGGTCCACGACGCCCCCTGGGGAGCGCACGTCGCGACCGCCGACCACGAGGCCGTGCCGCAGGTCGTCTTCACCGACCCCGAGGTCGCGTCCGTCGGCCTGACCGCCGCGGCCGCCGAGAAGGCCGGCTACCGAACCCGCGTCGTCGACTACGAGATCGGCTCGGTCGCCGGCGCCGCCCTCGCCGCCGACGGCTACACGGGCACCGCGAGGATGGTCGTGGACGAGGACCGGAAGGTCGTCCTCGGCGTCACCTTCGTCGGCAAGGAGGTCGGAGAGCTGATCCACTCCGCGACGATCGCCGTCGTCGGCGAGGTGCCGCTCTCGCGCCTCTGGCACGCGGTCCCCTCCTATCCGACGATCAGCGAGGTCTGGCTGCGGCTGCTCGAGACCTACGGACGCGACAGCGCGTGAGCGCGCTCCGTCGAGCCGTCGCGACGGTGGCCCTGGATCCGGCGATCACCCGGCCGGGCTACCTCTTCGCGTGCGCGGTCGGACTCGCCTGGGGCGCGCTGTGGAGCACGGGCCCGATCCGGCGCAGCCACGGCCTCGTCGTCTTCACCGGTCTGCCCTCCTGGGCGTTCGGCCGCGGAGGGTCCTGCGTCGGCACGAGCTACCTCACGGGCACCAACGTCTCCGACAGCGTCCTCGAGCACGAGGCCGTGCACAAGGAGCAGTGGCGGCTCTACGGGATGTGGTTCCCGTTCGCGTACACGGTGGCGGGTCGCGATCCGCTGCGCAATCGATTCGAGATCGAAGCCGGTCTCGAGAAGGGCGGATATCTCCGTGGTCACTGACATGACGGGGCGCGTCGTCGTCCTCACCGGAGCCAGTTCCGGCATCGGCCGGGTCGCGGCGGGAGCGCTGGCGTCCGCCGGTGCCCGCGTGGCCGTGGTCGGGCGGAACCCCGAGCGCACCCGCGCGGTCGCCGCCGACGTGGGAGGCGACGCGTTCCTGGCCGACTTCGACCGGCTCGACGACGTCCGCGCCCTGGCCGACGGCCTCCTCGAGCGCTACGAGCGGATCGACGTGCTGGCGAACAACGCGGGCGGGCTCGTCTCCCACCGCGCCGAGACGGTCGACGGCCACGAGCGGACGATCCAGAGCAACCACCTCGCGCCGTTCCTGCTCACGCGGCTCCTGCTCCCGCGGATGATCGAGACCTCGAGGGAGCGGGCCGGCGTCCGCGTCGTCTCCACGGCGAGCCTCGCGAACCGCTTCGGTCGCCTGAGGCTCGACGACCTCGACAACCGCCGGGGTCCGTGGCTCGGCGGCTGGCGGGCGTACGGCACGTCGAAGCTGGTGACGATCCTCTTCATCCGCGAGCTGGCGGAGCGCCTGCTGACGACGTCGGTCGACGCGTACTCGTTCCACCCGGGCGTCGTCTCGACGAGCTTCGGTGCCGACAGCACGATGATGAAGCTGATGACGAGCCTCTCGGTCGGCTCCTTCGGAATCTCCGCCGAGGCGGGTGCGGTGCCGCTGATCACCCTCGCCTCCGAGCCCGATGTCGGCGCCGCGAGCGGCACCTACTTCGACCAGCTGACGCCGCACGGCTCCCTGAACCCCCAGGCCCGCGACCGCGCTCTCGCCCACGACCTCTGGACCCTCTCCAGCCGCCTCGTGGGCGTCTCTCCCACCCTGTAGCCCGCTGCCGCTCCCCGCCGCCGCCGACTCGGCGCGGGGCGGCGCGGAGCACCCGGCGCGCTCGCCGGGAGGATCTCGACACGCCCTCTCCGAGGGCTGCCCGATCAGCAGGTCTGCGCGCGGTCGTCGGGCTCGGTCTGTGCCCGCGAGCTGCTCGATCAGCCGCGAAATCGGTCGGGCGTGGATCTCGAAACTCCCTCTCCGAGGGCTACCCGATGAGCATGTCCGGGCGCGGTCGCCCGACTCGCCAGGCACCCGAGAACCGCTCGATCACGCGCGAAGTCCGTCGGAGTGGATCTCGAGACGCCCCCTGCGAGATCCACTCGATCAGCATCGTCCTCCGCGGTCGCGCCCCTGGCGCGCCGTCCCCGCGGCCGCGCCCCCGGCGCGCCGCACCCCTACGAGCAGCGCCCGGAGCGTCGCAGGGCGTCGTTCTGCAAGGCGGAGGAGGAAGCGATACCGGCGGTATCGCGCCCGACGACAACGCCGCAGAACGTCGCCCTGCGGCGCTCCGGGTCAGTTGGACTCTTGGCGGCCGAGGCGCCAGTACCCCATGAACGCCACGCGCTTCCGGTCGAGTCCGAGCTCGGTGACGAGGCAGCGGCGGATCAGCTTCACGGCGCCGGCTTCTCCGGCGATCCAGGCGTAGAGGCCGGGGTCGGTGCTCTCGTCGGGGACCTCCCAGAGCATCTCGTGGTCGACGTCGATGTCGCTGACGTCGACGCCGCGGTGGTGGGCGGTGAGGAAGCGGGTGGCCCAGGCGCGGACCGCGTCGCCGAGGGCCGCTCCGGGGGCTGCCGCGTCGGCGCGGACGATCCAGGTGACGTGGACGCCGGCGGGGTGGCGGAGCGGGAGGCGGTCGTGGGCGGTGGGGACCTCGAGGAACGCGGCTCCGGTGGCGTCGTCGTCGAGGCTCTCGAGGATCGCAGCGATGGCGGGGACGGCCGTCTCGTCGCCGGCGAGGAGGAGGGAGGTGGCGGCGCCGGGGTGGAACTCGACTCCGCCGCCGGGGAGGTCGGAGCGCGTGTCGGGCGCGATGATGACGATCTGGTCGCCGGCGCGGGCGCTCTCGACCCAGGCGGAGGCCGGTCCGGTGTCGCCGTGGGCGGCGAAGTCGATGTCGACCTCGGCGTCCTCGGGGCGGACGGCGCGGATGGTGTAGGTGCGGAGCGGGTTCCGGAGCTCGTCGGGGAGCTGTCGCCAGCGGCCGTACCAGTCGGGGTCGAGTCCGTCGGGTCCGTCGGGGTCCGAGACGGAGGCGAGGAAGGCGGGGGCGTCGGAGGCGGCGGTGGGGACGACGAGCTTGATGCGCTGGTCGGGGCCGGTGCAGCCGACGTGGTCGAGGCCGGTGCCGGTGAGGGTCACGCGGATGAAGTGCGGGGCGATCCGGGTCGCTGCGGCGACGGTCGCGAGGTACGGCCGGTAGGCCGGTCGGGCGGGGGCGGCGGTCGTCGGAGGCATCGCCTCAGTCTCGCACAGAAGGTAAGCCTTGCCTAAGACTCAGCCGGGACGCCCGGCGGACGGTCAGCGCGCGGCGTGCTCGGCGGAGGTGCGCAGGCGCGCCTCCACGTCGGCGGCGAGCTCGGCGACGACGGGGCCGGCCCCGCCGATCCAGGCGCAGAAGTCGTGGCGGCCGTCGGCCCACGGGTAGTCGCCGTCGACGACCGACATCTCGCCGACCCAGGCCCGGACCGCGCGGTCGAGCGCGACTCCGCGGGAGCAGCGCTCACCTGTGCCGGGGGCGCCCGAGCGCTCAGAGCGGCCGAGCCAGGTGACGCAGACCCGTCCGGGGGCGGCGAGCGGCGGCAGTCCGCGCGCGTCGTCGACCTCGACGAAGACCTGGCCGCGGGCGTTCGCGGGGAGGGTGTCGAGGATGCTCTGGATCCACGGCACGACGGTCTCGTCGCCCGCGATCAGGAACTGCTTCACGTCGACCGGCGCGGAGCCGTCGCGGTCCTCGAACATGCACATCGTGTCCGAGTATAGGCAAGGCTTACCTCAGTGACCAGAGCCGGACCTGACCATCCGCCGTGCGGCCGCGCCCGGACCCGTCACGACTGCGGCCTCCCCCCGTCACCACTGCGGCGGGTGCCGCCTCTGCCAGCGCGCCCGCCGCTCGAGCTGTGCGCCGATCGCCAGCAGCGTCGCCTCGCCGCCGGGTCGCCCGATCAGCTGGACTCCCATCGGCAGGCCCTCCTCCGTGGTGCTCAGCGGAAGGGTGATCGCGGGGAGGCCGCTCACGTTCACGAAGGACGTGTACGGCGTGTAGAGGCACTGCTGCTCGAAATTGCGCTCGGGATCCTCGAGGTCGTACCAGCCGACGGGGCGCGGCGTCATCGCCAGCGACGGCGTCAGGACCGCGTCGACGCCGGAGAACGCCGCGATCACCGCGCGCTCGTAGCCCGAGAGCCAGGACGCCGCCTCGACGATCTCGCGGGCGGAGCGCCGGCGTCCCTCCTCCACCAGCCAGCGGGTCAGCGGCTCTATCAGATCGAGGTCCGCGCCCTCGACGGGCAGGGCCGCGGCGCCGCTCTGCCACAGCGTCCGGAACGCGGCGGGGTACGGGGCGCTCGGGGGGAGCGACGCCTCCTCGAGCCCGTGGCCGAGGGCGGCCAGCGCGGCGATCCCCTCGTCCAGCGCGGCGCGCGCCTCCGGAGCGAGAGCGATCTCGTACTCCTCGTCCCAGGGCGAGTCCGTCAGCACGCCGATCTGGAAGCGCCCCTCTCCGCGCACCGCGGCGCCGAGGAACGAGCCGTCGCCGTCACCGGGCGCGCCGAGCGACCAGCGCTGCGGGAGGCGGCCGTTCGTCCGCTCCAGCATGCCCTCGAGCAGGAGGCCCGCGTCGGCGACCGAGCGGGTGATCGGCCCGGCGACCGTCAGGCCGCCGACTCCGCCGATGCCGGAGAGCGCGGCGACACGTCCGCGGGAGGGCTTCAGTCCCACCAGGCCGCAGGCCGCGGCGGGGATGCGGATGGACCCGCCGCCGTCCGAGGCGGGGGCGAACGGCAGCAGTCCCGCGGCGACGGCGACCGCTGCTCCTCCGCTGGATCCGCCGGCCCCGAGGCGGGTGTCCCAGGGCGTGACGGCGGGCGGGCCGATCCGCGTCTCGGTGTAGGAGGGCATCCCGAACTCGGGCGCCGCGGTCTTGCCGAGGCTGACCGCTCCCGCCGCGTCGAGCACCTCGACGATCTCGTCGGAGGCGGTGGGCACGTGGTGCTCGCGCAGCCGGGATCCGAATGCGGTCCGCACGCCCGCGCGCCGCCAGAGGTCCTTGTCGCCGCTCGGCAGGCCCCAGAGCGGAGCGGTTCCGGGCCCTGTGCCGAGCGCTGATGCCCGCACCCGCGCCCGATCGGCGGTCACCGTGGCGAAGGCGCCCAGCTCCCCGTTCCAGCGCTCGATCCGGGCGAGGTAGTGATCGGCGAGCTCGAGAGGCGTGACCTCTCCGCGCTGCAGCCAGTCCCACTGCTCCTGGGCGCTGAGGTGGTGGAGTTCGAACATGGAACGACCCTATTCCGCCGCTCCGGGGAGCCGGCGGAACAGGGTCGTGCGGGTCAGGCCGCGCGGCGGCCGCTCTCGCTCGCCTCGTCGATGCCCTTCCGGGCGCCGTCGGGCACCACGGTGTCGCGGTCGATGCGGGCGCCGGTCGCGATCACGGCCGAGCGTCCGATGCGGGAGTAGCTCCCGATCCGCGCCCCCGGTCCGATGATCGCCTCGGGCCCGACGTGCACGTTCGCGCCGATGAAGGCGCTGTGCCCGATCATGGCGTCGCGGTCGACCCAGCTGCCCGCGCCGATCCAGGCGCGCTCGCCCACGGTCGCGCCGGGCTCCACGTAGGCGCCGGTCTCCACGTACGCGGTCGCCGAGACGCGCGATCCGGGAGCGACCATGCCGCGTCCGTTCGCGTGGCGGCGGTAGACGATCTCGTCGTCACTGCCGCGCGCCCCTCGACCCTTGTTCATCCCTGTCCCTGCCATCTGCCTCTGGCTCCTCCGAGCTGTCCGGTGGGCGGGGCGCCGAGCCCCGTCCCGTCATCGGTAGACAACAGCGGCGAGCGCCCGCGCATTCCCCGTTCGGGGGGCGCTGGCGCGGGGTGGAGGCGGGGCGGCGGGCGGAGCGGAGAGCGCGCGTCGGAGCGGACCCGCGCGGGCGTCCCCGGAGCGTCACTCCACCGCGTCGGCGACCGCGGTCACGACCGCGCGGAACCGGTCCGGCGCCTCGCGGATCCGCCGCCGGAGGAGGACCCCGGCGAGCGCCGACGAGGCGGGTGCGGCGACCAGCTCGCACTCGACCCGGGCCCCCTCCTCGTCCGCCAGGACCCGCCACTGCTCGACGCCGAGCACGGGGAGCCGGCGCTCGAGCCCGCTCCCCCGCCGCTCGTAGGCGCCGTCGGCGGCGAGGACGTCCGCGAGGGCGGCGAGCACCGGGGCGGGGTCGGCGTGGAGGACGGAGGCGAGGGCGAGGAGGCTGCGCACGGCGGCAGTCTCGCACGCCCCCGCGTCAGGAGCGGGCGTCGAGGACGCGCCGGAGCCAGTCGAACGACGCCTTGGGCACGCGGCCCCGGCTGCGCGTGTCGACGGCCACGAGCCCGTGCGGGCGGCTGTAGCCGTGCTGCCACTCGAACGCGTCGACCAGGGTCCAGAGCTGCACGGCCTCCACCGGCAGTCCGTCGTGGACGGCCTCGGCGAGAGCGGCCAGGTGCGCCCCGAGCCAGCGGATCCGCTCCGTGTCGACGATCGCACCCTCGCGATCGGGCTCGTCGGGGTAGCTCGCGCCGAGCGCGGTCACCACCAGCGGCGGCAGGGCGTCGCCGTACCGCTCCACGAGGGACCGCAGCACCGAGACCACAGCCCAGGGTGCGACCGGCGAGCCGTCGCCCGTGCGGTCCAGCTCCGGCCAGGGCGCCGTGTGGAAGGGGAGCGCGGGAGGAGCGCCCACCCCGGTCGGCAGCGCCGGGTCGCGGCCCGACACGATCCGCAGCGGCGGCAGCGGCGCGACCGCGTAGAAGTCGAGCGGTGCCGAGATGCGCGCGAGGTCGACCGGATCCGCCTGCGCGAGGGCGCCGAGGAACGGCGGCAGCTCCTCCGGTCCGACCGGGTAGGACCCGGTCAGCACGGCGTCGGCCACCAGGCGGTTCCGCAGGACGTCCGCCAGGGAGGCGAAGGCGCGGTCCCGGTCGTCGTCGGAGGCGGGCTCGACGGGCGCGAGCGCGTCGACCAGGCCGATCCTCCCGGTCACCTCCGCCGCCCGCAGCGCCTCCAGCGCCACGCCGTGCCCGAGGAGCTGGTGGTGCAGCGCCGGCAGGGCGCTGAACAGCCGCCCGGCGCCCGGCGCCTGCCGCGCGAGCGCGTAGCCCTCGAGCATCACCGTCGACGGCTGGTCGAGGGTGATCCAGTCGGCGACCCGGTCGCCGAACCGCCCGCCGAGCTCGAAGGCGAGATCGCCGAAGCGGAACGCGGTGTCGCGGTTCATCCAGCCGCCGCTGAGCGCCGACGGGGTGTCGCGGTGGTGCAGGGTCAGCGCGACCCGGATCCCCGTCTCGGCGAGCCCGTCGAGCAGGCGGTCGTAGAAGCCGAGCCCTCCGCGGTCGATCGGCCCGCGGCCGTCGGGCTGCAGCCGGGGCCACGAGACCGAGAGCCGGAGCTCGTCGACGCCGAGATCGACCAGCAGCGCGAGGTCCTCGCGCCAGCGCAGGAGGAAGTCCGTCGCGATCTCGGGAGTGGCCTCCTCGGCGATCGTCCCCCGTCGCAGCGCGAAGTCGTCCCACACCGACCGGCCCCGGCCGCCCGTCTCGAGGGAGCCCTCCGTCTGGAAGGCGCTCTGCGCCAGTCCGATGCGCAGGCCCGGCGGCAGGAGCCCGCCCAGCTCGCGCGGATCGTCGAAGCGCGCGGCCTCGACGCGCACCTCCCGCCGATCGCGCCCACGGGCCTCGTCTTCGCGCATTCCACTGTCCTCCGGATCTGATCGACGGGTATATTCTCGCGGAAGCGCTCTCCCGGATCTCCCCGACTCCCCCGACCGGCCGAGACGCCTCCTCCGGATGGTGTACATCCGGGAACAGTGGTGCGGCGCGCTTGACAGCTCCCCCCTGCCCCCGTGCAATGGACGCATCGTGAAATCGGACGTCGACGTGGCAGTACCGGGGGGTTCACCGGTCGTGCCGGTGCCCCGACTCCGCCGATCCCCGCGGCGCACGGCCGCCCTGCTGCTGGTGCTCCTCGCGGCCGTCGCCTCCGTCTCCGGGCTGGCCGCTCCGGCCGCGCAGGCCGCCGCTCTCACGATCACCGCTCCCTCCTCCGGCGCGGTCCTCAGCACGGGAGCGACGACGGTCACCGGCACGGCGACGGCCGGGGACCAGGTGCAGATCGGGCTCCGCGGCGGCGGCGACCCCCTCTGCATCACCACCGCGGGCCCCGACGGCGGCTGGAGCTGCGCCGTCTCCCTCGACGACGGGCCGGCGACCCTGGTCGCGGTGGAGCTCCTCGCCGGCGGCGGGACCACCTCGGCCGCCGTCCCGATCGCCGTCCTCAGCGCCCCCGTCATCGAGTCGGTCGACGGCTCGGCGACCTCCGCGGGCTCGGTCCGCGGCACGGCCTACCCCGGCGCGAGCGTCGCCGCGGTCTCGAACGGCGGCGCCGCGTGCCTGGCCACCGCCGACTCCGGCGGCGCGTGGTTCTGCCAGCTCGCCCCCACTCCGGCGCCGGGCAGCTACCGCGTCACCGCGACGCAGACCGCCTCCTTCGCCGGCAGCGCCGCCTCGCCGGCCAGCGCGCCGGTGACCCTCGTGGTCGACACCGCTGCTCCTGCCGCCCCCGCCCTCACCTCGCCGTCGGACGGCGCCGCCCTGCCGCTCGGCGGCGCGTCCTACTCGGGGACGGGCGTGGACGGCACCCGCGCCTACGTGTACGTGGACCGGGTCAACACCTGCGACGCGGCGGTCAGCGGAGGCGCCTGGAGCTGCACCGGCGGCACGATCACGGCGGGCGCGCACCGGGTCTCCGCCATCGCCGGGGACAGCGCCGGCAACTACAGCCCGCCGAGCCCCTGGATCGACGTGACCTTCGCGGCGGCGACGACCGCTCCCACCGGCACGCCCAGCGCGACGACGCCGGCCGCCCCCGGTGCCGCGCCCACCGCACCCGGGGCCGCCGCGTCTCCCGCTCCGAGCAGTGCGGCGCCGACCGCGTCCCCGTCGCCCGTCCGCCCCGGGGAGACCGCGCCCACGCCCGAGGACGAGCCGACCGCCGAGCCCACCGCAGCGCCGGTCCCGGCTCCCGACGTGGACGGCGGTGACGTGCCGCCGCAGCCCGCCCCCGACGCCGGATCCGAGCCGGGCGGCTGGAGCGCGGCGACCGGGATGACCACCGCGCTGTCCGCCGGATCGCCCGTCGTCTCGATGGCCGACTGGATGCGCTCCCTCGCGCTCGCTCTGCTCTCGCTCGCCCTGGTCGTCGTGCCGGCCCGCCTCGCCGCGGCCGGGCGGGCGCCCCGCGCCGAGCGCAGCTGGCACCTCACGGGCCGCAACCGCGCCGCCGTCGAGTACGACGACAAGCCGGACACCGGTCCCGCCTCGCCGCGCCTGATGGTCGTCGGGATGATCGGCTGCGCAGCCGGCCTCGTCCTGCTCTCGGGACGCGTCGACGGCCAGCCCGCCTACCTGCGCCTGCTGATCGCCGTCATCGTGGCCGTCGCCGTGGTCAACGCGGTCGCCGCCGCCGTCCCCGCGCTGGTCGGCCGACGGATCGGCGTCAGCGGGATCGGCGTCGTCGCCGCTCCGCGCGCGCTGCTCCTGGTCGCGGCGGCCGCTCTCGTCTCGCGCTTCGCGGGACTGGACCCGGCGCTCCTCTTCGGCGTGGTGATCGGCCTCGTCCTCCCCGAGGGCGCATCCGCCGTCGACCGCGCGAAGCTCTCCACCGTCCGCGTCGTCTCGCTGCTGGGTCTCGCCGGACTCGCCTGGGGCGCCTCCGCCGTGGTCCCGCCCGACGGCTCGTTCGGCTCCGTGCTCGCCGCGGAGGTGCTCAGCGCGACCACGCTGATCTCGGTCGGCTCGAGCGTGGTGCTGCTGTTCCCGGTCGGGCGCCCCGCCGGCCGCAGCATCCTGCGCTGGTCTCCGCTGCTCTGGCTCGCGCTCACGCTCCTCGCGACGACCGTGCTGTTCGTGCTGCTCACCCCGACCATCGCGTCCTGGTCGACCGACGGCGGAGCGGGTCCGGTGCTCTTCGCCGTCGTCGCCTTCAGCGCGGTGTGCACGTCGATCTGGGCCTGGCGGCGCTTCGTCGAGTCGGAGTAGCCGGCCTCGGCCGCCCGCTCAGCCGATCGAGACGGGCCGGTCGAGGTCGTCGCCCGGCAGCACGTCGGCCACGGCGCCGACCGTCAGCTCGCGCAGCGTCGCGATGCCGCCGTAGACGCCGAGGAACGCGGTGTCGGCCGCGTCGCGTCCCGTCGCGATCCGCACGAGACTCGACCGCGGCGCGAGCGTCGTCGCGTCGACCGCCCGCCACTCCCCCTCGATCCAGGCCTCCGCGACCGCGTGGAAGTCCATCGGCTGCAGTCCCGGGGCGTACACGGCCGCCAGTCGGGCGGGCACGTCCAGCGCACGGAGGAGGGCGACGACGAGGTGCGCGAAGTCGCGGCAGACGCCGCGGCGGGCGAGCAGCGTCCGCTCGGCCCCGTCCGTCGGAAGGCTCGAGCCGGGGACGTACGCCAGCCGCGTGCCGACCCAGGAGCTCACCGCGTGCAGGAGGTCCGCCCCGGCGAGGCCGGCGAACTCGGCCCGGGCCGTCGCCCACAGCACGTCCGACTCGGCGTAGCGGCTCGGCCGCAGGTACCGCAGCCGGTCCACCTCGTCGCCCTCGAGCGGATCGAGGCGTCCCAGGACGCGCGCGGAGTAGTCCACGACGAGGTGCCCGACCGGCGCGTCGAGCACGTGCAGCCGGGTGCCGTGCTGGTCGATCACCTCGCGAGCGGCGAGCGGGCGGCCGTCGACGGTGAGCGTCAGCGACTCCTCCGCCCCGTACGCGTCGGCCACCGCGATCGAGAGGACGAGGGCGGCCGGAGCCGCGACGTCGAGGGTCAGGTGGGCCGAGACGTCGCGCTGCATGGGGCTCTTCTCCGGGGCGTGGCGGGTGGGGGTCAGGCGCCCTGCTCGCCCTTCGGCGGCGGGGTGGGGGCGGCGTCCGGCTCCTGCACGAGCTGCAGCCCGCCGGACGAGTTCGCCGAGACGGTCAGCAGGTCGATCCAGGTGCGGTTGATCGAGGGGACCCGTCCGCCGAAGTACTTGAAGTAGAGGGGCACGGAGGGGTCGAGCCAGATGCTCGAGCGGCCGTCGCCGACCGCGGGGTCGTCCCGCCAGGAGAAGAAGAAGCTCTCGCGGCGGCGCAGCTTGTTGGCGATGACGATCTGGACGTGCGTGAGCGTGCGGTCGTCGAACTCGATCTCGACTCCCGAGGCTCCGTAGAGCAGCTTCCCCATGGGGGCCTCCCGGCCGCCCGTCGCCGGGCGGTGCATGACGGTGCCCGCGGGCACGAGAAGCGGGACCGTTCCGGCGCCCGCCGTGGACCGGGCGGCTCGCATCCGGACGCGGGCGCCCGGGCTCGGAACCGCCCGGTGACGACTCTAGGCGAGGCGGCGCGGGCGCGCGGGATCCTCGTCCGATTCCCGAACACCGGGCTCCTCCGGCCGGAAGGACGACCGGTCCGGAGGCGCGCCCGGCGCCCTGCCGGATCCGGGCGAGACGCGCCGGGGCGCTGCCGCGCGCATGTCGGAGGTCGGACGTACGGTACCCGCATGATCGAATGCGCACTCTGCGGAACCGACGCCGTCGTCCTCGACCGCTCCGGCGGCCGCGACACCGAGGAGGAGCTCGTCGTGCTCTGCGCCGACTGCACCCCGGGCGAGATCACCCAGGCCCTCGAGGCCGGGCTGCTCGAGCCCGCTCGACGCAGCGCGCACGCCCGCGCCGCCTAGAGAGCGGCACGTCGGACGGAGTGCCCCCACTGGGACTCGAACCCAGACTGAGACGATTTTAAGTCGTCTGCCTCTGCCGATTGGGCTATGGGGGCGACCACCGGGAGGAGCGACCCTCCCGGCGGCGGTGTCAGGACTTGGCGGGCTCGCCGCCGACCGGGACCGGAGCACCGGCCTGGCCGGGGATCTGCGCCGGGGCCTGCGCGGCCGGAGCCTCGGCGGCCGGGGCCGCCGGACGCGGACGCGACGCGTAGGTCTCGAAGGAGCCGCGGGGGTACTCGCGGGCCTCGATCGAGGCGATGTCGCGGCCGAGCCAGAGGTTGTTCCACCAGCCCCAGACCACGCGGAACTTGCGCTCCCACGAGGGCATGGCGAGACCGTGGTAGCCGCGGTGCATCACCCAGGCGGGGAAGCCCTTCACGGCGATCTTGCCGGACTGGAACACGCCGATGCCGATGCCCAGGCCCGCTACCGCGCCGAGGTTCTTGTGCACGTAGTCGACCGGCTCCTCGCCGCGGAGCACCGCGGTGATGTTCTTGGCCATGAGCTTGCCCTGGCGGACGGCGTGCTGGGCGTTCGGCACGCAGAAGCCGCCGACGCCGCCGCCGGTGAGGTCGGGGACGGCCGTCGCGTCGCCGGCGCCCCAGGCGCCCTCGACGAGCACGTCGTCGTGGCCGACGCGGAGGTCGGCGCGCACGCGCAGGCGGCCGCGCTCCTCGATGGGCAGGTCGGAGTTCTTGATCGACGGGTTCGCCATGACGCCCGCGGTCCAGATGATGAGGTCCGACTCGAAGCTCTCGCCAGTCGACAGCTGGATGACGCCGTTCTCGGCCGACTTGAGCTGCGTGTCGAGGTGCACGGTGGCGCCGCGCTGGTCGAGGTTCTTCAGCACCCAGTGGCTCGTCTCGAGGGCGACCTCGGGCATGATCCGGCCCATCGCCTCGATGAGGTGGAACTGCGTCTCCTCGAAGTCGATCTCGGGGTAGCGCTTGAGCAGCGCGCTCGCGAAGGAGCGCAGCTCGGCGAAGACCTCGATGCCCGCGAACCCGCCGCCGACGACCGTGACGGTCAGCAGGCGCGAGCGCTCGGGGCCGGCGGGGAGCGACGCGGCCTTGTCGAAGTTCGTGAGCATGCGGTCGCGGATCGCGGTCGCCTCCTCGATCGTCTTCAGGCCGATCGCGTTGTCGGCGACGCCCGGGATCGGGAAGGTGCGCGAGACGGAGCCGGCGGTGACGACGATCTGGTCGTACTCGAACTCGTAGGGCTCGCCCACGGTCGGGGTGATCGTCGCGGTGCGGTTCGCGTGGTCGATCTTCGTCACCTTGGCGGCGAGGATCGCGGTCTTCTTGAGGTGGCGGCGGAGCGAGACGATCGCGTGGCGCGGCTCGATCGACCCCGCGGCGACCTCGGGGAGGAAGGGCAGGTACGCCATGTAGGGCAGCGGGTCGACGATCGTGACCTCTGCCTCGTGCGGGCGGAGCTGCTTCTCGAGCTTCCACGCGGTGTAGAAGCCGGCGTAGCCGCCTCCGACGATCAGGATTCTGGGCACGGTTGACTCTCCAAGAGGGATGGACAATGCGAACACCCTCACGCAATGCGAAGTGCCCGCTCTCGATGCGGTGGGCAGCACTGACCCCGACTGGGAATCAGCTTAGCGAAGAGCGCGCCGGTGGTGGCGCCTCCGTGGCTCCGGTAGGAGCGGCTACGCGTCGAGCGGCCTGCAGGCGCAGCGCTCGGGAGACCAGTCGGCGCGGGCCAGGGCCAGATCGCCGATCGGATTGACGCCGGGGCCCGCCGCGAGGGCGTGCGCGGCGAGGGCGTGGAGGCACTTCACCCGCGAGGGCATGCCCCCGGAGGAGATGCCCGCGACCTCGGGGACGGAGCCGACGCTCTCGCGGTCGGCCAGGAACGCCCGGTGCGCAGCGGCGTACGCCTCGCGCAGCTCCTCGTCCTCGGCGAGCATCGCGTTGTACTCGACCATGACCTGGGTGGCCTCGAGCTGCGAGATCGCGGCCGTCGCGGCGGGGTGGGTCAGGTAGTAGAAGGTGGGGAACGGCGTGCCGTCGGACAGGCGGGGGCTCGTGGAGACCACCGTCGGGTCGCCGCAGACGCAGCGTGCGCTGATCCCGACGACGTCCCGGGCGGGACGGCCCAGCTGGGCGGAGACGACCGCGATGTCGCGCTCGGACGGCGGATCGAAGGGGGGCGTGGTCACGGGGGCTCCAGAGGACGGACGGCCGGGAGGACGCTCCAGTGTACGCGGGGCCGGGCGGGAGCGACGGGTAGGGCGGGAGCTACGGAGTCGGTGTCAGCTCATCGGCGGTCGGCTCGCCGAGGCCCGAGACCGCGATCGAGGACAGCAGGGAGCCGGCCCAGTCGCTCGGGGTCTCCTGCACCGTGTCGCTCGCGGGCTGCTGCGCCTGCTGGGCGAGCGTCACGTCGTCGAGCACGAGGTAGCTCACCTCGCCGGGCATCACGAAGTACAGCCGCTCGCGGGCCTGCGCGCGGATGAACGCCGGGTCGGACCAGCGGGTGCGCTGCTCGTCGAGGTTCTGCGCCTGGGTCTTGGCCGCGTCGACCGAGCGCTGCAGCTCGGCGATCTCGGCGCGCTGCTCGACGAAGTTCTTGATGCTCGGGGCGAGCACGACCACCGCGAGGATCATGATCCCCATCACCAGCAGCGTGAAGCCGGAGCCGCGGACGCCGGCGATCCACGCGGACGAGGGCGGAGCGGGCGGCTGCTTCGGGCGGGGGGTGCGCGGGGCGGATGCGGCACGGGGCGCCGAGGGCGTGCGGGAGCCGGAG
>NZ_PSWJ01000004.1:0-175238 GCF_002932775.1 Rathayibacter sp. AY1B8 | reverse complement strand
CCCGAGGACGACACCCAGGAGTCCGACCCGCGCGTCGTCTGACCCGTTCCCCCCGCACCGACGCCCCGGTGCCGTTCGGCCCGGGGCGTCGGTGCGGGGGGAACGGGTCAGACGACGCGCGGGTCGGACTCCTGGGTGTCGTCCTCGGGGATGTGGACGTCCTGGACGGTCACGTTGATCTCGGCGACCTCCATGCCGGCGATGTGCTGGATGGCGTCGGCGACGGCGGAGCGCACGTCCTCGGCGACCTTCTGCAGCGGCGCGGGGTACTCGGCGACGATGGTGATATCGGCGGCGACCTGGCGCTCGCCGACCTCGACCTTGACGCCCTGGCCGCGGTCGTCGTTGCCGATCGCACTGCGAATGGCGCCGATCGCTCGGGCCGCTCCTCCGCCGAGGGCGTGGACGCCCGGGACCTCGCGCGCGGCGATGCCGGCGACCTTGGCGATGACGCCGTCCTCGATCACGGTGCGTCCGGATCCGGTGCTGGTCTGACGGGTGGTGGTCGCGGTGGTCTCGGCCATGGTCTCCTCTTTTCGCTCGGGGCCCGATCGCTCGATCAGGCGGGGTATGCAGGTAGGACGCTCCGTCGACGCCGAACGTCACGGTCGGATCCGGCCCGCCCAGGCAACTGCCAGAGAGGCGGGCCGGGCCGGGCCGGTCCTCTCAGGAACGCGGTCGACGCCCGTCGATTCGCCCTCGGCCCGGTGCTGTGGTGGCATGGAGCCGTGACCGACGCGACCGCCCCGCAGGCGCCCCTCCCCGATCGGACGGCCGCGCGCATGCGCCCGCGCGCCCTGCTCGTCCTGGCCCTGATCGGCGCGGTCGGCGGGACCCTGTCGGGCGCGTTCGGCGTCGGCGGCGGGATCGTGATGGTGCCGATGCTGATCGCGTGGGCCGGGATGGACCAGCGCCGCGCCTCCGCCACCTCGCTGCTCGCGATCGCTCCGACCTCGGTCGCCGGAGCGTTCGGCTACGCCCTCGCCGGTCAGGTCGCCTGGGTCCCGGCGGCGGTGATCGCGGCTGCGGCGATGCTCGGGGCGGTGGCCGGATCCTGGCTGCTCGCGCGGCTGCCGCTCGGCGTGCTGCGCTGGATGTTCGTGGCGCTGCTCGTGGCCGCGGCGGTGCGGATGGCCGTGTTCGGCTCGAACGACACCGGCGACGTCGCCGAGGGCTGGGGCGTGTGGCCCGGATTCGCGGGGCTCGGCATCGGGATGGGCGTCGCCTCCGGCCTCTTCGGCATCGGCGGCGGAGCGATCGCCGTGCCGGTCCTGGTCGGCGCCTTCGGGCTCGCGGACCTCCTGGCCAAGGGCACCTCGCTCGCCGCGATGATCCCGACGGCGGTCACCGGCTCGATCGCGAACGCCCGGCGCGGCCTGCTCGACGTGCGGGCGGGCCTCGTGGTCGGGCTCACCGCCACGGCGTTCTCCTTCGCCGGAGTGGCGCTCTCCTTCCTCCTGCCGGCGCGCGTGTCCGGGATCCTCTTCGCGGTCCTCCTCCTGCTCGCGGCGGTGCAGCTCGCCCTTCGCGGGCGGCGCCGCTGAGCCCTGAACGACGCGGACCCCCGCCGTCAACGCCCTGTCCGATCCGTCGCAGACGCTCGTAGCGTCGTCGCGATCGGGCGCGGGCCCGGAGGGGCGGTTGCACGATGGACCAGCAGCAGCAGCGCGATCAGCAGCACCGGCAGCAGCGGCGAGGGGGCGGCGCGAGCCTGCACCGGGACGTCGCACCCGGGGTGCACCGGCTCGAGCACGCCTGGACGAACCTCTACCTGATCGAGGAGGCGGGCCGGTTGACCGTCGTCGACGCCGGTCTCCCGAGGACGTGGCCGTACCTGGTCCGCGCGCTGGAGGTGCTCGGCCGCTCGCTCGGCGACATCGACGCCCTCGTGCTGACCCACGCGCACGTCGACCACCTCGGCGTCGCCCGCAGCCTCGTCCGGCGGGGCGTCCCCGTGCACCTGCACGCGGCCGACCAGCCGCTCGCCGCGCAGCCCTACTCCTACCGCCGCCAGCGCACCCCGTTCGCGTACCCGCTGCTGCACCCCTCCGCGATCCCGGTGCTCGGCGCGATGGCCCGTGCCGGGGCGCTCGCGGTGCCGCCCGTGCACGGGACGCTGCCGCTGACCGCCGGAGAGGTGCTCGACGTGCCCGGGTCGCCCCGCGTGCTCGCGACTCCGGGGCACACCGACGGGCACGTCTCGCTGCACCTGCCCGAGCGCGACGCGGTGATCGGCGGAGACGCACTGGTCACGCTCGACCCCTACTCCGCCCGCACCGGCCCGCACCTGGTCGCGCGCGCCGCCACCGCCGACACGGCGCAGTCCCTCGACTCGCTGCGGGTCCTCGCCGGGACCGGGGCGCGGACACTCCCTGCCCGGCCACGGCGCGCCCTGGCGCCTGGGCGTCGCGGCGGCGGCCGAGCTCGCGGCGCGGACGCCGATCGCCTAGGGCAGGCTCCGCAGGCCGCTCGGACGCCGGTGGCCTGCCTCCCCGGCCGACCCGGTCCCGCAGCCGTGACACCATCGGAGGTGATGTCGATCCCCGGTCCCGCGTGAGCGCGGTCAGCTACCAGGCCGCGTCGATCCCCCTCCGCCTGGCCAGCGCCGGCATGGTCGTCGCCCTCCCCGTCCTCGCCGTCGAGCGTCTCGGCGACGTCGCGCTCGGCGGTGCCCTGACCGGAGCGGCGCTCTTCCCCGCCGTGATCGCCGCGCCGCTGGTCGGCACGGTGCTCGACCGGGTCCGCCGCCCCCGCCGACTCCTGGTGGGCGCCGCGCTCACGACCGCCGTCGCCTTCGCGGTCGCCGCCTTCCTCGGCGAGGTGCCGACGCCGCTCATCGTGGTGCTGCTGCTCCTCGCGGGGCTCGCGACGCCCGTCTACATGGGTGGCATGTCGAGCTTCGTCACGAGCGCCATCCCGGAGCCGCGCCGCGCCTACGCGCAGGACTCGCTCTCGTACACGGTCGCCTCGATCAGCGGGCCGGCCATCGTGGGCCTCGCGGTCGGAGTCGGGGGAGCGCGGACCGCGATGCTCGCCATGGCGGTCCTCGCCCTCATCGGCGTCGTCGGGTCGCTCGGCCTCGCCATGGAGGCCCGTCCGGCGCCGACCGTCGGCGTGCTGCGGACGATCGTCGCGGGCGTCACCCACCTCGTGCGGCACCGTCCGATCGCGGTGGTCACCTCGGCGGGCACCCTCAGCCAGGTCGCGGGCGGAGCGGCGGGAGTCGCGGCGATCAGCCTCTCGGTGGAGCGGCTGGGCAGCACCGACGCCGCCGCGTGGATCCTGACCGCCTTCGCCGTGGGCGGCCTGCTCGGCGCCCTCGCCGTGGCGGCCCGCCGCTGGACCCGCCGTCCGCCGGCGTGGACCATGGGCGCCGCCTACATCGCGACCGGCGCCGTCCTCCTGATCGCCGTCCCCGACCTGGGCATCGTCGCGGCGGTCGCCGCCTTCGCGGTCGCGGGCGTCTTCACGGCCCCCTCGAACGCAGCGATGCTGCTGCTGCGCGACCAGGAGAGCCCCGCCGCCGTCCGCTCGCAGGTGTTCACGATCGGCGCGGGGCTGCGCTCCGCCGCAGCGGCAGTCGGCGCTGTGCTGGCGGGAGCGGCGTCCGGCCTCGGAGCCTCCTGGCTCGTTGCGGGGATCGCCGTGGTCTGGATCGGCTCCGGCCTGCTGCTGCGGCTGTTCCCCGCGCGCGACCGCGACTGACCCGGGCCGAGCGCGGAGCGCTCGGCGGGACCGGCACCACCGCGCGCGGGGATCGCGATCAGGCCGCGACGCCCGCCAGCGTGCCCGTGCTCGGCCCGTTCGGGTCGGTGATCATGCAGTTGATCGTGCGGTCGCCCGTGCCCCAGCTCTCGGCGGTCGGGTAGTAGTAGCTGAAGTCGTACGCCGAGTCCTGGTAGCCGATCCCGGTGAACGACTCGAACGCCGTGACGCAGTCGGTCTCGGCCTGCTCCGTCGCGACGGACTCGCCCGGGTACTCGTCGGCGTCGGCCATCGTCAGGTTCTGGAACACCTCGTAGACGTGCGGGTCGGTGCAGGGCACGGTCGGCACGTCGGTGACCTCGGTCGCCTCCTCGCTGAGCTCGCCGTTCAGGCAGTCGCCCACGCGCAGCTGGAAGACGTCGGTCGTCCCGCCCTCGGTGATCTCCCCGGTCTCGTCGTCGCGGGTCTCGCCTCCCATCAGGCCGTTCAGGCCCGAGCAGCCGGTCAGGCCGAGGGCGAGGGCCGCGCCGGCGGCCAGGACGAGGGCGGTTCTGCGGCGGTTCATGACGACTCCCGGGATCTGCGGCACGGAGGTGTTCCTGTGACGGCTCCCAGGCTAGGGGTGCAGGGCATCCGTCCCGAGGGGGATGCACTCGATCCGGATCTCCACTTTCCGGAGTAGCGGACGCTCAGCCCGGTCCGGTCGAATGGGGTCATGGCTCAGAAGACGGTCGCAGACCAGCTCATCGCTCAGCTCATCGACGCCGGCGTCTCCCGCATCTACGGGATCGTCGGCGACTCGCTGAATCCGATCGTCGACGCGGTGCGCCGCAGCGGCGGATCCGAGAAGGGAGGCATCGACTGGATCCACGTGCGCAACGAGGAGGCGGCCGCCTTCGCCGCCGGCGCGGAGGCGCAGCTCACCGGGCGCCTCGCCGTCTGCGCCGGCAGCTGCGGCCCCGGCAACCTGCACCTGATCAACGGCCTCTACGACGCACACCGCTCCTCCGCCCCGGTGCTCGCCATCGCGAGCCACATCCCCAGCAACGAGATCGGCTCGTCCTACTTCCAGGAGACGCACCCGGACAGGCTCTTCGTCGAGTGCTCGAACTACCGCGAGCTGATCTCGACCGCCGCCCAGGCTCCGCGGGTCGTGAACGCCGCGATGCGCAGCGCGGTGGCGCTCCGCGGAGTCGCCGTGGTCACCCTCCCCGGTGACATCGCCGAGCTGGAGGCGGTCGACGGCTTCCCCGCGTTCGTGCTGCCGTCGACGCCCGTCCTGGTCCCCGCCGACGCCGACGTCCGCGCCCTCGCGGCCGCGATCGACCAGGCGCGGACCGTCGCGATCTTCGCGGGCGCCGGAGTGCAGAACGCGCACGACGAGGTCGTCGCCTTCGCCGAGCTGGTGGGCGCGCCCGTCGGGCACAGCCTGCGCGGCAAGGAGTGGATCCAGTACGACAACCCCTACGACGTCGGCATGACGGGCCTCCTCGGCTACGGAGCGGCGCACGCCGGCATGCACGACGCCGATCTGCTCCTCCTCCTCGGCACCGACTTCCCCTACGAGCAGTTCCTCCCCGACGCCTCGAAGGTGGTGATCGCTCAGGTCGACAGCGACGCCTCGAAGCTCGGTCGCCGCGTCAGCGTCGCGCACCCCGTCCACGGCGACGTGGCGGCGACCCTCACCGCGCTGACCCCGCTCGTGCAGCGGAAGGACCACCGCTTCCTCGACAAGACGCTGAAGAAGCACGAGAAGCTGGTCACCGGAGTCGTCGGGAAGTACACCGAGGTCGGCACGCGCAGCCCGATCCACCCCGAGCTCGTCGCGTCCACGCTCGACGGCCTGCTCTCCGAGGACGCGATCGTCACCGCCGACACCGGCATGGGCAACGTCTGGCAGGCCCGCTACATCACCCCCAACGGGAAGCGGCGCCTGCTCGGCTCGTACATGCACGGCTCGATGGCGAACGCGCTGCCGCAGGCGGTCGGCGCGCAGCTCTCGCACCCGGGGCGCCAGGTCGTCTCGCTGAGCGGCGACGGCGGGCTCTCGATGCTGATGGGCGAGCTGGTCACGGTCGCCGCCTACCGGTTGCCCGTGACGATCGTCGTGTTCAACAACTCCACGCTCGGGCTGGTGAAGGTCGAGATGCTGGTCGATGGCTTCCCGGACTTCGCTGTCGACGTGCCGATGGTCGACTACGCGAAGGTGGCGGAGGCGATCGGCATCCGCGGCATCCGCGTCGAGGACCCGCGCGACGTGGAGGAGGCCCTCCGCTCGGCTCTCGCCGACGGCGGCCCGGTCCTCGTCGACGTGGTGACGGATCCGCTCGCCCTCTCGCTCCCGCCCACGATCACGGGCGCGCAGGTGAAGGGCTTCGCGCTGGCGGTCTCGAAGATCGTGATGAACGGAGGAGCGGGCGAGGCCGTCGCGCTGGCCCGCACCAACATCAAGCACGCCCTCCGATGATCGACGCCCGGGCGCTCGCGAGCGGCACCTGGTTCGTCCGGGGCTCCTCGCTGCCGCTCTGGCGCTCGCGGTCGGGGGTGGCGATCACGTACGCGCCGCTCCCGACCGGCGGGATCGGCGACGTCGTCAGCTGGCGCGGCCGCACGCGCTCGCACTACGTGGTCGGGATCGACACCCCCGACCCGCACGATCCGTCCGGCTTCCGCTGGCGCGGCGTCGAGCCGCTGACCCTCCTCGCCCGCAGCCGCTGGTCGTTCGTCGCCGCCGACGAGGAGGCGGGCTGGGCGCTCACCCGCTTCGCCCGGACGCCGTTCACGCCCGCCGGCGTCGACGTGTACGTCCGCGAGCCGCACCCGGCCCGCGGCGTCCTCGCGGCGGCGCTCGCCGCGTGCGCCGCCGACCCGCGCACGTCCGCGCTGCGCCCGCGCCTCTTCGATGTCGCGCCCTGACTCCTGAGCGCGCGCCCTCCCGTGAGGCGTCACGAACGGTCGTCATCCCGCTTGGATGACGACCGTTCGCGACCCCTCGGCGGTCGTCGATGCGGAGCCCGGTCGGCGAGTGCTCGTCGCAGGCGCTCGACGGAGCGCTCGGGGTGGGGGACGAACTCGGCGCCGACGATGCGGACGACGCGGACCCCGATCGAGGCGAGGTCGTCGTAGCGGCCGAGGTCGCGCGCGAAGCGCCGGTTGCTGGTGCGATGATCGTCGCCCTCGTACTCCCACGCGACCCGCTCCGCGGGGTACCAGCCGTCCGGCCGCCCGACGAAGACCCCGTCGGAGTCGAACAGCGGCTCCTGCAGCACCGGCTCCGGGAGCCCCGCCCGCATGGACGCGAGCCGGAACCGCGACTCCTGCCGCGACTCCGCCCCGTCGCGCACCAGAGCGAGCGCGGCGCGGAGTCGCACCGAGCTCCGACCGCGGAAGGCCGACACGCGCTCCCGCAGGTCGGGCAGCGGCACCCAGGGCCGTTGATCCGCCGGATCGCCGACGACCGGCGTGCGCACCAGCGCGTCGCCCACCGCGACGAGGTCGTCCGGCTCGAGGAGCGCGGAGAGATGGCAGAAGAGCGAGGCCGGATCGGTGAGGGGGAGTCCGCGGCGGAGGACGCGGCGGACGTCGGGATCGGCGAGGGCGTGGCCGACGACGTTCCGGTGCCGGGGAGCGCGTCCCGGCCGGCGGACGCTGACGTGCACCGGCTCGTCCGCAGCGGCGGGCGGGAGGTCGAGCGGCCAGAGCCGCGCCGCCGTCACGTGGCTCAGGAGCGCCTCCGGACCGACCAGCGCGAGGAGCGCCTCCGCGCGCAGGCGCAGGTCGGGGTCGGGGTCGGCGGTGCGGACGCCGTGGAAGGGCCGGTGGAGGTCGGAGCTGCGGAGCCGCCCGCGGCTCAGACCGCTCGCGCGAGCGTCAGCGACGGTGAAGGCGCGGCCGCGGAGTCCGATCGGAAGCGGCGAGGGATCGTGCATCCGGCCACTGTCCCGCCTCCCGATCCTCGTGAACCGGTTCTCCACAGGTCGGATCCGCCGCCCACCCCGCTCGACCGCGTCCATGCGTCACGAACGGCCGCCATCCCGCTCGGATGACGACCGTTCGCGACCCCTCAGCGAGCTGGTGCGCGCAGGTGCGGGCGCGTCACTCGCCGAGCGTGATCGCCTGCGCCTCGACGAGCTCGGGCTCGGGCTCGTGGGCGTCGGCGCGGGCCAGGGTGCGGCGTCCGAGCAGCACGATCAGCGCGGCGACGGCGACGGCTCCGGCCGCGGCGTACATCGGGAAGGCCGGCGAGATCGCCGCGGCCAGGGCGGAGGCGGCGGGCGGGGCGATCGCGCCGCCGAGGAAGCGGACGCCGGAGTAGGCGGACGAGGCGACGGAGCGGGGCAGGTCGGTCGCCTCCATCACGCACTCGGTGAGCACCGTGTTGACGACTCCGAGCAGCAGGCCGCCGACGATGATGCAGACGATCAGGCCGACGCGCGACGAGATCACGAGGCCGCCGGCGATCAGGTCGAGCGCGAGCAGAAGCAGCACCGAGCGCAGCACGACGGTGCGCGGGAGGCGCCGGGTGAGCAGCGGAGCGACGAACACGGAGGTGATCGCCACGCCCAGGCCCCAGCCGAAGAACGTGAAGCCGAGGCCCATCTCGTCCAGCCCGAGCGGGTAGGGCGTGTAGGCGAGCAGCATGAAGAAGCCGATGTTGTAGAACAGGGCGGCGCCCGCCAGCGTGCGGATGGCCGGGACCTTGAGGGCGGCGAAGGGCGCCGAGAGCGGAGTCGGAGAGGGCTTGGGGCCGTCCTCGCGCAGGAGCGTCGCGATGGCGATGAAGCCGACGGCCATCAGCACGGCGGTCCCGAAGAACGGGCCGCGCCACGAGACGCTGCCGAGGAGCCCGCCGAGCAGCGGGCCGATGGCGATGCCGATGCCCAGCGCGGCCTCGTAGAGCACGATCGCCGCGGAGGAGCCTCCGCTCGCCGCGCCGACGATGGTCGACAGGGCGGTCGAGATGAACAGCGCGTTGCCGAAGCCCCAGCCCGCGCGGAAGCCGATGACGCCCTCGACGCTGCCCGCCGTGCCGGCGAGCGCGGCGAACACCACGATCAGCACCAGGCCGATCATGAGGGTCTTCTTGGCGCCGATGCGGCTGGAGAGCCAGCTGGTGAAGAACATCACGACGCCGGTGATGACGAGGTAGCTCGTGAAGAGCAGCGAGGTCTCGGTCGGAGTCGCCTGCAGGCTCTCGGCGATGGCCGGGAGGATCGGGTCGACCAGGCCGATCCCCATGAAGGCGATCACCGCGGCGAAGGCGACGGCCCAGACGGCCAGCGGCTGCTTCAGGATCGAGCCCTGGGCGGGCGAGTGGGGGGAGGTGGTCACGGCGTGGAGCCTTTCTCGGGGGAGGAGGGGAGGGGGGTGCCGGCGATGCGGGCGACGCGGGCCTCGACGAGGGTCGCGGCGCGCTCGAGGGCGAGGCGGTCGTCCTCGTCGAGGCCCGCGAACAGCGGGGCGAGGGCGGCCTCGAGGCGGAGCCGGTGCTCGGCGAGGGCGTCGAAGCCGGCGGGAGTGCCCTCGATCAGCCAGGCGCGGCCGTCGCCGGCGTCGTGGACGCGGCGGATCCAGCCGGCCTCGTCGAGACGGGCGATGATGCCGGTCATCGTCGGCTGGGTGACGCGGACCCGCTCGGCGAGCTCGCCGAGGCGGGAGGGGGAGGCGGTGCGCAGCTCGGCGAGCGTCGACCAGACGGCTCCGGACTGCGCGCCGAGCCCGGTCGCGCCGCTCGCCCGGCCCGCGAACCGCGTGAGGGCGGTGGCGGCGGAGGCGAGACGCACGGGGGCACTGGGATCGGGCACGAGAAACAATATAGCACGCCTATGTAGTTCGGTGGAGGGCGCTTCGAGTCCACCCTCCATCGGGCGCACTCACTGACGTTCTCCTCCGCTTCTGTGACAGGATCGTCCGTATTCGCGCGTCCACTCCCGCGATCACCGATGGAAAGAGAAGTCATGTCCCCCAGCGAGCACGACGTCGTCGTGATCGGAGCCGGTGCCACCGGACTCACCGCGGCGCTCCGGCTGCAGCAGCACGGCCTCGACGTCGTCGTCGTCGAGGCGCGCGAGCGCGTGGGCGGGCGGCTCGAGACCCGCGTGGTCGACGGGCAGCTCCTCGAGCTCGGCGGCCAGTGGGTCTCGCCGGACCAGACGGCGCTCCTCGAGACCCTCGACGAGCTCGGCCTCGGCACCTACTCCCGCTACCGCGAGGGCGAGAGCGTCTACATCGGCGCCGACGGCTCCGCCCGCCGCTTCACCGGCGACATCTTCCCGGGGAGCGAGCGCACCGAGTCCGAGATCTCCCGCCTGATCGAGGTGCTCGACCGCCTCGTCGCCGAGACGGACCCGGCGGCGCCGTGGACGCATCCGCTCGCCCGCGACTACGACCGCATCACCTTCGCCGCCTGGCTGGAGCCGCAGAGCGACGACGAGGAGGCGCGGGCCAACATCGCCCTCTTCCTCGCCGACGCCATGCTCACCAAGCCTGCGCACGCCTTCTCCCTCCTCCAGGCGCTCCTCATGGCCGCGAGCGCGGGGAGCTTCAGCAACCTGGTCGACGCCGACTTCATCCTCGACAAGCGCGTGATCGGCGGCCTCCAGCAGGTCCCGGAGCGGCTCGCCGAGCGCCTCGGCGCCGAGCGCGTCCTGCTCGGGCACCCGGTCCGCTCCGTCCGCTACGGCGACGACGGGGTCGAGGTGCGCGCTGACGGCGTCGTCCTCCGCGCCCGCCGCGCGATCGTCGCCGTGCCGCCGAACCTCGTCGGCCGCATCTCGTTCGACCCGCCGCTCCCGCGCCTGCGGCAGCAGGCCCTGCAGCACCAGTCGCTCGGCCTCGTGATCAAGGTGCACGCCACCTACGCCACGCCCTTCTGGCGCGCCGACGGCCTCTCCGGCACCGCGTTCAGCCCGCACTCGCTCGTCCACGAGGCCTACGACAACTCGAACCACGGGGAGGAGCGCGGCACCCTGGTCGGCTTCGTCTCGGACGAGAAGGCCGACCGCGTGCTCGCGCTCGACGAGGCGGAGCGGAAGGCCGCGATCCTCGACTCGCTCGCCGCCTACTTCGGCCCGGCCGCACTCGATCCGGTCGTCTACTACGAGAGCGACTGGGCGTCCGAGGAGTGGACGCAGGGCGCGTACGCCGCGAGCTTCGACCTGGGCGGGCTGACCCGGTACGGCGCGCTGCAGCTGGAGCCGGTGGGTCCGCTCCGCTTCGGCACGAGCGACCTCGCCGCCGAGGGCTACCAGCACGTCGACGGCGCCATCCGCGTCGGCAGGCGCCTGGCACAGGAGATCATCGACGAGGACGGCGCGACCGCACCGGCCCCCCGCAGCGAAGGAGCACAGCCCGCATGAGCACCCACTACGCCGTGATCGACCCGGCCACGGGGGAGACCCTCCGCGAGTACCCGACCCTCGGCGACGCCGAGCTGACCGCGGCGATCGGCTCGGCGCAGGACGCCTACTCCTCGTGGTCGCGAACCGTGCCCGTCGCGACCCGCGCGGCGCTGATCGCCCGCGTGTCAGAGCTGCACGTCGAGCGCGCCGACGAGCTCGCGGCGATCATCGTCCGCGAGATGGGCAAGCCACTCGACCAGGCGCAGGGCGAGGTCGGCTTCGCCGCCGACATCTACCGCTACTACGCCGAGAACGGCGAGGCCTTCCTCGCCGACGAGCCGATCGAGCTCGCCGAGGGCACCGGCTCCGCGCTGATCCGCCGCGCCGGGCTGGGCGTGCTGCTGGGCATCATGCCGTGGAACTTCCCCTACTACCAGGTGGCCCGCTTCGCCGGCCCGAACGTGGTCGCGGGCAACACGATCCTGCTCAAGCACGCGCCGCAGTGCCCGGAGTCGGCCGCCGCCATCGCCGACATGTTCCGCACCGCGGCCGAGGAGCTGGGTGCGCCCGCCGGCGTCTACGTGAACCTCTACGCCACGAACGAGCAGGCCGCGACCGTCATCGCCGACCCCCGGGTCCAGGGCGTCTCCGTCACCGGTTCCGAGCGGGCCGGCGCGGCCGTCGCGGAGCTCGCGGGCCGGCACCTGAAGAAGGTCGTGCTCGAGCTCGGCGGCTCCGACCCGTTCGTGCTCCTGTCGACCGACGACCTCGACAAGGCGGTCGAGGACGCGGTCGCCGCGCGCCTGGACAACAACGGCCAGTCCTGCAACGCCGCGAAGCGCTTCATCGTGATCGACGAGCTGTACGACGCGTTCGCCGAGAAGTTCACGGAGGCGTTCACCCGCGCCCAGCCGGCCGATCCGTTCGCGGAGGGCACCCTCCTCGGCCCGCTCTCCTCCTCCGCCGCGACGGAGCGACTCGAGGCGCAGCTGGCGGCCGCGCGCGAGCAGGGGGCCACCGTCCGCGCCAGCGGCGAGGTGACCGGCAACTTCTTCCCGCCCGCCGTGCTCGAGGGCGTCACGCCCGAGATGGACGCCTACCGCGAGGAGTTCTTCGGCCCCGTCGCCGCGCTCTACCGCGTCCGCGACGAGGACGAGGCGATCGCCCTCGCGAACGACACCCCCTACGGCCTCGGCTCCTACCTCTACACGACCGACCAGGAGCAGGCGCTGCGCCTGGCGGACCGGATCGACGCGGGGATGGTCTGGATCAACCTCGTCCTCGGCGACGCGGCCGAGCTGCCCTTCGGCGGCGTGAAGCGCTCGGGCACCGGCCGCGAGATGGGCCGCCCCGCCCTCGAGGAGTTCGTGAACAAGAAGCTCATCCGCATCGCGTGAGACGGGCGCGGGCCGGGCCCCGGAGTCGATCCGGAGCCCGGTCCGCAGCCGCTCGGCCTGCGCCCGCTCACTTCTTCGTCAGCGACGACTCCTTGTGCGCGGCCTTCGCGTCGGTCTTGTCGCTCTGCACGATCCAGTAGGGCTCGTCGTCCGAGGCGTTGAACTTCTGCCCCTCGAACTGGAACTCCTTCGTCTTCTTCTCGACCAGCTCGCCGTGGGTCTCGCCCTGCGAGGTGTTCCAGCTGATCTTGTCGCCCTTCTTCACGAGGCGGCTCCTCTCTCTCGGTCGCGCCGGAGCGCGGTGGTCCCCTCGCGCGGAAGCGCGATGGTGGTGGTGACGTCGACGATCGCCGGAGCGGCGGGCGCCGACGAGAAGCCGAACCGCACGGGCGGCGAGAGCGGGCGCAACGGGCCGAGGTCCTCCTCCGCCAGCACCGCGTGGACGCCCTCGACGCGGCGGATCGCCCGCACGCCGTAGTACTCGCGGCGTCCGTGCCCAGCCGACCCGGCCGTACTGACCCCGCGGACGAGCAGGGAGGCGACCGGCGAGATCGCGGTCAGCCATGCCGGGTGCTCGGCGAGCGGTCGTGGAACGATCCGCAGCAGCCGGCCGAGCGGAGTGAGACCGCCGAGCTCCAGTCGCACCGCGAGCGGTCCGGCCGCGACGGACAGGCCGCCCGCGATCCTCCGCCACGACACCGGCGCGATCCGCACCTCGTCGAACGCGTACGTCGACCCGATGAAGTCCGCGACCTCGCGGGTCGGTGCGATCAGGAGGCGGTGGCCGTCGCCGTCCTCGACCATCGCGTCGGCGAACGGGCCGAAGGGGGTGTCCTCCCAGAGGCCCAGCACGATCCTCGTGCCCGAGGACGTGCCGAACCCCGCGATGCGCCCGCCGAAGCGGAGGAGCCGCGGGGTCCGGCCGGTCATCAGGAGGCCGAGCGCAGCAGCGTGAACGAGCCGTCGCGGACGATCAGCGTGGTGACCTCGCCCTCGACGACCTGCTCCGGGTCGCTCGAGGCGGCCAGCCTCCACTCGGCGCCGGGCGCCTCGGGAACGGTGAACTCGACGCCGTTCTCCGCCGCGTTCAGCAGCAGGGCGAAGCTCGCGCTGCCCTCGTGCTCGAACACGAAGGTGATCGAGCGGGCGTCGGGGTTGTCCCAGTCCTCGTCGGCGAAGCCCTGCGCGTCGGAGCGGAGGATGTCGACCGTGTCGGGGCCGCCGTCGCCGGGGGCGCGGCGGAACCACTTCGGGCGCAGCGCCGGCTCCGCGGCGCGGAGGGCGATCAGCTCGCGGGTGAAGGCGAGCAGCTCGCGGTCCGCGTTCTCCCAGTCGAACCACGAGATCTCGTCGTCCTGGCAGTAGGCGTTGTTGTTGCCGCCCTGCGTGCGGGCGATCTCGTCGCCGCCCAGGATCATCGGCACGCCGGCCGAGAGCAGCAGCGTCGCGAGGAAGTTGCGGCGCATGCGGTCGCGGCGCTCGTTGACCGCCTCGTTCTCGGTCGGGCCCTCGGCGCCGTTGTTGGAGGAGCGGTTGTCGCTCTCGCCGTCGTTGTTGTCCTCGCCGTTGGCCGCGTTGTGCTTGCGCGAGTACGCGGTGAGGTCGGCGAGGGTGAAGCCGTCGTGCGCGGTGACGAAGTTGATGCTGGAGACCGGCGAGCGGCGGTCGGCCTCGTACACGTCGGGGGAGCCGAGGACGCGCTGCGCGGTCGTGCCGAGCACCGAGTCGGCGCCGTTCCAGAAGTCGCGCACGTCGTCGCGGAACTTCCCGTTCCACTCCGACCAGTCCGCGGGGAAGCCGCCGACCTGGTAGCCGGCGGTGTCCCACGGCTCGGCGATCATCTTGACGGGCGCGAGCACCGGGTCCTGCGCGATCAGGTCGAGGAAGGCGCTGTGCACCTCGGCCTCACCGGTCTGGCGGGTGAGGGTGGTGGCGAGGTCGAAGCGGAAGCCGTCGATGTGCATCTCGGTCACCCAGTAGCGCAGCGAGTCCATGATCAGGCCGAGCGCGGCCGGGTGCGCGACGTTGAGGCTGTTGCCGGTGCCGGTGGTGTCGAAGTAGTTCGCGCGGTCCTCCTCCACCAGTCGGTAGTAGGAGCCGTTGTCGATGCCCTTGAACGAGAGGGTGGGGCCCTTGTCGTTGCCCTCGGCGGTGTGGTTGTAGACCACGTCGAGGATGACCTCGAGGCCGGCCTCGTGGAACGCCTTGACCATGGCCTTGAACTCGTCGACCTGCGAGCCGTCGTCCCCGGCGTGCGAGTACTCGTTGTGCGGCGCGAAGAAGCCGAGGGAGTTGTAGCCCCAGTAGTTGCGCAGGCCCTTCTCCTCGAGGTGCGAGTCCTGCACGAACTGGTGCACGGGGAGCAGCTCGACCGAGGTCACGCCCAGGTCGGTGAAGTGCTTGATCGCGGCGGGGTGCGCGAGGCCGCGGTAGGTGCCGCGGATGTCCTCGGGCACGTCGGGGTGCAGCTTCGTGAAGCCCTTCACGTGCACCTCGTAGACGACGGTCTCCTCGAGCGGGATGCGCGGCGCGGTGTCGCCGCTCCAGTCGAAGGAGTCGGGGTCGGTGACGACGCAGCGGGGGACCGCGTGCGCGGAGTCGGCGTCGTTGCGGGAGTCGGCGTCCTCGTAGAACTGGCCGAAGACGTCCTCGGACCAGGTGTACGAGCCCTCGATCGCGGTGGCGTGCGGGTCGAGGAGGAGCTTGGCGGCGTTGTGGCGGAGGCCGTTGGCGGGGTCCCAGGGGCCGTCGACGCGCAGTCCGTAGCGGGTGCCGATGCCCATCTCGGGGACGAGGCCGTGGAAGACGTGGCCGGTCCGCTCGGTGAGGGCGACGCGGGTCTCTGCTCCGGACTCGTCGAAGAGGCAGACCTCGACGCTGTCCGCGGTCTCGGAGTAGACGGCGACGCCGGCGCCGGCGTCGCCGCGGAGGGAGACGCCGAGGGGATACGGGAAGGAACGGGGGGATGCGGGCATGCGTCCATCCTGACCGGGCGGCTCCGGGAGCTTCGCGCCCTTGTCGCCGCGCCCGCCTCCCGCTAATCTTCCAGGCCCTCCCTTCGACACGGCGCCCTCCGCGGGCATATAGTCAGCTGGCTTACTAAATCGTCGGAGGAGAGCGTCGTGCGCAACCGCAAGTGGATCGGGCTGGTCGTCATCAGCCTCGGAGTGGCGACGATCATCGTCGACTCGACCATCGTCAACGTCGCCATCCCGTCGATCGTCGCCGATCTCGGGATCACCTCGACCCAGGTGCAGTGGGTGCAGGAGTCGTACACGCTCGTGTTCGCCGCGCTCCTGCTGGTCTTCGGCACCCTCGCCGACCGCTGGGGCCGGCGCCGCATGCTGATCGTCGGCGTCTCGCTCTTCGCGCTCTCCTCCGTCGCGGCGGCCCTCGCTCCGACCGGCGACCTGCTGATCCTCTCCAGGGTCGTGCAGGGCGTCGGAGGAGCGATGGTGCTGCCGACGACCCTCTCGCTGATCAACGCCACCTTCCGCGGGCGCGAGCGCGCCATCGCCTTCGCCGTCTGGGGCTCGACCATCGGCGGCATGACCGCGGTCGGCCCGCTGCTCGGCGGCTGGCTCACCACCGACTTCTCCTGGCGCTGGGCGTTCGGCATCAACATCCCGCTCGGCGTGATCATCGTGGTCGGAGCGCTGCTGTTCGTCGACGAGTCGCGGCAGCCCGACGGGCGGAGGGTCGACCTCGTCGGCGCCGCGCTCTCGATCATCGCCTCCGCCTCCCTGGTGTTCGCCCTCATCGAGGGGCGCACCCTCGGCTGGTGGGGCGTCGACGAGCGCCTGAGCGTCGGCGGCTGGAGCTGGCCGCTCGGTCTCTCGCCGGTCCCGATCGCGTTCGCCGTCGCGGTGCTCGCCGGGGTCGCCTTCGTCCTCTGGGCGCGGGCCCGCGAGCGCGCCGGGCGCTCGGCGATGCTCGCGATCGGGCTCTTCCGCCTCGCCTCGTTCCGCAACGGCAACCTCGCCGCGATGATCGTCTCGCTCGGCGAGTTCGGGATCATCCTGGCGCTGCCGATCTGGCTCCAGAGCGTCCTCGGCTACACGGCCGTGCAGACCGGCCTGGTGCTCCTCGCGCTCGCGCTCGGCTCCTTCGTCGCCTCGGGCTTCGCCGGCGCCTTCGGCAACAGGGTCGCGCCGGTGCTGATCGTGCGGGTGGGCCTCGCGGCCGAGATCGTCGGCGTCGCGGGCATCGGCCTGGTCGTCTCCGACTCCACTCCGTGGTGGGCCCTCGTCCCGTTCCTCGCCGTCTACGGCTTCGGCGTCGGCCTCGCGACGGCGCAGCTGACCGGGGTCGTGCTCCGGGACGTGCCCGTCGAGCTCAGCGGGCAGGGCTCGGGCACGCAGTCGACCGCGCGGCAGATCGGCTCGGCGCTGGGCATCGCCGTGCTCGGGACGATCCTCTACACCTCGACCGCGGGGGTCCTCACGACCTCGCTCGAGCAGCAGGGCCTCCCCGCGGAGCAGGTCGCGAGCACCGTCGACGCGGTGGTCGACTCCTCCGGCGCCGCGATCGCCGGGCTGGCCGCCTCACCGGACACCGCCGACGCTGCCCGGGCGGCGGGCGAGGCGTTCTCGGACGGCACCCGCTACGCGGCCTTCGCCGCCGCCGGGTTCCTCGCCGTCGGCTTCCTGGCCACGCTCTCGCTCGGCCGCCCGGCAGAGGAGGAGGGGCCGGAGGTCAGCTCAGCGGAGCCGAGTCGTCGGCGGTGAAGACGATCTTGCCGATCGTGCGGTCGGCGCCGGTCGCTCGGCGCGACAGCACGTCGACGACGTCGCCCAGCGGATGCACGGCGCCCGGCCGGGGCCGCAGCTCGCCGGAGGTGGCGAGCGAGACCGCGCGCCCGATCCGCTCCGCCGTCGCCACCACGATCATGTTGCGCACCCGCGGGCGGTCGCGGCGGACGAGGCCCGTCGCCTGCGAGACCAGCGCCGGACCGCTCGGCACCAGCGTCGCGATGCGCCCGCCCTCGGCCAGGAGGATCGCCGCGTCGTCGACCGGCAGGTGGCCGGAGACGTCGACGACCACGTCGAAGCGGCCGCCCAGCACCCCGAGGTCGAGCGCGCGGTAGTCGTGCGGCTCGGCGCCGAGCGAGCGGAGCAGGTCGGCGGAGGCGGCCGAGCCGGTGGCCGCGACCGTGCAGCCCGCCCGCACCAGCAGCTGGATCGTCGGATCGCCGATGGCTCCCGAGCCGCCGCTGACGAGGACGCGCTCGCCGGCGCGCACGTGCAGTGCGTCCACCAGGCCCACCGCGGTGCCGCCCGACATCGCGAGCGTGACGGCCTCGACGAAGCCGAGGGAGTCGGGCATCGGGACGAGCGAGCGGCTGCGCGCGATGGACGCACCGGCGAAGGCGTCGCCGTCGCGGGTCATCCCCACCACGCGGTCGCCGATCGCGACCGAGTGCGACCCCGGGCCGAGCGCCTCGACGGTGCCGGCGATGTCGAGGCCGAACCCGTAGGGACGGGAGCGGCCGACGGCCATGATCCGCGCGGAGCCGGACAGGATCTTCTCGTCGGTCGCGTTGATGCTCGCCGCGCGCGTGCGCACCAGGACCTCGCCGCGACCCGGCATCGGCACCGGCGCCTCCCGCCACGAGAGCAGATCGGGCCCGCCGAACCTGTCGTACCCGAGTCGTCGCATGTCGCTCCCGTCGTCCGTGCCAGCCCCCCGAGCCTAGGGCGTGGCCGCTGAGCGGAGGCGTCGCGGGCGCCCGGCGGAACCCCCTCCGGTACCCGCGGGCCCGGTGCTACCGTGGCGGCCATGAGCGCAGACGACAGCCCCGAGTTCGCAGGCTTCGAGGCCACCCCCTCCACCGATGCGGAGAAGGCCGACGACGTCCGCCCCGCCGACTCCGAGGTCGAGGAGAACACGACGGCCGACGAGAGCCGCGACCCGGACCACGGCTACGACCCGATGAGCGAGAGCGGCTCCGAGAACGCCCCCGAGGACGAGGTCGGCCCCCGCGAGGACGAGGAGGGCCTGCTTCCCCCCGGCAGCACCGCCGAGGGAGCCGGCACCGCGCTCGGCGCCGACGCCGTCGAGGGCGGCGAGCCCCTGGGAGAGAACGCGAGCGCCGGCACCCCCGGCCAGCTCGCCGACGAGCGCTGGCGCACCAACGGCATCAACCCGCTGGGTTGAGCCTGCTTCCGCGGCGGCCGGCTACCGCCGCGGTAACGACCACCGCCGGTCGCGAACCGTCGAAACGCGTTCCAGCGTTTCGGCGTAGCCGGTCGCGACACGCTCCACCTGCCAGGCCGTCTGCGGGAGCCGACCGCGCCGCGGCGGGCGGGGACCGCCGCGGGAACGAACACCGCCTGAGGCGAACCGTCGAAACGCGTTCCAGCGTTTCGGCGTAGCCGGACGCGACCCGCTCCACCTGCCCGGCCTTTCCTGGGAGCCGACCGCGCCGCGGCGGGCGGGGACCGCCGCGGGAGTGAACACCGCGCACACAGCTGGCGTTCCGGTTGCTCGGAGGAGGAGCAGGGGTGGGCGCCGTAGCGTTCCGGGAGCGCGGCACGCCGGTCGCGCGGACGGGGAGTCCCATGTCGTTGTTCCTGAATCGCACTCGTGAGGTCCGATGGACCGAGGACGAGAGGCGGGCGCTGGCCGAGGCGGTGGCGGAGGACCGGGCCGACGCCTGGCGCGGAGTGGGTGCGCTCGATCGCACCGTCGTCGTCTCGACCGAGGATCCCGGCGTCCGGGGCGGCGCGCGCTGGCCCACCGATCACCGTGCGTTCCTGCGCGTCGACCGCGGCGCCTCCGTGGTGCTCGCGACCGACGGGCTGAGCGATCCCTTCGACCGGCTCGCGCATCCCGGCACCGGTCTCGGCCTCGAGCTGTGCCTCGAGACGTCCGCCGTCCGCGGCGTCCCCACCGCCGAGCTCTGGAACCACTGGCACTTCCGCCTGCTGTACGAGGCCGCCCGACGGGCCGCCCTCCAGGGGGTGTGCTGCCGCAGCTCCCTCGACACGGCGCGGCTCGCGAACGTCGCGGCGCCGCCCGCCTGGACCGATGAGCAGGGCACCGTCGGTGTCCTCCTGGGCCTGCGCAGCCCCGGCCTGCCCGAGCGGCTCGACCTGGCGACCGGTCACGCCGACCTGGTCACCCTCACGCCGCTGCGGCCGCAGGAGCACGCCCGGGCGTCGGTCGACGCGGGCGCCCGTGCCGAGATCGCCGAGCGCCTCCGGGCCCTGCCGCACGAGGAGCTCGTGCACACGGCCCGGCCGCTCGTGGTCTGAGGAGCGTCGCGGGTCAGGAGCCCTCGGCCGGCTCCGGCACCACGGTCATCTCGCCGGTGTTGTTCGCGCTCGCGATGAACTGCTCGATCCACAGGCGGTTCAGCGACGGCCGCTTGCTGCCGTGGAACCGGAAGTGCAGCGGAGTCGTCGGGTGCACCCAGACGGAGCTGCGGCCGTAGCCGGACGACTCCGGCTCGCTCCAGGAGAGGCTGAACGACTCGTTCCGCCGCATCTTGGTGAACATCGCGACCTTGAGGTGCGCGAGGAGCCGGTCCTCGAAGTCGATCTCGAGTGATTGCGGTCCGTAGATCAGTCGTCCCATTGTCTCCGCCGTGAAGTGGTGCCGACGCGCCGGAGTCCCGGACGGCGTCGCGGGCTCCGTGAGCTCGGGAGCCGCCACGGAGAGGATACCGATCCTGCGGCCCGGAGGGGTGACACGGGTTCCGCCTCCGCCGGCCGGGGGCGGAATCACCCCGTCAACGACGGACGCCCCGCCGACCGGATCCGGGGATCCTGGTCGACGGGGCGTCGGAAGTCGGAGATTACTCGCCGACGCCGCGGATGTTCGCGGCCTGCGGGCCCTTGCGGCCCTGCTCGACGTCGTACTCGACGTGCTGGTTCTCGACGAGCTCGCGGTAGCCCTGCTTCGCGATGGCGGAGAAGTGCGCGAACACGTCGGCGCCTCCGTCGTCGGGAGCGATGAAGCCGAAGCCCTTTTCGGAGTTGAACCACTTAACGGTGCCAGTAGGCATTTCTTTTCCTTATGTGTTAATGACGCCGACCGGGGCCGGCGTCGTCAGAGTCCGCACGAGTGTGCGGTACCCGCTCGACTCGGCCTCCGCGGGTGAAACACGCGTCTGCCGGAGTCGTCCGGGTCGTCTAGGGGCTGAGCTCGCGCCTCCGGGGGAGGGCGGCTCTGCGGGGGAGAACGTCCCGCGGACCGGGCGAGCCGGTGGAGCGGGGGTCGAACGAGGAACGGCGCGGCTTCCGCGGCGTCCTGTGAAGGGCGGTACCCGCGTGCGAGGCGGGCGTTCGAACCGGACGACCGAGGACGATGCTCTCGGTCGGTGCGGTCTCTATCAGGGGCTGAGTCTCTTCGTCGTCGTGCGACTTCTCAGCCGTGGAATTCGGGCGATCGCCCAGGAGATGTCTCGACTCTACGGGATCACGGCCCCCGAGCGCGACCGCCCGCGTCAGACGGCGCGCCGATCCGCGTGCGCGAGGCGGCCGGAACCGCTGTCCGGGCGGGTCGCGTTGTGCCACGATACGACTCGGATCGCGCCGTTCCCCGCCGCCGATCCCCGCCACAGCCTCCCCGCCACCGTCGCCCCGGAACGAGCCCGGAGCCCGTCCTCCCGAGGTCACCGTGCCCCTGCCTCCCCGGCCCGCCGACGCCGCGGTGCTGCTGCGCGAGCAGCGCGAGGTCGGCGTGCTCTGCGCCCGGCGGGCGGGCGGGGTGCTGACCGCCGCCTCCGCGCTGCACCTGCTCGCCCTGACGCCCGCGCAGCTGATCACGGTGCTGCCGAGCCTGGCGCTGCTGGTCGTCTCGGCGCTCGTGCAGCTCGCGCCCGGCCGATCGGTCGCGACCGGGACGAGGGCCGTGATCCTGGGATCCGCGCTGGACGTCGCGGCACTCGCCGCCTTCCTCTCGCCGGGCGTCGACGCCTCCCTCCGCGCCGTTCTGGGCGGGATCACGATGCTCGCCTCGATGGCGCTGCCGTGCGCGCTGCTCGCCGTCGGCTCCTGGCGGGGTATGCCGTGGGCCGCGGTCCTCGCGCTGCTCCCGGTCCTCGCCCTCGGCGCGGCGGCGACGGGCGCGTCCGGGCGCGCTCCCTTCGTCCTGATCTCGGTCGTCGTCTGCTGGGCGCTGCTGCTGACCGCCGCGCGGTGGCTCGCGGGCAGCGTCGCGCGTGCGCACGTCGGCACCGCCCGCCTCCGGACCGCCCACGACGCCGAGCGCCGCTCGAGCGAGAGCGAGTCCCGGCACCGCGCCGACGCGCGGCTGATGCACGACACGATCCTGGCGACGCTGACGCTGGTGGCGCACCGGGGGGAGGGCGTGCCCGCTCCCGTGCTGCGCGACCGGGCGGCCGCCGATCTGGCCCTCCTGCGCGGCCTGGAGACGGCGGAGGAGCCGGACCCGGACGGGGCGGCCGGGGTGCCGGAGGCGCTCCTCGCGCTCGGTCGGCGCTCGGCGGCGGTGGGCGTGGAGGTGCGCTGGCACGGCGGTGCGCAGCCGCGGATCCGACCGGAGGTGCTCGACGCCGTGGTGCGCGCGACCGGGGAGTGCCTCGAGAACGTGCGGCGCCACTCCGGAGCGGCCCTGGCCCACGTGAGCGTGGCGGAGGAGGCGGGCACGCTCCGCGTCGTCGTCTCGGACGAGGGGCGCGGTTTCGACCCGGCCGCGGTGGCGGCCGGACGCCTCGGCCTCGCGGAGTCGGTCGTCGGCCGGATCGAGGCGGTGGGCGGCGCGGTCCGGGTCTTCTCGGCGCCCGGGTCCGGCGCGACCGTGCTGCTGAGCGTGCCGCTGTGAGCGGGTCGCGGCAGGAGGAGGGGACGCTCCTGGAGCTGGTCCGGGCGGCGGACAGGAGCCCGGGCGCGCTGTGGAGCATCCGCGAGCGCCTCACCCGGCCGAACCGCCTGAGCGGGAGCTACCTCGGGCTGGGCTTCCTCACGATGGCGGTGCTGCTCGACATCCGCGGAGTGATCTCGTACCTCTGGTCCCTCGACGCGCGGTCCGCGACCTGGCTGAGCGGACTCTCCTGGCTGCTGGTCGTGGCCGCGAGCGCGGTGGGGGTCGCGATCGCCCTCCGCCGCCACGGCGAGCTGCCGCGCCGGGCCTTCGCGGGCGTCCTCGCTGTGGACGTGGCCGCGCTGCTGCTCGAGTTCGCCGACCACGCCCTGCCGACACCGGCTCCGATGTACTACCCGTCGGTCTGCGTGGGAGTGGGCGCGGGCGTGATCGCGCTGATCACCTTCCAGCCGCTCTCGCGCTCGTTCCTCGCTCTGGTGGTCCTGGTCGGGCTCACGGCGCTCGGCCTCGTCGGCCAGGCGCTCCTCGGCGACGGAGGCGCCGCCCTCGCGGTGAGCAACGTCCTCCTCGCCGTCGCGCCCGCGGCCGTGTGCGTCGTCGTGCTCACCTCGCTCGACCAGTACGTGCGGCGCACGCTCGACCGCAGCCTGGCCGACGGCACCGTCCACGCCGCGGACGACGAGTTCTCGCAGGTGGACGCCCGCATCGAGGAGCTCCTCGAGCGGGTCCGGACGCCGGTGCCGCTGGACGAGGAGCTGGGCGAGCGGGCGCGGGTGCTCGGAGACGAGCTCCGCGAGGCGCTCGCCCGCAGCCACGACCGCACCTGGCTGAGGATCGCGGTGGAGGAGTCGGCGCTGCTGTCCTCCGCTGTCGCGCTCGACGATCCGAGCGGGGCCGCGGCGCTGCTGGCCCCGCTCGACCGCTCGCGGCTGCTCTCGGTGCTCTGGCTGCTCACCGCCCCCGCGGGGAGGACTCCGCTCGCCGTCCGCCTGGAGCCGGGCCAGGGCGGCGGGGTGGAGCTCGCCCTGGTCGCCGCGGGCATCCGCACCCGCGACCTCGACCGCTCGGTCTGGGGCATCCTCAGCGAGCTCGGCGAGCACCGCACGACGACCGACCACGGCGCGACGAGGATCCTCGTCGCCCACCGGCCCCGGAGGAGGACGGCGACATGAGCGACGAGCCCGCGATCACGCTGGCCATCCTCGACGACCACCCGATCCTGCTGGCGGCGCTGGCGGAGTGGATCCGCCGCTCGGGCACGGACATCCGCGTGGCGGCGACGGTCGGCACCTGGACGGACCTGCTCGCGCATCCGGCCTTCCCGACCGACATGGTGCTGCTCGACATCGACCTCGGCGACGAGCTCGACCTCGCCATGAAGATCCGGATCATCGCGGCCGCCGGCGCCGCCACGATCATCATCAGCACGCACTCCGAGCCGGGCACGATCAGCCGGGCGCTCGAGGCCGGGGCGCACGGCTACGTGGTCAAGAGCGAGCGGACCGAGACGATCCTCGCGGCGATCCGGGCGGCGGCGCGCGGCGAGCGCTTCCTGACGGCGCAGACGCGGGAGCTGCTCGGGGCCGACCGCCCGGGCACCCTGACGCACCGCGAGCGGGAGATCGTCCGCCTCTTCGTCGACGGGATGCCGCTGAAGCAGGTCGCCACGCTCCTCGGCATCACCCAGGACGCCGCACGGAGCTCGCTGCGCAGCGCCCGGGGCAAGTACCGGGCGGAGGGGCTGGCCGTCGGCACGAAGATCTCGCTCCGCCGGCAGGCGCTGCGCGACGGGATCGTCGAGCGCTAGGCCCGCGCTCGACGGTCCCGGGGGCCTAGACCGTCTCGGCGCGCTTCTGCCGCGCGGGCTCGGCGGGGTCGGAGGGCCCGTTCCAGATCGAGACGATGCCCCAGACGACGGCCGCGATCGGCACGGCCAGCACGGCGCCGACGATGCCGGCGAGGACGGTGCCCACGGTCAGGGCGATCAGGACGATCAGCGGGTGCAGCTTCAGCGAGCGCGCCATCACGACCGGCTGGAGGAAGTTGCCCTCGAGCTGGTTGACCCCGATGACGACCAGGATCACGATCAGCGCGGCGACCGGGCCGTTGGCGACCAGGGCGACGAGAGCGGCGAGGATGCCGGCGGCCGTGGCTCCGACGATCGGGATGAACGCGGTGAGGAAGACGATGACGGCCAGCGGGATCGCCAGCGGCACCTGGATGATCGCCAGCGCGACGCCGATGCCGATCGCGTCGACCGCCGCGACGGTCGCCGTTCCGCGGACGTAGCCGCCCAGCACGTCGACCGTCTTGTGCCCGACGCGCTTGGCGCGCTCGTAGCCCGAGCCGGTGAAGGGGCGCAGGAGGAACTCCCAGATCTTCGGGCCGTCCTTCATGAAGAAGAACAGCACCACGATCATCAGCACGAGGCCGGTGATGAAGTTCGCCGCCGCGGAGACGCCCGCGAGCGCGCCGTTGCCGAACGAGCTGGAGGTGAGGAAGTCGACGACCGACTGGCGGGCGGACTCGATCTGCTCGTCGGTGATCTGGAACGGCAGGTGCTGCACGTAGTCCTGCAGCGAGGTGATGCCGTCGGAGGCGCTGCTGACCAGCTCGTCCCACTGGTTGCGGACCGCGACCGTGATCAGCCAGCCGACCGCGCCGAGGACCGCGAGCAGCCCGATCAGCGCCAGCCAGGTCGCGAGGATCGACGGCACGCCCTTGCGCCGCATCCACGCCAGGACCGGGTGGATCGCCGCGGCGAGGATGAGCGCGATCATCACGGGGATGAGCACCAGCGTGAGCTGCGTCATCGCGAAGACGAGCACCGAGGCCAGCAGGAGGACGATGACCACCTGGAGGCAGCGGGTGGCGAACCGGCCGAGGCCGTCGCTCCAGACCCGCCGCTGCGGATCGGGTGCGCTCGGCTGCGGCGCGGCGACGCTGGTCGAGGAGTCGTTGCGGTCGAAGAAGCCCATGGAGGGACGGTATCGGCTCGGACCGACCTGCCGTCCCTCCTTGACACCCCGGCCGCGCCGCGAAGATCCGGGGGTCAGAGACCGGCGGGCTTCTCCGGCGTGCGCAGCCAGGTGTCGAAGAAGTCCGCCAGGTCGGAGCCGGAGACGTTCTCGGCCAGGGCCTGGAAGTCGGCGGTCGTCGCGTTCGAGTAGCGGTTCTCGGAGGCCCAGCGCTTCAGCAGCACGCCGAACGCGTCCGCGCCGATCCGGTCGCGGAGGGCGACGAGCGTCAGGCCGCCGCGGGCGTAGACGGGCGCGTCGAAGAGGCCTGCGGCTCCGGGGTCGGCGACGGCGGTCGACCAGAACGGGTCGTCGGCGGGAGCGGCTGCGACCCGGGCGGCGGACTCGGTGACGCTCGCGCCGCCGGTGTGCTCCTCCCAGAGCCACTCGGCGTAGGTCGCGAAGCCCTCGTTCAGCCAGATGTCGGACCAGGTCTCCGGAGTGACGCTGTCGCCGTACCACTGGTGCGCGGTCTCGTGCGCGACGGTCGACTCGTCCGCGCCGCCGGAGTAGAACGAGCGGCCCTGGGTCTCGAGGGCGTAGCCGATCCGCTCGTCGTCGACCACGGCTCCGGCCGAGCGGAACGGGTACGGGCCGAAGACGGAGGAGAAGTAGTCGATGATCGCGCCCTGCTTCGCGAGCGCCGCCTCGGTGCGGGCGCGGGTGTCGCCGGTGATGTCCCGGTCGATCGCGTCGATGGTCGTCACGCCGCCCTGGGTGGAGCGGACCAGGTCGTAGTCGCCGATGTTCACCATGGCGAGGTAGCTCGCCATCGGGCTGGTCTCGACCCAGCGGGAGGTCGTCCACCCCTTCGACGTGGTGGGGGAGCCGACCGGCAGGCCGTTCGCGACCACCGTCCGGCCCTCCGGGACCGTGATGCTGAAGGTGTAGCGCGCCTTGTCGGCGGGCGAGTCGTTGACGGGGTACCAGGTCGAGGCGCCGTCCGGCTCGCTGGCGACCAGGGCGCCGTCGTCCGTCGACCACCAGCCGAAGGGGGCCCCGGTGCCGTCGACGGGGTTCCCGGTGGTCCCGGCGTAGTCGATGCTCACCAGTGCGGGCAGGCCCTTCCGGAGGGTCCGGGCGGGCGTGACGGTCAGCTCGTCCCCCGACTGCGAGAACCGGGCGCCCCCGGCGTTGACGGTGACCTTCGAGACGGTGAGGCCGGTCAGGTCGAAGGAGAGCGAGCGCAGGTCCTTCTGGGGCGCGAGGGTGACCACGGCCCTGCCGCCGAGGGCCCGGGTCGCCGGATCGTACTTCAGGACGAGGCTGTAGGTGAGGGCGTCGAAGCCGCTGCTGCCGAGGCCGGGGAAGTAGGGATCGCCGGCGCTGGTGCCCCCGTCGACGGCGCCCGCGCGGGCGGCGGGGGAGGCGATGGCGGCGGGTGCGAGGAGGAGGGAGGAGGCCACAAGCGCGCTGAGCGCGGCTGACGCACGGAATGTCATGTCCGCACGCTAGCGGGCGGGCGTTTCGTGCGCGTGTCGGCACCGTGCCGAGGAGAAGCCCCGTCGATCGACGGACGGGCGATCACGCTCCTGCCGGGGCGAGTCAGCTGCGGAATCCGTCGCGGCCACGGAGCATCGCACGGTGGAATTACCCATTCGAGCCGCCGGAGCCCCGCGGATCGTTGCGTCGGCGACGGATTCCGCACTACAGTCGCCGTGTTCATGCAGGTGCATGGGGTGCGGTACCCGAAGCCGCACTGCACCGCCCTGCTCGGAGCAGACGCCTCCGCCGGGAGGGATGACGATCCTCTCTCCCGGCGGGAGGCGGACCGGGCGGATCCGCCCGGCCGCCGCCGGCGCTACGCCGGGACGCGCACCGTCAGCCCGCCGGGCTCGATCCAGGTGCGGAACGCCGAGGTCGAGCCGAACGGGTCGCCGTCGAGCTCGATCTCCTGCGCGTGCTCGAGGCGGACCGTGAGGTCGCGGCCCTTCACGTACCGCAGGGCCGACACCTCCTTGGTCAGGCCCATCAGCTTCTTGCCGACGACGCCGCTGCGGCGGAGCACGCCGTTCTCCCACACCACCTTGAAGATGATCTGCACCCAGCCGAAGAAGCCCTCGGGGCGCAGCAGGACGATGTCGAACTCGCCGTCGTCGACGGCCGCGTCCGGCAGCAGGAGGATGTTCGCCGGCAGGGCGCCGCAGTTGCCCACGATGATCGTGTGCGCGCGCACCTTGCGGGTCCTCGAGCCGTCGAGGCGGTAGCGGAACTCGAGCTGGTTCTTGTCGAGCAGGGCCTTCCGCAGCGCGTCCACGTAGGCGAGCCAGCCGGCCCGCTTCTTGAGGTCGTCGTCGGTGTTGGCGAGCATCTTCGCGTCGATCCCGAGGCCCGCCATCACGACGTAGGCGTGGCGGTCGCGGCCCGTGGAGGTCTCGATGTCGATCATCCCGAGGTCGATCGCCCGGTCCTGTCCGGAGAACGCGACGGTCAGGGAGTTGTCGATGTCGTCGAGCGTGAGGTTCAGGTTGCGGGCGAGCAGGTTGCCGGTGCCGGAGGGCAGCAGCGCGAGCGAGGCGTCGGAGCCGCGGAGGGCCTCCGCCACGACGCGGACCGTCCCGTCGCCGCCGGCCGCGATCACGACGTCGGCGCCCGCGGCGAGGGCCTCCTTCGTCTGACCGGCTCCGGGGTCCTCGACGGAGGTCTCGTACCAGAGCGTCTCCTCCCAGCCGGCGGCCTCCTCGGCGCGCTTCACAGCGGCCTTCACGGACTCCAGGTCGACCTTGACGGGGTTGTAGACGAGGGCGGCGCGGCGGCGCTCAGGCATCGTCGCGGCTCTCGTCGAGCTCGTCGCCGTTCTCGTCGACACGGCCCGGACGCACGGCGGCGTCCTCGCGGATGTCGATGCGGGTGTCGCCGGCCTCGGTGGTGGAGACCTCGATGCGCGGGGCCGCGTCGGCCTCCGTCGCCTTCGGGGCGCTGGTCAGCTGGTCGTAGCGGTCGTCCGCGCTCTGGTCGGTCATGCCTGGACGGTAGCAGCGGGCGATCCGCGCCCGCGCGGGCTTGCGTCAGCGGCTGCGTGCCGCCTGAAGACCCCAGAGCACGAGCGGGATCTGGAGCGGGAGGCGCAGCAGCGTGATCACCCGGGTCCGAGGCCGACGGGCGTCCCGCGCCATCTGCACGTTGCCGGGGAGGACGGCGGCCATCAGGGCGGCGGAGGCGAGACCGCCGGCCGCGCGGGTCCGCGGGTGCAGCGTCGCGGCCGCGCAGACCAGCTCCGCCGCTCCCGAGACGAGGACCCAGCCGCGCGCCGAGCCGGGCATCCCGCGCGGGACCACCGCGTCGAAGGTCCGCGGGTGCACCAGGTGGACGACTCCCGAGACCGCCATCGCCGACACGAGCACGAGCGGGCCCGCGCCCAGGCCGCTCATCGGCCCTCCGCCCCGCGCTCGAGCGGAGCGACGTGGTCGAGGATCCGGCGCCACTCACGCACCAGCGCCAGCCGGCCGGCTCCGTCGACGGTCACTGTGCGCGCCCGCGCGAGGCGGCCGCGGTACCAGCGGCCGTCCTCGGCGCTCGCCACCGGGTCCGCGTCGCCGTGGACCAGGAGCGTCTCGGCGGTCACCCGGTCGAGGTCGTCGGCCCAGGAGCCGTCGCGGAGGGCCGCGAGGTCGGTCGCGGCGCCGCTCGGGCCCTGCCGCCAGCCCTCGGCGAGCATCCGCTCCAGCCGGTTGCGCAGTCCGCCGTGGGTGGCGAGCACCGGGTCGTCGGAGTCGATCCCGAGCGCGTCCAGGCCCGGCTGCGTCTGCGGGAGGGCGGCGGCGATCGCGTCGGCGTCCTCCCCGCGGAGGGTCTCGCGCCGCTCCCACGCGCTCGTGGGGTGCACGATCGCGCCGGCCTGCGGGGGCGCGGGGGTGCCGACCAGCGCGAGGCGGTCCACGAGGTCGGGGTGCCGGGCCGCGAGCGAGAGCGCGAACGCGCCGCCGGAGCCCCAGCCGACCACGCCGACGCTGCCGAAGCGGGCGCCCTCGACCATGCGGGCGGTGCGCTCGGAGCGGCGCAGGTACTCGGCGAGGTCGTCCGCGCGGTCCTCGACGCGGCCGTGAGCGGCGTCGACCGGGTCCGAGGCGCCGTAGCCGGGGCGGTCGAGGATCAGCAGGTGCAGACCCCACGGACCGGTGACGGTCGGGTCGGGGTCGAAGCCGCCCGCTCCGGGAGTGGGGTGGCAGAACACCACCAGCCGGTCGGCGACGGGATCGCCCGCCGCCGAGACGCCCATCCCGCGGCCGGACCGCAGCTCGAAACGGTGGTTCGCCATGTCGCCTCCCGGGTGCGCCGAGGGTCGGCGCGTCGCCCCCAGTCAAGCGGAGACGGCGGCCCGCGCGCTGGGCCTTGTGCCGGAGCGGGAGCAGTCGGACGCGTCCGGAGCGGGCGTGCTCGCGGTCGCCTTCGTCGCCGAGCGCGGCGACCTCCCGCCCCTCGTCGTCGAGTCGATGGACGGGCTCCTCGCGCTCGTCTCGGGACTGCGCCGGTAACCCCTGCCCCCCGCGGAGGTAGACCCCCGTGGCAGGCGGCCGGCCGCCGCCCAGCGTGCTGGGAGCGGGCCGGCACCGGCTCCGCTCCGTGCTGCCGCGGATGATCGAGCAGGGGCGGGGCAGCGTGATCACCACCTCCTCCGTCGCCGGGCTCGACGGCGCCCCGGGCCTCAGCCCCTCCGTCGCCTCGAAGCGCGGGGTCGCCGGGCTCACCAGGAGCGCGGCCCTCGAGGTCGCGGGCACCGGCGTCCGGGTCGACTCGGTCCACCCGTCGCCCGTGAACACCCGGATGATGCGCTCGATCGAGGCGGGAGCCGTCGACGCCGGCGCACCGTCCGTTCACCCGATGTCCACGTGACGCCGCGGAGGAGGGGAGCGAGGATGGGGGCGTGTCCCGTCGCCTCCTCCTCCCCGTCGCCGGCGTCCTCGCCGCGGCCCTCGCCGCCGGCGGGCTGACGCTCCTCGTCTGGACGATCGACGAGACGCCGTTCGCACGGCCCGACGCCGGCTTCGACCGTCTGACGAGCGAGGTCGCCGCGGTGCCCGGAGTCTCCCTCGACGGCGCCGAGCGCTGGGTCGAGGCGCCGGCGTTCGGCCCGCCGACCTCCTGGGTCGGGGTCGCGGTCGAGGAGCCGGCGCTCGCCGACGCCCTCGCGACGGCCTGTGCGACCGAGTACGCGGATCCGGTGCTGTGGTCGTTCCGGGCGACGTCCGCAGGCGGGAACACCCTCTCCTTCGCGGGTGCGGAGGAGCCGACCGCCGCGTGCCCCGCTCCCGCTGTCGACGCGTCGGCCCTGCTCGAGCGGATCGACGGCTTCGGCCGCGGCCTGGAGCTGCACGCGTCGCTCCGCGAGGGCGCCTTCGCCCTCGACTCCTTCGAGGACGTCTCCGGCGGACTGCCCGCGCTGCTCCCGATCGTCCGGGCGGCGGAGGACCTGCGGGACGCTGCGGGCGCGGAGCGGGGCGCCCCGGTCGAGATCTCCGGTCCCTGGGCCGCGATCACCGTCGGTCCCGGCGAGCAGGAGCGGACCGCCGCGCTGCTCACGACCCTCGTCGAGGAGCACGGCGTCACCGCCTACTGGGCGACCGAGGACGGCCTGCGGATCGTCGCGCCCGACGGCGGGCACGCCGCGATCGAGGCCGCCGTGCGCGACTCCGGGCTGCCGGTGGCCGACCGGCCCCTGCGCTTCGAGGCCGACGAGTCCTGACGCCGGGCGGCCGTCATGCGCGCCAGGCCGCCAGCTCCTCCGGGGTCGCCAGAACGCGATGGGTCGGCGAGAGCTCGTGGACGCTCCCGGCCGAGTAGTCGATCCCGAGCGCGACCGGGTCGTACGGCTCGGAGGGGGCGCGGCGGCGCATCGCGCGCGGGTCGGCTGAGAGCACGGCGCGCAGCAGCGAGCGGGTGTAGGGGTGCACGGGGCCGGAGAAGATCTCGGCGGTCGTGCCCGTCTCGACCAGGTGGCCCTTGTGCATGACGCCGATCCGGTCGGAGATGTACTTCACCATCGCGAGGTCGTGGGCGATGAAGAGGTACGCGGTGCCGAGCTCCTCCTGGAGCGCGCGCATCAGGTTCACGACCTGCGCCTGGATCGAGACGTCGAGCGCCGAGACGCACTCGTCCGCGATCACGAGGTCGGGCTGCATCACGAGCGCGCGGGCGATGCCGATGCGCTGCCGCTGGCCGCCCGAGAACTGGTGCGGGTAGCGGTCGGCGTGGGAGCGGTCGAGGCCGACCTTCTCGAGGATCGCGTAGACCTTCTCGTCGCGCTCGGCCGCCGAGGAGTACCGGCGCTGGGTGGTGAGTCCCTGCGCGACGATGTCGAAGACGGTCTTGCGCGGATTGAGGCTCGACATCGGGTTCTGGAAGATCATCTGGATGCTGGATCGCAGGTGGTCGCGCTGGGCGGCGTCGAGCCGGCCGCTGATCGTGCGGCCCGCGAGCACCACCTGGCCGTCGGTCGGGTCGATCAGCCGGATGATCGAGCGGCCGATCGTGGACTTGCCGCTGCCGGACTCGCCGACCAGCCCGAAGGTCTCGCCGCGCCGGATCTCGAAGTCGACGCCGCCGATCGCGGTCACGTGGTGCCGCCGGCCCAGCCGGAACACCTGGGTGAGGCCGCGCACCGAGAGCAGGGCGGGCGCGGAGTCGGGCGTCGGAGCGAGTGCGGTCACGGGGTCGGTCCTTCACTGGGGGCGAGCATGGCGTCGATCTTGGCGCGCAGCGGCGCCGGCATCTCGACCGGGGGAGCGGAGGGGTGGCAGAGCCACGAGGCGACCCGGTGCCCGCCGCCGACGTCGAAGAGGGGCGGCTCCTCGACGAAGTCGATCTCGAGCGCGAACGGGTTCCTCGGAGCGAAGGGGTCTCCCGGCGCGCGGTTCACCAGGCTCGCCGGGCTGCCGGGGATGGCGAACAGCTCGGGGGAGTCGGTGGTCAGGTCCGGCATCGCCGAGAGCAGGCCCCAGGTGTAGGGGTGCCGCGGGTCGTAGAAGACCTGCTCGGCGGTGCCCTGCTCGATGATCCGTCCGGCGTACATCACGCTGACGTGGTCGGCGACGGTCGCGACGACGCCGAGGTCGTGGGTGATGAAGATCACCGAGAGCCCGCGGTCCGCCTGCAGGCGCTTCAGCAGCTCGAGGATCCGCAGCTGGATCGTCACGTCGAGCGCGGTCGTCGGCTCGTCGCAGATCAGCACGTCCGGGTTGCACGACAGCGCGATGGCGATGTTGACCCGCTGGCACATGCCTCCGGAGAGCTGGTGGGGGTACTGCTTGAACCGCCGCTCCGGATCGTCGATGCCGACCTCGCCGAGCAGCTCCACGGCACGGGCGCGCGCCTCGCGACGGCCGAGCCCGAAGTGCTCCTGGATCCCCTCCATCACCTGCTTGCCGACCGACATCGTCGGGTCGAGGCAGGTCAGGGCGTCCTGGAACACCATCGCGATGCGGCGCCCGCAGATCTCGCGACGGATCGCCGACTCGGGCATCGCCGCGATGTCCTTCGCGGTCACCGTGCCGTCGTCGCTCCGGTGCGAGAACTCGATGCTGCCCGCGGTGATCCGCTGGTTGCGGGCCATCAGGCCGAGGATCGCGCGCGCCGTGACCGACTTGCCGCTGCCGGACTCGCCGACGATCGCGACCACCTCGCCCTCGTGCAGGTCGAAGCCCAGTCCGCGGATCGCCTCGACGCTGCCGCCCTCGTTGTCGAACGAGATCGCCAGATCTCGCACCGACAGGAGGACCCTGCCGCGCTCCGGTCCGGCCGTGTCCTGACGGGTCGTGCCCGTGCTGCTCTCGGTCATGTCAGTGGCCTCTCGAGTGGGACAGTCGCGGATCGGTGGCCTCTTTCAACCCGTCGGCGACGAGCGTGAACGCCACCATGAGCAGGCCCAGCACGACCACGGGGACGATCACGAGGAACGGATAGGAGAGGAACGACTTGTAGCCGACGCTGACGAGCGAGCCGAGCGAGGCCATCGGCGCCTGGACGCCCAGGCCCACGAACGACAGGTACGACTCGGTGAAGATCGCCGACGGGATCGAGAACATGCTCATCGTCACGATCGGGCCGATGATGTTCGGGAGGATCTCGACGAACACGATCCGGCTGTCCCGCGCTCCGAGGGTGCGCGAGGCGAGCACGTACTCCTCCGTCTTCTGGCGCAGCGCCTGCGCGCGGCTGACGCGGCTCATCGCGAGCCAGTTGCTCAGCAGGAGGCCGAAGACGATGGCGCCGATGCCCGGCCCGACGGCGACCACGAAGAGCGTCACGATCACCAGCTGCGGGATGCCGGAGAGCACCTCGACCACGCGCTGCATCGCCGAGTCGGTGCGACCGCCGAAGTAGCCCGAGACCAGGCCGTAGGTCATGCCGATGACCACGTCGATCGCGAAGGCGATCACGGCGATCAGGAGCGAGACGCGGGTGCCGCTCCAGACCCGCGACCACACGTCGCGGCCCAGCTCGTCGGTGCCGAAGAGGAAGTAGGTGCCGGGCGGCAGGCCCGCCGCGGCGTACGCGTCCTGGCCGTCGCGGGTGCCGTCGAGGATCCCGAGGCCCTCGAGCAGCGGCACGCGCGGCGGGAGGAAGCGCGAGCCGACGTCCGCTCCTCCTCCGGCCGCGGGGAAGAAGGGGACCACCAGGCTCAGCACGACGATGACCACCAGCAGCACCAGGCCGACCATCGCCGGCCAGTTGCCGCGGAAGCGCCGGGCGATGTCGCGGCCGCCGCCGCGGATGATGCGGGTGGAGGTGGTCGGCGGCCCGGCGGGCCGGTTGCCCGGCGAGACGAGGCGCAGGCCCTCGGGCGGGACGCCGGCGTCGAGGCCGGCCGTGGGGGAGACGCGGTCGCTCATGCTGCCTGTCCTGCCAGTCGGATGCGGGGGTCGATCAGTCCGTAGAGCACGTCGACGAGCAGCATCACGAGGATGTAGATGATGCTGTAGACGAGGCTGATCGCGATGACGATGTTGTAGTCGACGTTCTGGATCGCCGTGAGCAGCAGCTGGCCCAGGCCCGGCGCTCCGAAGATCTGCTCGATGACGACGGAGCCGGTGATCAGGCCGATCAGCAGCGGCGAGAGCACCGTGATGATCGAGACCAGGGTGTTGCGCAGCGCGTGCCGGCCGATCACCTTGGAGGGGCCGATGCCCTTCGCCTTCGCCAGGAGGATGTAGTCGCTCTCGAGGCAGTCGAGCATCTCGGAGCGGGCGTAGCGGGCGGTCACCGCCATCACGTAGGCGGCGAGCGAGATCGTCGGCAGCACGCTCGAGGTGAAGGGGTTCGACTCGGAGTACCGGATCGGCAGCAGCTTCCACTCGAAGCCGACGAAGTAGACCAGCAGCAGCGCGATGACGAACGACGGGACGCTGAAGGCGATCACCGAGACGAACGTCGAGAGGTTGTCGAACCAGCCGCGCGGGCGGATCGCCGAGACGATGCCGATCAGCAGGCCCAGCACCACGCCGAGGACGAGGGCCTGCAGGCCGATGCGGATCGTGACGGGCAGGCGGCTGCCGAGCATCTCCGAGACGGGGAAGTCCGGGATGAGGTTGTACGAGATGCCGAAGTCGCCGCGGGCGAGGTTCACCAGGTAGGTGCCCAGCCGCAGCAGCACCGGCTCGTCGAGCCCGTACTTCTGCGTGAGGAGCGCCTTCTGCACCGCGTCGAGCTTCTCGCTGTTGAAGGGCGAACCCGGGAGCAGCTGCAGCAGCGCGAACATCACGATCGCGATCGCGACGATCGTGAAGACCGAGGTGAGCAGCCGGGTGGCGACGTACTTCGTCACCGGCTCGACCCCTCGGCGAGCACGGCGCGCTCGCCGTCCTCGGGGATGCCGGCCCAGGAGCGGGCGTGGAACTGGGTCAGCCCCACGCGCACCAGGGCGCGGCGGGCGAGGGAGTCGATGATCTCCTCCACCGAGGCGGGCCGCGTGTAGAAGGCGGGGACCGGCGGCGCGATGATGCCGCCCGAGCGGGCCACCGCGTCCATCGCGGCGAGGTGGCCGCGGTGCAGCGGCGACTCCCGCACCATCAGGAGCGTCGGCACGCCCTCCTTCAGGCAGACGTCGGCCGCCCGCGTGATCAGGTTGTCGGCGAGGCCGTACGCGATGCCGCTCAGGGTCTTGATCGTGCAGGGCGCGATCACCATCGCCGTGGCGGGCGTGGACCCCGACGCGATGGAGGCGCCGATGTGCGCGGGCCGGTGGGCCGTGTCGGCGAGCGCCTCCACCTGCTTCTGGGTGAGGCCGCACTCCTGGTCGAGCGTCATCGCGCCCGCCTTCGAGACGATGACGTCGCTGCGCAGCCCCGGATCCATCCGCAGCAGCTCGAGGATGCGGACCCCGATCCCGACTCCGGAGGCGCCGGTGATGGCGACGATCACGCGGCCGGGGGGCTCCTGGCGGGTGCGGTTCATGCGAGGCCTTCCTTGTCGAGGGTGAGCACGGACTGCGCGAGCGCGTGCACGCCCACCGCGATGTCCGTGATCCCGGTGTACTCCTCCGGGCAGTGGCTGCGCCCGTCCTGCGAGGGGATGAAGATCATGCCGATGGGTCCCAGTCTCGCCATCTGCACCCCGTCGTGCCCGGCTCCGCTGTAGAGGCGGGCGGCGGGGTGGCCGAGGCGCTCGATGGAGCGGCCGATGCCGTCCGCGAGGCGGGGGTCGATGGCCGTCGGTCGCTCCCAGGGCAGCCACGTCACCTCGTGGCCGAGGCCGCGCGCCGCCGCCTCGGAGGCCGCGGCCTCCGCGATCTGCTCGCGGGCGACGGTGAACCAGCCGGGGTCGGGGCTGCGGAACTCCGCGGTGACCAGGGCGCTCTCGGTGACGACGCTGGTCGCCTCCGGGGTGAAGGTGACGGAGCCGACGGTGCCGACCGCCTCCGCGGCCCGGGAGGCGATGCGCTCGACCGCGAGGACCACGCCGGCCGCGGCGCAGCCGGCGTCGTGCCGCAGCGCCATCGGCATGGTGCCCGCGTGGTCGCGGCGGCCCGAGAAGAGGGTGCGGAACCGCGAGATGCCCGCGATCGAGGTGACGACTCCGAGCGGCAGCCCCTCACGCTCGAGGACCGGGCCCTGCTCGATGTGCAGCTCGAGGAAGCCGAGCACTTCGTCGGGGCTCCAGCGGGTGCCCGAGAGCGGGTCGGACCATCCGGCGGCCTCCAGGGCGGCGCCGAGGGTGCGCCCGGTGTCGTCGGTCGCCGAGAGGTGCTCGCCCGTGAGGGAGCCGGCCAGCGCGCGGCTGCCCAGGCAGGAGAGCTCGAAGCGGTTGGCCTCCTCGTTGTAGAAGTCGACGACGCGCAGGTCGTGGTGGAGCCGGATCCCCGACTCCTGCAGCAGGCGCGCCACCTCGATCGCGCCCAGCACGCCGACGACGCCGTCGTAGCGCCCGCCGCCGTCCACCGTGTCCGTGTGCGAGCCGATCACGATCGCGCGGCGGGCGGCTCCCGTGCCGGCGAGGGTGCCGATCACGTTGCCGATCCCGTCGATCCGGACCTCCAGGCCCGCGGAGCGCATCCGCTCGGCGACCCAGTGGCGGGAGTCGGTGTCGACCTCGGTCATCGCCACGCGGCTCCAGCCGGGGCGAGAGGAGTCGACGAGGCCGGCGATCTCGTCGAGGTCGAGGGCCAGCCGGCCGGCGTCGGGGAAGCGCACGTCGGGGGTCATCGCGGGTCCTCCCCGTCGTCGGCCAGGGAGCCGTACACGACGACGGCGGGGCGGAGGGCGACTCCGTCGGCGACGAGGGCGTCGCGCACGCGGCGGAGGACGTCCCCGGGCGGGACGGCCAGCTCGGCGCCGAGGGCGCGGTCGCCCTCCTTGCGGGTCGCGTCCATCCCGACCTTCGTCACGGTGCCGCCGACCTGCATCGGCACGTTGCGGTCGGTGGCGACCCCGTCGACCAGCATCAGGTCGCGGTCCCACCGCATCCGGCTCGTCCGGGCCCAGTGCACGTGCTCCATGTCCCAGGCGTCCACGTCGGAGTCGACGACGGTGACCTGCTTGACCATGCTGACGGCCGCGAACGCGCCGAACATCACGCGCTTGGCGGTGCCCGGACGGCCGTTCGCGATCGCGACCACCACGTCGACCCGGCCGCCGCCGGAGTGCGTGACCGCCACGTCGACGATGTCGCAGCCGACGTTGCGCAGCGCGTGCCGGATGCCGGCGGCGATGGGCAGCGCCGCGATGTAGCTGTGCTCCGAGGAGAGGCCGGGCAGGATCACCTGGACCTCGGGGGACTCGCGGCGGGTCACGGCGGTGACCTCGAGGGTGATGCCGTCGCCGTAGTCCTCGTACATGCCGTGGTACTCGTTCACGAGGCCCTCGTGCACCGGCCGGTCGGCGTGCAGGATCCCCTCGATCACGATCTCCGCGTCGGCGGGGACGAGCACGTCGCTCGTCGTGGCCCGCGCGACCCGCACCTCCTCGCCGAGCAGGTGGGCGGCGTGCTCCAGCTCGTCGTCGCCCAGGGCGAGGTAGCAGCAGGCGGCGAGCTGCACGGCCGGGTGCGCGCCGAGGACCACGGCGACGGGGAGCCCGCCGACGGCCGCGGCCGAGCGCGAGAGCGCGGTGAGGTGGTGGTTCGGCGCGATCCCGACGAAGCCGGTGGTCGCGTCGAGCGGCTTGATCCGCGCGTAGGAGGCGTTGCGGTGCCCGGTCACCGGGTCGAACGCCACGATGAGCCCGGCGGTGAGGTAGCCGCCGGAGTCCTTCTCGAACCAGACCGGAGCGACGACCTCCTCCCACACGGACGCGGCGGGCAGGCGCACGGCCTGCACCGGAGCGTCCTCGACCACGCGCACCGGGGTGCGGTCGGCGACCGCGGCGGTGAGCCGGTCGAGCAGCTCGTCGACCCGGCAGCCGACGGCGCGGGCGATCCGCTCGCGGCTGGAGAGCACGTTGCCGACGACCGGGTGGGCCGAGCCGGCGACCGAGGTCAGGCGCACGGCCGGGCCGCGGTCCAGCAGCGCGAGCACGCTCGCCAGCTCGAAGCGGGCGTCGACGGTGCGCTCGACGGTGACGAGCTCGTCGGCGGGCAGCGCGTCGACGAAGGCGCGGAGGGACTGCTCTCCCATCAGGCGGCCCTCGCGACGAAGCGTCCGTCGCCCGGCTCCGCGAGCAGGCCCTCGGCCCGGCTGAAGACGGGGGTGCCGCGGACGACGGTGGTCTCGAGGCGGCCGGGGAAGGACATCCCGGCGTAGGGGCTCCAGGTGGCGGTCGAGAGCATCGGGGTGTCGTCGATCACGGTCGTGCCGGACGGGTCGACGACGGCGAAGTCCGCGTCCAGGCCCGCCTCGATCGCGCCCTTGCGGTGCCCGAGGCCGAATGCGCGGGCGGGGTTCGTCGCGAGGACCTCGGCGGCGCGCAGCAGCGAGAGGCGGCCGCCGAGGTAGCCGGCGCCGATCACGATCGGCAGCAGGGTCTGCACGCCGGGCGCTCCGGAGGCGTTGTCGAAGATCACGTCGGCGCTCTTCTTCGCCAGCGGCCACGGCGCGTGGTCGGAGGTCACCAGGCCGATCCGGCCGTCGGCGAGCGCCTCCCACATCCCGCGGGCGTGCTCGGCGGTGCGCAGCGGCGGGTTGATCTTGCCGAGGGCGCCGAGCCGCTCCATGTCGTCCTCGGTGAGGACGAGGTAGTGCGGGCAGGTCTCCAGCGTCGCGTCGAGCCCGCGGGCGGCGCTCGCCGTCACGAGCTCGACGGTGCCGGGGAGGCTCGCGTGGAAGATGTGGAAGGGCACACCGGCCGCCGAGGCGAGCTCGAGCCCGAGCGCCACCGAGGAGGTCTCGGACACGGGCGGGCGGCTGCGGACGTGGTCGAGGGGGGCGGTGCGGCCCGCGGCTTTCGCCGCCGCGACGAGCGCGCCGATGATCTCGCCGTCCTCCGCGTGCACGCCGACGCGGACGCCGCGCTCGGCCATGATCGCGAAGGCCTCGAGCAGCTGGTCGGAGGGGATGCGGGGGAAGCGGATCGGGTCGGTCTCGAACAGCGAGACCTTGAATCCGCAGACGCCCTCGTCGATCATCCCGGCCACGTCCCGCGCGCCGTCCCCGGGGCGGACCGTGCCGTGCAGGGCGACGTCGACGACGGCCTCGCGCTCGAGGCGCTCGCGCTTGGCGACGACGGCGGCGGCCGTGTTCACCGGGCTGCCCGCGTCGTAGGGCATGTCGAGGATCGTGGTCACCCCGCCCGCGGCGGCGGCCGAGGTCGCGCCGGTGAACGTCTCGGCCGGCTCCGAGAAGGCGTGGACGTGCGCGTCGACCGCGCCGGGCAGGACGAGCATCCCCGCGCCGCCGATCACGACCGAGGCCTCCGTGAGGGCGCGCGCCGCTTCGCGTCCGCCGAGCACGGCGGCGATGCGGCCGTCCTCGACGACCACCGCCCCGTCCTCGATCACGGCGCCCGGCGTGACGACGCGGCCGTGGACGACCGTCCCGCCCGCGGTCACCGCACGGCTCCGATGCGCGCCTCGACGGCGGTGAGGACGGTGCCGAGCACGACCATCGCCTGCGCGTTGATCATCTGCTCCGACTGGTAGATGTCCTCGCGGGTCATCGGCACGATCGAGCGGACCGCCTCGTAGGCGGCCGTGCTGCCCTCGCCGAGCGCCCGGTCCTCCAGGTGCGGCGACGCGAGGTCGATGCCCTGGGTGGCGAGGATGAACTCCACTCCGAGGATCACCTGCGTGTTGTGGATGATGCTGCGCGCCTTCCGCGAGGAGAAGGTGCACATCGAGACGTGGTCCTCCTGGTTCGCCTTCGTCGGGATCGAGTCGACGACGGAGGGGAAGCACAGCACCTTGTTCTCGGAGGCGATGGCGGCCGCCGCGCAGTGCACGATCGAGAAGCCCGTGTTGAGGCCGAGCTGGCCGCCGACGAGGTTGAGCGGCAGGCCGTAGCTGAGGTTGGGGTCGGTGAGGCGGAACGAGCGGCGCTCCGAGATGGCGCCGATCTCGGCGACCGCGATCGCGATGAGGTCGGCCGCGACGCCGATCGGCTCGCCGTGGAAGTTGCCGCCGGAGAGGACGTCGTAGCCGCCCTCGCCGTCCGGGAGCACCAGCGGGTTGTCGGTCGCGGCGTTGGCCTCGCGCACCAGCAGCGTCTGCGCGAACAGGAGCGACTCGCGGGTCGTGCCGTGCACCTGCGGCGCGCAGCGCAGCGAGTAGGCGTCCTGCACGCGCGGCTTGTAGACGCCGCCGACGCGCTGCTCGTCCGGGAGGCGGAGGCGGCGCGCCTCCTCGACGGTGCGCTCGCTGCCCGCGGTGAGGGCGCGGACGTTCGCGGCCACGTCGACCTGGCCGGGGGCGTTGCGGGCGAGGTGGATGCGCTCGTCGAACGCGTCGAGCTCGCCGCGGATCGCCTCGAGCGAGAGCGAGAGGGCCACGTCCGCCTGGCGGGTGAGGCTCCACGCGTCGTGCAGGGCGAGGCAGGCGGTGGCGAGCGAGATGGTGGAGCCGTTGATCAGGGCGAGGACGTCCTTGGGCTTGAGCTCGAACTCGGTGGCGAGTCCGGCCGCCGTGAGGGCCTCGACGGCGGGCATCCGCACGCCGCGGTGGTAGGCCTCGGCCTTCTCGTGGCCGACCATCACGCTGACCATGTGCGCGAGGGGGGCGAGGTCGCCCGAGGCGCCGACCGAGCCCTGGCCCGGGATGACCGGGAGGACGTCGGCGTTGAGCATCGCGATCAGGCGGTCGATGCACTCGATCCGCACGCCCGACATGCCCTTGGCGATCGCGTTGGTGCGCAGCAGCAGCAGCGCGCGGGTCTCGTCGAGGGGGAGCGGCTCGCCGACTCCGGCGGAGTGGGAGTTGATGACCAGGCGCTGGAAGCGGGCCTGGTCCTCGGCGGGGACGCGGACGTCCATCAGCCGGCCGAGCCCGGTGTTGATGCCGTAGATGGCGGGGGCGTCGGGGGCGAGGAAGTGCTCGTCGACGTAGGCGCGGGCCTCGTTCGTGACCCGGCGGGCCTCGTCGCTGAGGACGACCTCGGGGAACGTGCCGTCCGAGAGCCCGCGGGCGACGAGCGCGATGTCCTCGATCGTGAGCGTGAAGCCGTCGATCTCGACGAAGTCGGGCTGAGAGGAGCCGATCGTGGCGGTTCCGCTCGTCTGTGCCAGTTCAGTCATGGGAGTGAGTCTCTTTCGTTGATCCGGCTTCGGAGCCTCGGTCGTTCGGTGGTAATGGCTCAAGTCTGCATAGAACGCGGGCGAGCGGCAAGTCAGCCGAACAGAAGCGCCGATGCGACGCTGCTGCCGAAGCGGATTCGGCTGCGTGCGGCAGTGAGGGCTCTCGGCCGAACGATGTTCGGCGCCGCGCCCCTCGCGCCCCGCGCACGACGAAGGGCCGCCCGCCGCGCTCGAGGCGCGGGCGGACGGCCCTGCAGAGGTGCGGTCGCGCTCAGCCGGCCGGGGCCGCGTGCACGGTCCGCGGGTCGTTGAACGACTGGACGCGGCCCGAGAACTCCGACTCGAGGTCGAGCAGCTCCTGCGCGGCGAAGAACGCCATGCCGCTGTGGCCCGGGTACTCCTCCGGCATCAGCTCGTTCGAGTAGGTGTTGCCCATCTCGGCGAGGTTCGCCCGGCCGGCCTCGATCATCCCTGCCATGGACGCCTTCATCGTGAAGTGCATCGTGACCAGCTGGAAGCCCAGCTCCGCCAGCTGCGCGAACGACATCTGCTCGAGGCCGCGCTTGGCGTTGATGTCGGCGAACATCTTCAGCCCCGGCACCCGGCGGGCCACCTCGGCGGCGTCCGCGAGGGTCGTGACGTTGACCACGACCGTCGCGTGCGCTCCGAGGGCGACGCAGTCGATCATCCGCTGGATGCCCTCCTCCAGATTTGCGCTGCCGTAGTTGCTGCGCGCGATCACCATGCAGTCGGTGCCCTCGACGGCGCGGACGGCGGCCCGCACCTTCGCGTAGTACTCCTCGCGGGGGATCATGTTGTCGGCCGAGACGTCCCGGGCGTAGCCGGGCTCGAACTCGTCCTCCATCAGCACCGCCATCGCGCCGGCCTTGGCCACCCGCCTGCAGGTCTCGTACACCTGCAGGGGACTCGCGCCGAAGCCGTCCTCGATGTCGACCGCGAGCGGCAGCGGCGACATGTCGACGATCCGCTCCACCGCCCAGAGGAGCTCCTCCAGCGAGAGCAGTCCGAGGTCGGGGATGCCCTTCATCGACATCGACACCTCCGATCCGCTCAGCAGCATCGCCTCGAAGCCGGCCAGCTCGACCGCTCGGGCGGAGGAGCAGTCGAAGACGCAGGGGGCCAGGACGCTCCCGGACTCCATCAGCTCGCGCAGGGTCCTCGTCGCGGTCATCGTGCCGTCTCCTCTCGGGGGGTGGTGCGCATCAGTCGTCCTTCGTGACGAGGCGGTAGTTCCAGGTCAGGCTCACGTTGCGGACCTCCATGCCCTGCACGGCGGGGTTGATCAGCATCGCGATGCCGTTCTGCACGGTCGGGATCACCGCCACGTCGCCCATCAGGATGTCCTCCGCGTCGTGCAGGCTCTGCCAGCGCGCCTCCGGCTGGGAGAGCATGTCGGCGGTGCGGGCCGCGGCGATGATCGAGTCGTACTCCGGGTTCGCATAGCCGCCGAAGTCGCGGGCGGAGGTGGAGGACAGCAGCTCCAGGAACGCCATCGGATCCTTGTAGTCGGGGCCCCAGCGGAAGAGGTAGAGGTCGAAGTCGCCGGCCGTGGCCTGCTCGTTCGCCGTCGCCTTGGGCTGGCTGGTGAGCTCGATGCTCAGACCTGGCAGGTTCGCCTCCCACTGCGAGGCGACGTACTCGGCCTGCGCGATCGAGGCCTCGTCGTCCCAGTACGAGAGCTTGAGGCTCACCGAGTCGGTGCCCAGGGCGGCGAGGCCCTTCGTCCAGGCGGCCTGCGCCGCGTCGAGGTCGTAGGCGAGGTAGCTGCCGCCCGTGTCGCGGAACTGCTTCCCGTCGGGTCCGACCGCCAGGTTCTGCCCGACGAAGTAGTCGGCGGGCTGGGCGCCGTTCTTCAGCACCTCGTCGGCGAGCGCCTCCTTGTCGAAGGAGGTGGCCAGCGCGGTGCGGATGTCCTCGTTCGCGAGCGCCGGGTTCTGGAGGTTGGGGTAGAAGTACCACATGTGCACCTCGAGCGCCGTGGTCAGCTCGGGGGAGTCGGTGTAGCGGTCGATCAGGCTTCCGGAGATCTCGGTGAAGTCGAGGTCGCCGCTCTCCTGGAGGAGCGCCGCGGTCTGCGAGTCCTTCACGACCTGCCACTTGATCGCGTCCAGGTCGATGCCGGAGGCGTTCCAGTAGTCGGCGTTCCTGGCGACCGAGAAGTTGTTCGCGAAGTCCCAGGAGTCCCAGACGAAGGGCCCGTTGTAGATCGTCGTCTCGGGGGTCTGGCCGTAGGTGTCGCCCACGCTCTCCAGGTAGGCCTGGTTCACCGGGAGGAACGCCGGCCGCACCAGCAGCGCCTGGAAGTAGGGCACGTCCGCGGCGAGCTGCACCTGCAGGGTCTTGTCGTCCAGCGCCGTGACGCCGAGCTGGGTGTAGTCCATCCCCTCGTTGACGATCTCGTTCGCGTTCCTGATGCCGGCGGCGACCGCCTCGTTGCTGTTCGGGGCCGCGGTGGCCGGGTTCACCAGGCGCTTCCACGAGTACTCGAAGTCCTGCGCGGTGACCGGCGTCCCGTTGCTCCACGACGCGTCGCGGATCGTGAAGGTGTAGGTCAGGCCGTCGTCGGACTTCTCGACGCTCTCGGCCATCAGCGGGTCGATCTGGCCGTCGGCGTCGAGCGTGTAGAGGCCGTCGAAGACGGCGGTGAGCACCTCGTTCGACATGCCGTCGTTCACCTTGTGCGGATCGACGGCCTGCAGGGGGAGCAGCTTGCCGACGGTGAGGACGTGGGAGGACGTGCCGGCCTGACTCGACGACGTCGAGTCGGTGCCGCAGGCGGACAGCAGGCCGACGGCCGCGGTCATCGCGACCGCCGCCATCAGGAGCTTCGGGAGCCGTTTCATGGGAGGAGGTACCCCTTCGTGTGTGGTGCATCGGGAGACTCGGGGGAGTCGGGAGGGTGCGGCGTCATCGAGGGGACTGGCGCATGCGTTCGGTGATCTCGCAGAAAGTCTGCACGTCGATGCCCGTCGAGGCAAACGTTCTGTATCCTGTACAGCGATTCCCACTCTGGCCGCACAGAAGCGGCTCACGCCCGCGAAAGGTGTCTCCCTTGCCGAACATAATTAGGCCGGTCCGGCTCGACGAGGTCGACCGCGCGATCATCAACGTCCTGGTGCAGGACGGGCGCATCCCGAACAAGGAGCTGGCCGACCGGATCGGCCTCGCGCCCTCCTCCTCGCTGGCCCGGGTGCGGGCGCTGATCGAGAGCGGAGTCATCTCGGGCTTCCACGCCGAGGTCGACGCGCGCCTGCTCGGCAAGGGCATCCGCGCGATCCTCCGCGTCCAGCTGCGCGAGCACTCGCGGGCCGAGAACGCCCGCTTCGCCGAGGCGATGTCGAAGCTGCCCCAGGTGGTGAACCTGTGGCTGGTCGCGGGCGAGGACGACTACCTGATCGAGGTGGTCGCCGCGAGCCCCGACGAGCTGAGCGACTTCGTCCTCGACTGCGTCACCTCCGATCCGGTGGTCGCCGACACCTACACGACCCTGGTGTTCTCCCGCTGGCGCGGCGTCGGGCCGATCCCCACCGACGACGACGCGTGAGCGCCGAGCGCCTCCGCCGGCTCCTCGAGGGCGAGGTGCTGCTCGACACGCACAACGACCTGCTCTGCGGGCTGCGGCGCTACGAGGGGTACCGCGTCGAGGGCTTCGACCGGCCCCGCCCGGAGTTCCACACCGACCTGCCGCGGCTGCGCGCGGGAGGCGTCTCGGCGCAGGTCTGGTCGGTCTTCGTCTCGGCGCTGCAGAGCGAGGGCGACGCGGTGGCCGCGACGCTGGAGCAGATCGACGCCGCGTACCGGTTCGCCGCCGCCCACCCGCGCGACCTGCGCATCGTGACCACGGTGCGGGAGGCGGAGCAGGCGGTCGCCTCCGGCCGGATCGCCTCCTTCCTCGGGATCGAGGGCGGCCACTCCGTCGCCTCCTCCCTCGGCGTGCTCCGGATGCTCGCCCGGCTGGGCGTGCGGACGATGACGCTCACGCACAACAGCTCCCTCGACTGGGCGGAGGCCGCCACCGGCACCCCGGTCGAGGGCGGGCTCACGGCGGACGGGGTGGCCGTCGTCCACGAGCTGAACCGGCTCGGCGTCGTCGTCGACCTCTCGCACACCTCCGAGCGCACCCAGCTCGCCGCGCTCGCCGCCACCTCCGCTCCCGTCCTCTACTCCCACTCCGGAGTCGCGGACGTCGCCGCGCATCCGCGCAACGTCTCCGCCCGGGCCCTCGCGGCGCTCGCCGCGAACGGAGGAGTGCTGCAGATCGCCTTCGTCGCGCAGTTCGTCTCGCGCGCCTTCGCCGACTGGTCGGCCGAGGCCGACGCCGCCCGCGCCGCGCTCGGGCTCACCACGTCGATGCCCTGGCCCCGCGCCCCCCGCCCCGCCGAGGCGCCCGAGGACGCCGCGCGGGCGAACCGGGCCGCGTTCCCGGTGGCCGACCCCGCCGCGCTCGCCGCCTTCGAGCAGTGGCGCCGCGCGCATCCGGCGCCGCTCGTCACCGTCGCGCAGGTCGCCGACCACGTCGACGCCGCCCGCGAGGCCGTCGGGTCCCGGCACGTCGGCCTCGGCAGCGACTTCGACGGCGTCGCCGACCTGCCCGAGGGGCTCGGCGACGTCTCGGGCTACCCGCGCCTGCTGGCCGAGCTGGCCGACCGCGGCTGGAGCGACGCGGAGCTGCTCGACCTCGCCGGACGCAACACCCTGCGCGTGCTCCGCGCGGCGGAGGAGGCCGCCGAGACCCCGGAGGACGCGCGCGCCTGAGCGGCTGCGAGGCCCGGATCCCGCCTCCTGGACCCGCGACCCAGGGAACGCTGGCAGGATGTACGGGACGGTCGGTGCGCGAGAGCGCGCCGCACGGACGGCACCGCCCGCTGAGAGCGGCCCCGCCCGGCCCCGTCCCGCACACCTCCACCCGCTCCCGACAGCGCTCACAGCGCCGGAGCGACACATCACCGCGGCCCGACCGGGCGCGCGGTCGGACCCTGCGCCGCGCGCCCGCGTCCAGCCACTCCCTCCCGGAAGAACCGCATGAGAAACGCCAGAACCGCCAAGCCCGCCCGCCACCACCTCGAGCTCCCCAAGCCCAAGCCCCTCGAGAAGGGCGCCATGCGGATCACTCCGCTCGGCGGCCTCGGCGAGATCGGCCGCAACATGACCGTCTTCGAGCACAAGGGCAAGCTGCTCATCGTCGACTGCGGCGTCCTCTTCCCCGAGGAGAACCAGCCCGGCATCGACGTGATCCTCCCCGACTTCGCCGCGATCCGCTCGCGCCTGAAGGACATCGAGGCCATCGTCCTCACCCACGGCCACGAGGACCACATCGGCGGCGTGCCGTACCTCCTCAAGGAGCGCGGCGACATCCCGATCATCGCCTCGACCTTCACCCTCGCGCTGATCAGCGCGAAGCTGCAGGAGCACCGCATCACCCCGCGCACGCGTCCGGTGAAGGAGGGCGACCGGATCGACGCCGGCGTCTTCGACCTCGAGTTCCTCGCCGTGAACCACTCCATCCCGGACGGGCTCGCCGTCGCGATCCGCACCGAGGCCGGCCTCGTGCTGCACACGGGCGACTTCAAGATGGACCAGTTCCCGCTCGACGGGCGCACCACCGACCTCCCCGGCTTCGCGCGCCTCGGCGACGAGGGAGTCGACCTGTTCCTGGTCGACTCCACGAACGCCGACGTCCCCGGCTTCGCGATCTCGGAGGGCGACCTCGCCCCCGCGATCGACCAGGTGTTCCGCACCGCGCCGCGCCGCATCGTCGTGTCCAGCTTCGCGAGCCACGTGCACCGCATCCAGCAGGTCCTCGACGCCGCGCAGCGCCACGGCCGCAAGGTCGCCTTCGTCGGCCGCTCGATGGTCCGCAACATGGGCATCGCCGCCGACCTGGGCTACCTCAAGATCCCGGCCGGCCTCGTCGTCGACATGAAGGTGCTCGAGAAGCTCCCCGCGACCGAGATCGTGATGATCTGCACCGGTTCGCAGGGCGAGCCGATGGCGGCGCTCTCGCGCATGGCCAACAAGGACCACATCATCGACATCGGCCCCGGCGACACCGTGCTGCTGGCCAGCTCGCTGATCCCCGGCAACGAGAACGCGATCTACCGGATCATCAACGCCTTCACCCGCTGGGGCGCCACGGTCGTGCACAAGGGCAACGCCAAGGTGCATGTCTCGGGCCACGCCAGCGCGGGCGAGCTCGCCTACTGCTACAACATCCTGCGCCCCACCGCGGTGCTCCCCGTGCACGGCGAGTGGCGCCACCTCACCGCGAACGCGGCGATCGCGACCCGCACCGGGATCGACGAGAAGGACGTCTTCGTCATCGAGGACGGCGTCTCGATCGACCTGGTGAAGGGCCGCTCGCGCATCAGCGGGCGCATCCCGGCCGACCAGATCCTGGTCGACGGCACCACGATGGGCGTCGCCACCGAGGACGCGATGAACGACCGCATCGTCCTCGCCGAGGAGGGGGCCATCACGGTCCTCGCCATCGCCGACCTCGACCGCGGCACGCTCGGCGAGCCGGTCGAGTTCTTCACCCGCGGCTTCGTCGAGGAGCCGGGCTGGAAGGCCAACGCGAGCAAGGCGATCGACGACGCCGTCCTGCAGGCCGCGGGCAAGCCGGTCGAGCTCGAGGCCATGGAGGCGCTGATCACGCGCACCCTCGGCCGCTGGCTGACCCGCCGCCACCGCCGGAACCCTGTCATCACCACCATCGTCGTCGAGGAGTAGGCGCCTTCCACGCCGGCCTCCGCCTCCGCTACCCCCTGCCCCGCGAGGCGCGGGCGGAGCAGAGTGGGAGGGTCGGCAGGTCGCCGACGCGAAGGGAGAGCGCCATGAGCACCGACCGCACCACGGGTGAGGACACCGAGAAGACCGAGGACCTCCCCGACGGCACCGGGACGGACACCTCCTCCGGTGGCGGCGACACCGACACCGTCTCCGGCGGCGAGCCGGACGAGCCCGCCGAGTAGGGCCGTGAACGACGAAGGGCGGGACCGCGAGGTCCCGCCCTTCATCGTTCCGCCGATCAGATCAGCGGGCCGTCGCTCTCGCTCGAGCGGCGGGTGACCTGCTCGCCGCTGGCCGGATCGACGGCCGAGCGCGTGGTCGAGACGGCCTGGCGGCGGCGCGTCAGCAGGACCAGCCCGAGGATCAGGCCGACCGCTCCGGCCGCCATCAGGATGTAGCCGACCAGCTTCAGGTCGATCCCGGACACCTGCACGTCCACCGCGAAGGCGAGGACCGCGCCGACGACGAGGAGGAAGATCCCTGCTCCGATGCTCATTGCGTGCTCCTTCTGACTGCCGCCGGAGCGCACGCGGGAAGCGCGCAGGGGCACCGGCGATCGCCCCACGGTAGACCCCGGGACCGGCGGCCCCCAGGCCTTCCGGCGGGAGCCTCCGGGGGTGTAGGGCGGTGCCGGGTCAGCGGTCGGAGACGCGGAGCATCACGCGGGTGCGGTCGGCGCGGGTGACCAGGCCCTCGATCAGGAGGAACACGCGGTACTCGAGCCGGTACTTCGCCAGGAACACGCGGCCCAGGCGCTCGACCTCGCCGGGGTCGGCGTCGATCTCCGCGGCGGCCTCGACCGGCACCGCGTAGTCGGAGACGCGGCCGCGGCGGTCGCAGGGGACGAGGGTCACCCGCGCGTCGTTGCGGAGGCGCTTCACCTTGCCGCTGCGGCGGGGAGTGGTGACGATCAGCTCGTGGCCGTCGCGGGCGATCCAGACCGGGGTCGAGACGGCGTCCCCGGACTTCCGGAACGTGGTGAGCGAGACGAAGCGCTCGTCGGCGAGGGCGGTGAGGTCCTGGGAGAGGGGCATGTCCGAAGTAGAGCGGCCGGGAGCGGTCACCGCAAGCCTCCGTGGCACCTCGATCCGCCCCCGTAGGGTGGAGTGATGACCGACGCGACGCCTCTGATCGGCCCGACCGAGGCGCCCGATCTGCACGTGATGACCTACAACATCCGCCGGCGGATGCCGCGCCTCACCTCCCGCGCCGTCGACCAGTGGGACCGGCGCCGCCCGCTCGTCCAGCGGGTGCTGGAGCAGGAGCGCCCCTCGATCCTCGCCGTGCAGGAGGCGCTGCCGGACCAGTCGGCCGCCGTGCACGAGGCGCTGGGCTCCTCCTTCGAGGCGATGGGCTTCGGCCGGGACGCGGACCGCGGCGGCGAGCGCGTGATGCTCTTCGTCGACCGCAGCCGCTACGCCGTCCGGCACTGGACCCAGATCGCCCTCTCGGACACCCCGGACGTCGCCGGCTCGCGCAGCTGGGGCAATCGCATCCCGCGCACCGCGGTGATCGCGGAGCTGACCGATCACGCGACCAGCCGCGAGCTCACCGTGATCTCGACCCACTTCGACCACATCTCGCGGCGCTCGCGCCAGCGCTCCGCCGAGCTGATCGCCCGCCGCGTCCTCGAGCTCGGACGCCCCGCGATCGTGATGGGCGACACCAACACCGACGTCGACACCGTCCCCTACCGGACGATCCTCGACGAGGGCCGCCTCGCGGACGCGTGGGAGACGGCGGAGAAGCACCTCACCCACTCGTGGAGCACCTTCTCGAACTACCGCCCGCCGGCGCCGGGCAAGCGGATCGACTGGCTGCTCGTCAGCGAGGGCGCGTTCGAGGTCGTCTCCGCGGGGATCAACGCCGTCCGCTACGGGGGAGCGGCGCCCTCCGACCACGAGCCGGTCCAGGCCGTGCTGCGCTTCACGAACCCGTGAGCGGCTCCGCCCTCGTCGAGACCTTCCTCGAGCCCCCGCGCACCCGCGGGGAGTGGACGGCCGACGGCATCCGCGCGATCGGGGCGGCGAGCATCGTGGCGGCCGCCATCGGCTGGGACCTGGTCGACGTGGCGGTGCTCGCGCTCGCGGCGATCGGGCTGGTGCTGCCGCGCTTCCTCGGCATCCGTCCGGCGCTCGACGCCCTCTTCGGGCTCGCGCTGCTCGTGGCGTCCTGGAGCAGCGTCCTCGGCCTGTACGAGGCGTGGCCGCAGTGGGACCTGGTCGTGCACTGCGTGCTCAACGGGCTGATCGCCGCGGTGGCCTACATCGTCGCCGCGCGGGCCGGAGTCGTGCCGGCGGTCGCGGGCGATCGCGGGCCGCTGCTCCCGGCGGTCGTGCTCTGCGCCTGCTTCGGGACGACGGCGGGCGTCCTGTGGGAGTGGGGCGAGTGGGCGGGGCACCGCTTCATCGACTCCTCGATCTTCGTCGGCTACGAGGACACGCTCGGCGACCTCGCCGCCGGCGCGCTGGGCTCGATCCTCGCCGGCGCGCTGATGCGCTTCTGGTCCGCGAAGTCCCGGGTGGTCGCACCGCGCGCCTCGCGCGGCGTCGGAGGTGCGGCGTAGCCTGTCCCGCATGTGCGGCCGCTTCGCGATGGACTCCGAGACCGATGAGCTGATCCGCGAGTTCGTCGCCGCGGGCGGGCGCGCCGAGGACTGGGCGCCCGACTACAGCGTCGCTCCCACCGACGTCGCGCCGATCGTGCGCGAGCGGCTCCACGACGGCGAGCGGGAGCGCGAGCTGGAGCTGGCGTCCTGGGGCTTCACCCCGTCCTGGTCGAAGGGCAGGGGGCCCTCGCCGATCAACGCGCGCCTCGAGTCGGTCGCGACGAACGGCCTGTTCCGCGGGGCGTTCGCCAAGCAGCGCGCGATCGTGCCGATGCGCGGGTACTACGAGTGGGAGACCCGCGCCGACGGCAAGCAGCCGTGGTTCCTGCAGGGCGAGGAGCCGATCCTCGCCGCGGCCGGCCTCTACACGGCCCGGAAGGAGGGCGACGACTGGCGCGTCTCCTTCACGATCATCACCCGCGAGGCGCGCGACGCCTCCGGCGAGGTGCACGACCGGATGCCCGTGTTCCTCACGCCCGACGTGCGCGACGCCTGGCTCGACCCGGCTCCGCTCGCCTCTGCCGAGGAGATGCTCGCCACCCTCGACCGGGCGTCCGTCGCGATGGCCTCGACCGTCACGGCCCACCCGGTCGACCGCCGCGTGAACAACTCCCGCACCGTCGACCGCCGCGACCCGGGCCTGCTGACGCCGGTCGGCTGACGCCGCTCGCCTGACAGGCGCGGGACGATCCGCGCGGTCCGCGGAACCTCCGGGCGAGGGCGGACGACGGGCGGTGGGCTGACCGGAGAGCACGGGAGGGGCGGAGCCGCGGCCCCGCCCCTCCCGGGCGTCCTACTTCGTGCCGGCGTGACCCGGGAACGGCTTGCCGTTCAGCGAGACCTCGTCGGGGTCGACCTCGACGTCGCCCACGTCGTCCGGGCCGCCCGTGCCGGGCACGGCCTTCACCTCGGCCGAGCCGGAGACCTCGGTGCGGCTCTCCGCCGGATCCGAGTCCTGCTTGGCCTCGGTCTCGCGCTCGCTGCCGGGCGACTCCGAGATGTCCTTCTCGATGGTCTCGCTCTCGGAGGAGGTGGCGGGCGCCGCCCCGTCCGGCTTGCCGATGGTCGAGCCCTGGTCGTCCTGCTCCGTGCGGTCCTGGTCCATGTCGTCGCCTTTCGTCGGGACCTCCGACGCTACGTCGGGGCGCGCGCGGGGGCACCCGCTTGACAGCCCGGCCGGGGGAGGGCGGCGTGCAGGGTCGACGTACTACCCTGGGTCGACGGTCGCACCGGGGGGCGCGGCACACCCGCCGCCGACCGCGAGGAGGACCCGTGGCATCCCACCGGACAGGCGACACCCGCATCGTCGGGACGACGGTCGACGGCCGGTACACGATCGAGGAGCTCATCGGCCGCGGCGGCATGGCCACGGTCTACCGGGCGCGAGACGGCGTCCTCGGCCGCTCCGTCGCGCTGAAGATGTTCGCCCCCGGCATCGACGACGCGCAGGACCTGCAGCGCAAGGCGTCCGAGATCCGGCTGCTCGCGGCGCTCAACCACCCCGCCCTCGTCACCCTCTACGACGCGCACGACGGCGGCGACGACACCAACGGCCAGGCCTACATGGTGATGGAGCTCGCCGAGGGCCCGAGCCTGTCCGAGCGGCTCGCCGAGGGCCCGGTCGCGCCGAACGACGTCGCCTCGATGGCGGGCGACCTCGGCGAGGCCCTGCACACGGTCCACGCGGCCGGAGTCGTGCACCGCGACGTGAAGCCGTCGAACGTGCTGCTCGTCCCGAGCCCGCTGACCAGCCGCGAGTTCCGCCCGAAGCTGGCCGACTTCGGCATCGCCTCCCTCATCGACGCGACGCGGATCACCGCGCCGGGCACCCTCATCGGCACCGCTGCCTACCTCAGCCCCGAGCAGGCGCACGGCGACCCGGTCACGTCGGCGAGCGACATCTACTCCCTCGGCCTGGTGCTCCTGGAGTCGCTGACCGGTCGCCGCCCGTTCACGGGCTCGGCGATCGAGGTCACGCTCGCCCGCCTGCTCCGCGACCCCGAGGTCTCGGAGTCGCTCGGCAGCGGGTGGACCTCGCTCCTGACCTCGATGACGCGGCGCGAGCCCGGCGAGCGTCCCGCCGCGCTCCAGGTGGCGGAGTCGGCACGCCGCCTGATCGATCCGCGGCGCGACTCCCCGCCGGCGGCCATCGTCGTCCCCGACGTCCCCGCCACCCGGGTGATGTCGACGGAGCCGCTGGCCGAGACCGAGCCGATCACGCGGGCGGAGGCGCTCGATCCGACGCAGCGCTTCACCGCGACCGAGCGGATCGCTCCGGCACCGCGGATCGCTCCGGCACCGCAGACCGCTCCGGCGCCGCGCACGGCTCCGCTCCGCCCCGCGGCCGCCCGTCCTCAGCGCCGCGGCCCGAGCCCGTGGCTGATCGTGCTGGTGCTCGCGCTGGTCGCGGTCGCCGTCGGGCTCGCGATCATCCTGATCGACGGTCCCCAGTCGCCTCTGCCGCAGGTGGACGGCGAGCTGGGCGACCACCTCCGTCAGCTGCGCGAGAGCATCCGCTCGTGAGGGGCCTCCGACTGCGCGCTGCCGGCGCCGTGCTCGCCTCGGTCCTGCTGCTGAGCGGATGCTCCTCCGCGCCGCAGGGCATCGACGAGGGCACCGCCCAGACCCTCGACGACGCGGTGGTCGCCGTCGCCGAGAAGGCCTCGGCCGACGACTACCAGGGCGCTCTCACCGAGCTCGCCTCGCTGCAGTCGGCGCTCGACGCCGCGCTCGCCGAGGACTCCGTCAGCTCCGATCGCGCAGCGACGGTGCAGGCGCAGGTCGACGTCGTCCGCGCCGACCTCGAGGCCCTGATCGCGGGAGCCCCGGAGCCGGCGCCGGCCGAGACGACCGCCCCGGCTCCCGAGGAGACGACCCCGGTCGAGGAGGAGCCGGAGGACACGCCCGCTCCGGTCGAGACCGAGGACGACCCCGCCCCCTCGCCCGAGGAGTCGGAGCCGGAGGAGACGCCGACCGAGCCGGAGGAGCCCGCGGAGGAGACCCCGGCCGCTCCCGGCGACGACGCTCCGGGGAGCAGCGGCGACGCACCGGGGAACAGCGGTGGCGCACCCGGCAACAGCGGGAACGCTCCCGGCAACGGCAACGGCAACGGCAACGGCAACGGCAACGGCAACGGCAACGCGGGCGGCAACGGCAACGCGGGCGGCAACGGCCCCGGCGCTCGCGGTGCGGCGACCGGCGTCGGCGCCCCCGCGGGCAGCGGTGCCGCGCCCGGGGCCGCGAAGGGCCCCGGCGGCCGCTAGAGCGCTACTCCTGCGTCGAGAGCACGGCGAACGCCGCGTCGAGCTCGACGTCCACGTCCGTGCCGTCCTCGCGGGTGACCTCCACCTCGAAGGCGTGGCCGGCGTCGTCGCTGCGCTCGGCCTCGGTGACGGTCCCGGAGCCGACGGCGCCCAGCGCCGCCTCGCTCGCGCGGGCGAGGTCGTCGCCGGTGAGGTCGTCCGGGTCCACGGCGGCCGCGGTCGGGTCGCCGGCAGGCACGCCGTCGTCGTCGGAGCCGGCCTGGAGGGCGCGGTCGTCGGGGTCCACGGACACGACGGCGAAGGAGTCGTCGAGGCGCACCTCGTACTCGAGGCCGGCGCGGTCGGTCAGGTCCAGCTCGTAGCCGGTGGCGCCGTCGTCGTCGCGCTCGGCCGAGGTGACGGTCCCGCCGCCGATCTCGGCGAGCGCTGCCTCGCTCGCGCGGTCCAGGTCGCTGCCGGTGAGGGAGTCGGACCCCTCGAAGCCGTCGGTCGCGGCGTAGGCGATGCCCGTCCCGGCTCCGATCAGCACGACCGCTCCGGCGATCCCGGCGATGATCTTCGTCTTCTTCTGCACGATGGCTCCGTCCCGGCGCCGCTCGTCGACGCCTCCAGCACTCTCGCGGTCGGGCGCTGAAGCAGGCCTGAAGCGCCCGCTCAGCGGACGAGCGGCACCCGTACCTCGACCCGGGCGCCGCCCAGCGCCGAGTCGCCGACGACGACCCGTCCGCCGTGCGCCCGGGCGATCCCGGCGACGATCGCCAGGCCGAGGCCCGACCCTCCGGCGTCGCGCGCCCGGCCCTCGTCGAGGCGGACGAAGCGCTCGAGCACCCGCTCGCGCTCCGCCGCCGGGATCCCCGGCCCGTCGTCGTCCACCGCGAGCACCGCCTCCGCTCCGTCGATCCGGGTCGAGAGCGCCAGCTGCGAGGAGCGGTGCCGCACCGCGTTGTCGACCAGGTTCCGCAGCGCCCGCGAGAGCAGGGCCTCGTCGGCCACCGCCTGCACGGGCGAGATCCCGCTCGCGTCGACCCGGGCTCCGGAGTCGCGCAGGCGCCGCACCTCGCCGAGGGCGAGATCGTCGAGGTCCACGGGAGCCGCCGCCACGGCCAGGCGCGCCTCGTCCGCCCGGGCGAGCAGCAGCAGGCCCTCGATCAGCCCGCCGAGCCGCACCGACTCCTCCGCGACCGTCCTCGCCAGCCGGGCGGAGTCGAGCCGGTCCGGGTGCGCGAGCGCCACCTCCGCGGTCTGACGCAGCGCCGCGACGGGGGAGCGCAGCTCGTGCGAGGCGTCCGAGACGAAGCGCCGCTGCCGCTCCTGCCCGCTCTGCAGCCGATCGAGCATCCGGTTGAGGGTGTGCGCCAGCCGGTCGACCTCGTCGCCGGAGCCGGGAGCGGCGATCCGGCGGTCCAGGGCGGAGGAGGTGACCGCCTCGGCCTCCTCGCGCATCCGCTCCACGGGGCGCAGCGCCCGGCCGACGACGACGGCGCACACCACCGCCACCAGCGCGATCAGCAGCGGGACGGCGACCGCGAGCAGCCCGATCGTCGTGGACACCGCCTCCTCGCGGCCCTCGTCGGGCACGCCGACCACGACGAGGGAGTCGTCGTCGAGCTCGCGGGCGGCGACCACCACCGGCCCCTCGTCGTCCACGTCGACCGTGACCGGGTCGTCGCTCTCGGCCAGCGCGAGCGGAGGGAGGTCCTCCGCGTCCTCGCCCGCGGCGGCGACCCGCCCGTCGACCACGAGCTGGACCAGTCCCTCCGAGCCGCGGACGGCCTCCGGGCCGCCCTGCTCGACCAGCGCAGCGACCCGCTCCGCCTCGGCGTCGGCGGCGGAGGCGGCGCTCGAGGCGAGCACGGAGGAGAGGACCAGGACGAAGAGCACGCTCCCGAGGAGCGCGGCGGCGGCCACCACGGCGGTCGCGGCCGCGGTGATGCGGGTCCGCAGGCTCCGGCGGCTCACCCGGCCACCAGCGTGTAGCCCGCCCCGCGCCGGGTGCGGAGGGTATCGCGGCCGAAGGGCCGATCGATCTTGTTGCGCAGGGTGCGGACGTAGACCTCGACGATGTTCGGGTCGCCGTCGTAGTCGAAGTCCCAGACGGCTCCGAGGACGTCGCGTTTGGAGACGACCTCGCCCGCCCGTGAGACGAAGTACTCGAGGACGCTGAACTCGCGCGCGGTCAGCGGCACGGCGACTCCGCCCCGCTCGACGGTCCGGGACGCCGGATCCAGCACGAGATCGCCGACGACGCGCACCGTGGGCCGCTCGGCGGCTCCACGGCGGATGAGGGCGCGCAGCCGCGCGACGAGCACCGGGAACGAGAACGGCTTGGTGAGGTAGTCGTCGGCGCCGGTGTCGAGGGCCTCGACCTGGTCGAGGTCGCCGTCCTTCGCGGTGAGCATCAGGATCGGGGTCCAGTCCTCTTCGGCGCGCAGCCGCTCGCAGACGCGGAAGCCGCTGACGTCCGGGAGCATCAGGTCGAGGACGATGGCGGCGTAGTCGGCCTCCTGCGCGTACCAGAGGGCGTCGGTGCCGGTGGTGGCGGTGTCCACGGCGAAGCCCTCGGCCTCCAGGCCCGTCTCGAGGGCACGGAGCAGGTTGATCTCGTCGTCGACGACCAGGATGCGGATGGCGGCCTCCCCGGGCTCGGCGCGCGGGGGTCCGCGCGAGCCCAGGCTAGCCGCGGCCCCGCTGAAGCCCGCCTGAAGCGCCGGCGGACCACCGCGTCCCGCCGAGGCGCCGGCTCCCCGCCGGGACACCGGCGGGAGCGCGGTGTCCCGGCGGGACGCGCGGCGCCCGGGCGCGGGTCACTCGTCGCGGTCGGTGTACTCGCCCTCGCCCTCGGCGGAGGTGCCCGCGGCGCTGGTGTCGACGTAGCTGCCCTTGTCGGCGGTGCTCTGCTCGTTCACCGAGGTGTCGACGTAGCTGCCCTCGGCCTCGCCGGCGGTGTGCGAGACGCCCTCCGTCGAGGTGTACTCGCCGCCCTCGGTGTCCTCCGTGCTCGTGCCCTCGGCGACGTGACGGCCGTGGCCGGCGGTGTGCTCGTCGTGACCCTCGTGGTGGTCGTGGTGCTCGTGACCCTCGTGGTGCTCGTTGTCGTGGTCGTGGTGGGCCATGGCGGCCTCCTCGCTTCGTCGCGTCGGTGCGCGGTCGGATCGGCCGCGCTCGCTCCGAGACTTCTGCATCGGGGGCGGGGGTGCAAGACGTGGCGGCTGCACATCCGTGCCGCGCAACTCCTACCGGCGCCGGATCCGTCCGCCTAGCCTCCGAGGATGAGCAGACCCCCTCGCACCCGCTGGAGCGTCATCGGCCAGCTCGGACCGGCCTTCGACGACGGCGGTCCGATGCTGCTGGTCGAGGCCCGATCGGCGTTCGGGCGCCGCCCGATGCACCGCGCCAAGGCGCAGCTGCTGCTGTCGGCGCTCCGCCACCGCGCCCGCGAGCTCGGGGACCGCGCCGAGTACGTCCGCTCCGAGACCTTCGGCCAGGCCCTCGCCGGGCGCGACGACCTCGAGGTGATCGACCCGCCGACCCGCGGCGGCCGCCGCCTCGCCCGCAGGCTCGGCATGAGCGTCCTGCCCAGCCGCGGCTTCATCACGGCCGAGGAGGACTTCCGCGAGTGGGCGCTCTCCCGGACGGGCAAGCGCCTGCTGCTGGAGGACTTCTACCGGTGGAGCCGCGAGCGCACCGGCGTGCTGATGCGCGGGGACCAGCCCGAGGGCGGCCGCTGGAACTACGACCACGACAACCGCCAGCCTCCGCCCAAGGGCGCCTCCCGGCTCGGCCTGCCCGACCCGTGGTGGCCGGAGGAGGACGACATCGACGAGGAGGTGCGCGCCGACCTCGCGCGCTGGGAGGCCGAGGGGGCGGTCCGCCTGGTCGGCGCCGACGGTCCGCGCCGCTTCGCCGCGACGCCCGCCGAGGCCGAAGCGGCGCTCGCCGACTTCGTGTCGTCGCGCCTGGGCGACTTCGGGACCTACGAGGACGCGATGCTCTCGGGCGACTGGACGATGGCGCACTCGTTGCTCAGCGCCCCGATGAACCTCGGCGTGCTCGATCCGCGGACGGTCGTCGAGGCGGCCGAGGCGGAGTACGCCGCCGGGGGCGCGCCCATCGCGGCGACGGAGGGGTTCATCCGCCAGATCCTCGGCTGGCGCGACTACGTCTGGAACCTGTTCTGGCACCTCGGGCCGGAGTACCGGAACCGCAGCCGCGCGCTCGGCGCCTCCACGCCGCTGCCCGCCGAGCTGCTCGCTCTCGACCCGAGCGGCATCGAGGCGAACTGCCTGCACGAGACGCTCGACGACGTGCACCGGCACGGCTGGGCGCACCACATCCAGCGCCTGATGGTGCTCGGCAACTGGGGGCTGCAGCGGGGGTGGGATCCGGCGGAGCTCAACGACTGGTTCGTGGACGTCTTCGTCGACGGCACGGAGTGGGTGATGCCGGCGAACGTGATCGGGATGTCCCAGCACGCCGACGGCGGCGTCGTCGCGACGAAGCCGTACGCCTCGGGCGGCGCCTACATCAACCGGATGTCCGACTACTGCGGCGGCTGCCGCTTCGACCCGAAGGTGCGCCTGGGCGAGAACGCCTGCCCGGTGACCGCCGGGTACTGGGCCTTCCTCGACCGGGCCGAGCCGGTCCTCCGCGGCAACCACCGGATGGCCCAGCCCCTCGCGGGCCTGCGCCGCCTCGCGGACCGCGAAGCGGTGGTCGACCAGGAGCGCCTGCGCGAGACGTACTGACGCGGGGCCGGCGGCGCGCCCGCCGCTACTCCGCGCGCACGAAGCGCGACACGGTGACCGCGACCGTCACCGCGGTCGTCCCCTCCACCGCCGCGAGCCGAGCGTCCAGCGCCTCGGGATCCACGTGGTGGGCACTCGGCCCCATCAGCACCTCGGCGCGCAGCTCGTCGACGCTCATCAGCACCGTCGTGTCGAGCTCGATGCGCTCCTCGAGCGCGAACCCCGCCAGCTGCTCGTCGAGCCGCTCCGCCTTGCCGGCGTCGATGCCGAGCATCCCGAACCGCTCGCGGATCTCGTGCAGGTGCCTCTCGCGCGGAGTGACGACGACGGCGACGCCGCCCGGACGGAGCACCCGCCGCATCTCCGGGGCGTTCCGCGGCGCGAAGACGGTGAGCAGCGCGTCGGCGGAGGCGTCGGCCAGCGGGAGGGGCTGCCAGAGGTCCGCGGTCGCGATCGCCGCCCGGGGGTGCGCGCGGGCGGCGCGGCGGGCGGCCGGGGCCGAGAGGTCCAGGCCCAGCCCGTCCGCCGCCGGATGCGCCTCGAGCGCGGCCGCGAGGTACGCCCCGGTGCCGCAGCCGAGGTCGACCACGAGCCGCGCGCCGGCGGGGACGGCCGCGGCGACCGCGTCCTGGATCACCCGGTAGTGGCCGGAGCCGAGCAGGTCGGCGCGGGCCTGCACCATCGCCGCGGTGTCGCCCGAGGTCGCGTGCCTCCCGCGCAGCAGCGAGGCGTAGCCCTGGCGCGCGAGGTCGGCGCTGTGCCCGAGGGGGCAGCGGAGCGAGGAGGGGCGGGGGAGCGCGTCGGGGGCGAGCGCGCCGCCGCAGACCGGGCAGGCGAGGGCGGGCAGCACCGTCGATCCGGGTCGGGCGGCCGGATCGAACGCGCTCACTCCGCTCCGGGCGTGCGCGCCCGCATGGCGGTGACCGCCGCGTTCAGCGTCGCGATGGTCGGCACCGCGAACAGCGCCCCGGCGAGCCCGGCCACCTCGAGCCCGGTCGCGACTCCGAGCACCACGGCGAGCGGATGCACCTTCACGGCGGTCCCGAGGATGAGCGGCTGCAGCACGTGCCCCTCGAGCAGGTGCACCAGGATCACGACGCCGACCATCACCAGCGCGGCGACGGGCCCGCTGAACAGCAGCGCGACCAGTGCGGCGAGCGCACCGGTCACGATCGCGCCGAGGATAGGGACGAACGAGCCGAGGAACACCACGATCGCGATCGGCACGACGAGCGGCAGCTGCAGCGCGAGCGCGCCGATGCCGATGCCGACGGCGTTGATCCCGGCGACGCCGAGCTGCGCGATCACGAACTGGCTGAGGGTCCGCCAGCCGGCGGCGCCGCCGCGCCCGCCCGGCGATGGAGCGCGGCGGGGGAGGAGGCGGAGGAACCAGTGCCAGATGCGGCGGCCGTCGAGGAGCAGGAAGATCAGCGAGAACAGGGTGAGGAGGGTTCCGGCGAAGACCTCGGCCAGCTGGGAGCCGACGGCGAGGGCCCCGGACGCGATCGTCGACGCCTGCGCGTCGGCCCAGTCGACCGCGCGCTGCGCCCAGTCCGAGAGCTGGACGTCCGAGAACGACAGCGGCGGGCTCCGCAGCCACGCCTCGACGCCGTCGACCGCGTCGAGAGCGCGCTGCCCCACTCCGCTGAAGCCGGAGCGCGACTGCACGATCACCAGCCCGACGAGGCCGGTCAGCAGGAGGAGCATCAGGACGATCGAGACCAGGACCGCGAGCGGGCGGGGGAGCCGCAGGCGCTCGAGCCGGTTCCGCAGCGGGGTGAGGAGCGCGGTGAGCAGCAGCGCGATCAGCACCGGCACGACGATCACGGGCAGCAGCGAGACGAGGCGCACGAGGAGGTAGAGGAGCCCGGCGACGGCGAGGAAGCGCCACGACCAGGCGGCGGCGATCCGCATCCCGGTCGAGACGTCGCTCGAGGCGTCGTCCGGCGAGTCCGCGAGGGCCGGAGCCGGGACCGCTGCCGGGGGAGCGGCGTCCGCAGGCGGGGTCGTCGCCGTGCCGTGCCGCTCGTCGCGCGCTCGCCGTCCCCGCATGACCCCTCCGATCCTCTCGCAGTGTACGGCTGAGCGGCCGTCCGGGACCGGGAGAGAGCCCGGGGGCGCCGCGCCTGGCCGGATCGGGGCACCGGATGCACCGGCAACGGCTCGTCCGGAGGGCGGAACGCGCCGGATCGCGCCGTCTCCGCCCCGTTCCCCGCCTCGGCCGCGGGAGGCCGGTCCGCGCCGGTAGCGTCGCGCGGGTCGATGCCGAGCGAGGAGGGCGACGGATGCTGGAGGCGGTTCTCGCGATCGCCGGGTGGTGCGCGGGCGCGGTGCTCGTCGTCAGCGGTGCCCTGAAGCTCGGCCGCGCGGAGCGGTTCCGGGCGACCCTCGAGGCGCTCGGGGTCCCCCTCCTCCTCCGGCGCCGCGGCTGGTTCGCGGCCGCCTTCCCCGTCGTCGAGATCGCGCTGGGCGCCGCGGTGGTGCTGGCGCCCGCTCCGGCGCACCGTACCGCCCTCGTGCCGGTGGCGCTCCTCGACGCCGTGTTCCTCGTCGTCGCCGTCCGCGCGGTCCGCGCGGCGGAGGACGTCGACTGCGAGTGCTTCGGCGGTCTGGGCTCGGCGCGGATGACCGGACGCACCGTCGCGAGGAACGCGGTGCTGCTCGCGCTGGCGGTCGCCGGGGCGCTCGGCGGGCTCGCTCCGGCCGCGCTGCTCGGCGGCGGCGGTGCCTCGGCGGCGGCGTCCGGGCTCGCCGCCGCTCTCGCCGCGGTCTCGCTCGTGCTGGTGCGCGACCGCCGTGCGGCGTCGACGGCCGCTCGCGTCCGGGCGGCCGCCCGCCTGTCCGCAGCCGACAGGGAGTCCGCGCCGGGGCCCGCGCATGAGGGCGACCTCTCGGCCGCCGACCTCGCGTTCGTCACGGTGGCCGGCGAGCTCCTGACGCTCGAGGAGCTGTCCCGCCCGGCGACGCACCTCGTCTTCTTCTCGCCTTCGTGCGCCGCCTGCCACGAGCTCGTCGAGCGCTTCCGCTGGTGGCCCCACGGCCTGCGCCCGGGCGAGGAGCTGCTGCCCGTCCTTCTCGGCAGCCGCGAGGACTTCGCGGTGCACGCCGTCTACGGGCCGCTCGTCGACCACGCCCTCTACGATCCGGAGGGCCGCGTCGCCGCCGTCCTCGGCCGAGCAGGGACGCCGGGCCACGTGCTCCTCACGCCCGAGCGTCCGCTCGGCGACGGCTGGACCTCGGGAGCCGCGTCGATCGAGGCGCGCGTGCTCCGGCCCGGGTTCCTCGCCGAGCTGCAGGCGGGCGGCCCGGACCCGGCTCCGGCGGCGGGCGGCGCGGTACCGGCGGGGTGACGACGGCCGGAGGGCGGAGCAGGGCCGACGACGACCGACCGAGGGCGGCCGGGCTCAGCGGCGCTCGAACTCGCCGGACATCGAGCCGTGCACGGGGTGGGCGGGATCGTCACCGACGGCGCGGGAGGGATCGTCGATCTCGACGGCGCGGGACGGGGCCTCCTCGTCGCTCGCGTCGAGGCCGAAGCCGTCCTCGAGCAGCTCCTGGGCGATGCGGCTCGAGAGGCCGCTCCTCTCGCCCGGTCCGGGGTCGCTCTCCGGGTCGACGGGGGCGGCGAACGCCTGCTCGAGTCCGGACGCCGGCATCCCGGCGTCGTCGATCGAGTCGGCTCGTCCGTCGGAGGGTCCTCGTGCAGGTCTCGGCATGCGCCCGAGCGTAGAGGACAGGCCCCTGAAGGTCGACGCTCCGTCGCGCACTGCCGGGCCGCCCGCGCGCCGGGTCAGTCGTGCAGCGACCAGGAGTGGGGAGCGACCTGGACGCCGCCGATGGTCGCCGTCTGGTCGCCGATGTTCAGCGCGAGCCGCGCGGTGCGTCCCTCCGGGCCCTCCGCCACGAGCAGCACGGCGGTGTTGGAGAGGTCGACCGTGCGGGTGCTCGCGCCGACCAGCCACGGGTTCCGTCGGCGGAACGCGACGACCTCCTGGTGGGCGCGGTAGGCCTCTCCGCCCGGCCACTCGGCGGGATCGGCCGGGAACTCCGGGCGGATCGCGTCGTCGCCGCCGATCCGCTCCTCCTTGACGCCGCGCAGGCCCCGCTCGTCGCCGGAGTAGATGCTCGGCACGCCGGCGACGAAGCCGAGGATCGCCGTGGCGTGGCCGTGGTGGCGCTCGTCGCTGACGGCGCTGGCGATCCGGGTCACGTCGTGGTTGCCGACGAAGGTCAGGGGCAGGAACTCGCGGACGAAGTCGTCGTGGCGCTTCACGGACCAGGCCAGCTCGAAGAGGTTCGCCTCCTCGAGGGAGTTGCGGACGGCCTTCCAGAGCTCGTACTGCGTGACCGAGTCGAGCCCGGACTCCCGCACGTAGCCGGTGTAGTCGCCGTGGATGACCTCGCCGACGAACCACGCGTCGGGGAAGCGCTGCCGCACCGGGTCGATCGCCGCGTGCCAGGCCGCCGGCGCGACCGCGTACGCCGCGTCGAGCCGCCAGCCGTCGATGCCCCGCTCGAGCCAGTGCGCGAGCACGGACGACACGTGCTCCGCGACCTCGGGGTTCCCGTTGTCGAGCTCGACCAGGGCGTCGTGCCCCTCGAACACGTCGACGCGGAGGCCGTCGACCTCCTGCGACCGCTCGCTGCGGGAGAAGCGCGCCGCCTCGGGGGAGCCCTCGCCGGCCGCGACCGCGGCACGCCACCAGGGGTGCTCCCGTCCCACGTGGTTGAAGACCCCGTCGAGCAGCACCCGGATCCCGCGCTCGCGGCACGCGGCGATCAGCGCGTCGAGGTCTGCCTCGTCGCCGAGGCGGGGATCGACCCGGAAGTGGTCGACCGTGTCGTAGCCGTGGGTGGAGGAGGCGAAGACCGGCCCGAGCAGCAGCCCGTTGCAGCCCAGCGCCAGCAGGTCGTCGAGCCAGGGGAGCAGGGCGCGGAGGCGGTGCTGCGGCTCGTCGTCCGGACCCGGACCCTCCGAGGCGCTCGCCTCGGCGCCCGTGAAGCCGAGCGGGTAGACGTGCCACCAGATCGCCGTCGAGATCCAACCGTCCGTCTGAGCCATCGTGGCCGTCCTCCCGGCCCGCTCGGGCGCGGGCCGCCGTCACTGTAGCGAGGCGGGCTGGACCGGAGCCGCGCCCGCTCACGGGCCGGGCCGCAGGGCGGTGATCCAGGCCAGCACGGCCAGGCCCGCCCGCACGGAGGCGGGTGCCGTGACGGAGCAGACGAGCAGTGCGAGAGCCGCGCAGGCGAGCCCGGCCACCGCGCTCCTCCGCTCGCCCGCCCACCGCAGCGCCCGCACGGACGCGATCACCGCGGCGACCGCCACGGCGACGGCGGGGAGGGCCCAGAGCGGATGCACGGAGGACGCGAGCGCGAGCAGGCCCAGCGCGAGCGCGGCGAGACCGGGCTCGTACTGCCGGCTAGCGGGAGGGTGCCGCCGGGGCGGCCGGGGGAGGGCCGCGTCGGCCGGAGCGGATGGAGGGAGGAGTGCCGTCGTCGTCATGAGCCGATCCTCGTCAGGCGGCGGACTCTGCGGAGAGGCGATCGGCGGACCGGTGGACGAGAGGCGCCGAGCGCCTCCTGTGGAGGGACCGACCGGCGCGATCGGCGTCGTTCCGGGCGTCTCGAGGCCGGAATCGCCGGAGATCCGGGGCGGGGCTGGTAGGTTACCGACGGTCCGACCGGTTGAGGACGTCCGTCCCCGGCCGAGGACGATCCATCGAAACCAGCTGTTCCGACAGCGAGAACGTCCTGGGAGGACACTCCATGGCTGACAAGTCGCTCAACCGCACCGAGCTCGTCGCGAAGATCGCCGCCGACTCCGGCCAGAGCCAGGCCGCCGTCAACGGCGTCCTCGACTCGCTCTTCACCACCCTCGCCGACTCCGTGTCGAACGACGTGAAGGTCACCATCCCCGGCTGGATCGCCGTCGAGCGCACCTCCCGCGCCGCGCGCACCGGCCGCAACCCGCAGACCGGCGAGACCATCCAGATCGCCGCCGGCCACTCGGTCAAGGTCTCCGCGGGCACCAAGCTCAAGGCCGCCGCGAAGTAGTCGCGCCCTCCGACACGGCCCCGGCACTGCGCCGGGGCCGTCGTCGTCCGCGGACGCGGCTGCCGATCAGCCGCGGAACGTAGGCTGGACCGGTGAATCGAACCGTCCGGATCGTCGGCCCTGCGCTCGTGCTCGTCGCCGCAGCGCTCGTCGCCCTCCTCGCGGCCCTGGCCTTCGGCGGGGGAGCCGCGGCTCCGCTGCTGAACGATCCCGGCCCCGTGGTCCGCTACGGCCTCCCGATCGCCAAGCTGGCCGTCAATCTCGGCGCCGCGGGCATGATCGGCTCGCTCGTGCTGACGCTGTTCGCGCTGAGCCCCCGCGCCGCCGCCGCCCGCGACGCCCGGTCCTCGTCCCGCGCCTCGACCGCTCACGCCTCCTCGCGCGGCGGCCAGTCCTCGCGCGGCGGCCAGTCCTCCTCCCGCGCCGGATCGACGCGCACCGCGGTCGCCCCCGCGCGCCCCGCGCCCGCCGAGGCCGCGCCCGAGCCGCGCACCGAGTTCTCGATCGCCCTCGACGTCGCCGCCGCCAGCGCCGCCTTCTTCGCGGCGGCCAGCGCGGTGACCGGGTTCCTCACCTTCCTCAACGTCACGCAGACGCCCCTGAGCCTCGATCGCGACTTCGGCACCAAGCTCAGCTACTTCATCGGCAGCATCGAGGTCGGCCAGGCCTGGCTCATCACGACGCTGCTCGCGGCCGTCGTCACCGTCCTCTGCTTCGCCGTCCGCAACCAGACCGCGCTCGTCTTCGTCACGGGCCTGGCCCTGCTCACGCTGCTGCCGATGGCGCAGCAGGGGCACGCGGCCGGAGCGAGCGGGCACGACGCCGCCGTCACGGCGCTGGGCCTGCACCTCGTCTTCGCGGCGATCTGGCTGGGCGGCCTCATCACCGTCATCGCCCTGCGGCCCCTGCTCGGCGGCTCCCGCCTGCTGCCCGTGATCGAGCGCTACTCCAGCCTCGCGCTCGTGAGCTTCGTCGTGGTCGCGGCGTCCGGGTACGTCAGCGCCGAGCTCCGGCTCGCCACTCTCGACAACCTGCTGACCGGCTACGGGATCCTCGTGCTGGTCAAGGTCGCGGCGCTGGTCGCGCTGGGCCTGTTCGGCGTGCTGCAGCGCCGCTACCTCATCGAGCGGATGCGGAAGGCCGGCGGTGTCGGCGGCCGCAGCTTCTGGTGGCTCGTCGGCGCCGAGATCGCCTTCATGGGGATCGCGTCCGGAGTCGCCGCGGCTCTCGCGCGCACAGCGACCCCGGTCGACCAGATCGCCGCGAGCCAGCTCACGGATCCGACCCCGGCCCAGCTGCTGACGGGCGAGCCCCTGCCGCCGCCCGCGAGCGCGATGAACTTCCTCACGCTCTGGAACATCGACCTGGTCTGGCTCCTGGTCTGCTCCTTCGCCATCGCGTTCTACGTCGCCGGAGTGGTGCGCCTGCACCGCCGGGGTGACCGCTGGCCCCTGCACCGCACGATCCTCTGGATCGCGGGCATGCTCCTCCTGGCCTACATCACGAACGGCGGGGTGAACGCATACGAGAAGTACCTGTTCAGCGCCCACATGCTCTCGCACATGGTCCTCACCATGGCGGTGCCGCTGCTGCTCGTCCCGGCGGCACCGGTCACGCTCATCGCCCGCGCCGCCGCCCGCCGCACCGACGGCTCCCGCGGTGCCCGCGAGTGGGTGCTGCTCGCCGTGCACTCGCGCTTCGCCACCGCGATCTCGCACCCGATCGTCGCCGCGCTGCTGTTCGTCGGGTCGCTCTGGGGCTTCTACTACTCCCCGCTGTTCCGCTGGGCCACCACGGACCACATCGGCCACGAGTGGATGATCGTCCACTTCCTGATCACCGGGTACCTCTTCGTCAGCGTCCTGATCGGAGTGGACCCGAGCGTGCACCGCGTGCCCTACGCGATGCGCCTCCTGCTGCTGCTGGGCACCATGGCGTTCCACGCCTTCTTCGGCCTCGCACTGATGACGGGGGAGGGGCTGCTCCTCGCCGACTGGTACGGAGCGATGGGCTGGGGCACCTCCGCGCTCGCCGATCAGCAGGCGGCCGGCGGCATCGCGTGGAGCATCGGCGAGATCCCCACCCTCGCGCTCGCGATCGTCGTCGCGATGATGTGGAGCCGCTCCGACGCCCGCGAGACCAAGCGCCGCGACCGCCAGGCCGACCGCACCGGAGAGGCCGAGCTCACGGCCTACAACGACCGCCTGGCCGCCCTCCAGAAGCGCGGCTGATCCGCGCCCGGGCCCCGGGGTCCCGGCGGCCCGCGGGTACAGTGGAGCGGTGACTCAGCCGACCCTCTCCGACGAGCAGCAGCGGGTCTTCGACCTCATCGAGAACACGCGCGAGCACCTGTTCGTCACGGGTCGCGCGGGCACGGGCAAGTCCACCCTGCTCAACCACCTGAGCTGGAACACCGACAAGCAGATCGTCATCTGCGCCCCCACCGGCGTCGCGGCGCTGAACGTCGGCGGCCAGACCATCCACTCGCTCTTCCGACTGCCGATCGGCGTCATCGCCGACTCCGACCTCGACCAGCCGCCCGAGCTGCGCAAGCTCCTCAACACCATCGACACGCTCGTCATCGACGAGATCTCCATGGTCAACGCCGACCTGCTCGACGGGATCGACCGCAGCCTCCGGCAGGCGCGGCAGCGGCGCTCCGAGCCGTTCGGGGGCGTGCAGGTCGTCCTCTTCGGCGACCCGTTCCAGCTCGCACCCGTGCCCGGCGATCCGGAGGAGCGGGCCTACTTCGCCGACCGCTACCGCTCGCTGTGGTTCTTCGACGCCCTCGTCTGGCAGGAGGCGCCGCTGCGGATCGTCGAGCTCGGCCGGATCCACCGGCAGAGCGACGAGCGCTTCAAGTGGATGCTCAACGCGGTCCGCTTCGGCATGGTGACGAAGGAGATCGCCGACGTGCTGAACGCGGCGGGCGCGCGGACGCCTCCGGCCGACGACGCGATCACGCTCGCGACCCGCAACGACACGGTCAACCGCATCAACCAGGCGGCACTCGCGCGGCTGAAGGGCCCGCTGAAGACCGCGTCGGCCGAGATCAGCGGCGACTTCGGCGGGCGCGCCTATCCAGCGGACCAGAACCTCGAGCTCAAGATCGGCGCGCACGTGATGTTCCTGCGCAACGACTCCGAGCAGCGCTGGGTGAACGGCACGATCGGCCGGGTGACGAAGGTCGCGGGGACGGTGTGGGTCGAGGTGGACGGCGAGGTCCACGAGGTCGAGCCCGCGACCTGGGAGCGCTACCGCTACTCCTACTCCGCCGCGACGAAGAAGCTGACCCGCGAGATCGTCGCCGAGTTCGCGCAGTTCCCGCTCCGGCTGGCGTGGGCGGTCACGATCCACAAGTCGCAGGGCAAGACCTACGACTCCGCCGTGGTCGACCTCGGGCAGCGCGCCTTCGCCCCCGGGCAGACCTACGTGGCGCTCAGCCGCATCACGAGCCTCGAGGGGCTCTACCTGACGCGGCCGCTCCGGCCGAGCGACATCATCGTCGACAAGGACGTGCTGCGCTTCATGTCCGAACGGCGAGCCGAGCCGGCCGCCGTCGCGGAGGCGTCCGCGGACTGACGCCCCGCGGAGGAGGTCGGAGCAGGCCCTCAGGCCGCCGCGCAGGTCCGGGCGAGATCGCGGAACAGCTCCGTCGTCAGCCGGTACGCCTCCGCGACCTCCGCGATGACCCGCTCGCGCTCCTCCTCGTCCCAGCCCGCGGCGTCGAGCTGCTCGCGATAGGTGGCGCGGAAGGCCGACGGTGCGGCGATCTCGCCGAAGAGGAAGAAGCCGACGCCGTTGGTCTCGAAGCCGAACCGCCGCTGCAGCAGCCCGCGGACGATCGCGCAGCCGGAGAGGTCGCCGAGGTAGCGCGTGTAGTGGTGGGCGACGAAGCCGCCGCTCCAACCCGAGGCCACGGTGCGGATCCGGTCGACGTAGGCGCTGGTCGAGGGCAGCGGGCGGATGCGCTCGCGCCAGTCCTCGCCGACGAGGAAGCGCAGGTCCTCCGCGATCGCGGGGAGCCGGGTGAGCTTGGCCGAGAGGAACGGCTCCGCGACCGGATCGCCGGCCATGTCCTCCGCCACGGCCTCGAGGGCCTCGTAGACGAAGTAGTGCTGCGAGATGAGCGCGATGTAGTCGTCGCGGCTGCCGGAGCCGGTCATCAGCGAGGTCATGAAGGCGGCGCCCTCGTCGTCCGCGCCGGACTGCCCGATGCGCAGGCGCAGGGCCTCGGAGAACGGGATGACGTTCGACACGGTGGCCTCCCTCGGCGACTGAGGTCTGCCTTACCTTAGCCGAGCGGGGCCGCCGGGACCAGAGGGCATCAGTGCCCGTGTCCGCGGTCGACGACGGAGTGCATCATCCCGCCCATGTCGCCCGAGCCGCCCGAGGAGGCGGCCATGGCGGGGGTGGCGAGGGCGGAGACGGCGAGCGCGCCGGCCAGGAGTCCGACGAGAGCTCGCGACGGCGAGACGGCCTTCTCCTCGACGCGCGGAGAGCGGAGCGAGACGGCCACCACGGCGACCGCGATCAGCTGGAGGACCGCGGCGGCCAGCGCGGGGAGGGGCTCGGCGAGTGCGCCGAGGGCCAGACCGAGGGCGAACGCCGCCAGGGAGGCGACCGCGACGGCCAGCGCGGAGCGCGGCACGACGATCCGGCCGCGTGCCAGGACCAGGACCGCCCAGAGGATCTCGACGGCACCGAGCACTCCGATCACCGGGGCCTGCATGCCCTCGCCGCCGGCGGCGAGCGAGAGGTGGACGAGCCCGGCGCCGAGTCCGGCGAAAGCGGCGTTGCAGCGGGCCACGGTGGTCATGGCGGCTCCTTCGCTGGATCGGGGAAGAAGAGGAGGCCCCGGATCGACACACCGCATCGTGTCGTCCGGGGCCGTTCAGTCCGTCCGCCGCGGAAAACGGCGGGCCCACGGCGGACGGAGTAGAGGGGGGCGGCAGGTGCCGCCCGGGTCAGGCGGTCGCGGCGGAGCGCGTCCTCGCCGTCTTCTCGGTGCCGAGTCCGACTCCCAGGAGCACCAGCGCGCTGGCCAGGTGCAGGAAGTGGTCGGCGGTGTTCAGCGCCAGCACGTTCAGGGCGGTGTCGACCAGGAAGAAGCCGACGATGCCGAGCAGCAGGTACACCGCTCCGACGGTCACGTTGACGGTCTTCGCCGCGGCGACGGTCGACAGGCCCGCGATCAGCAGCGCTCCTCCGATGAGCAGGTGGGCGATGTTGTGCAGCGGGTTGACCTCGAAGACGCCGAGCAGGAGCCCGCCTTCGGTCGAGAGGAACTGCACGCCTCCGGTCACGACGAAGCCGAGGAGCCCGACGACGACGTAGACGGCTCCGAAGAGAGTCGCCAGCAGTCGATTGGGGGATCTGCGCATGGTCTCTTACCTCCTTCGAGCAGCGCCTCTGCGCTGTACTCCCTCTCTTCGTAACCCGGCGCCTGCCGGTTTGGGAACGGGGTGGACTCCGCCGGTCACGGTCAGGACACGAATCGCGATCGGGCGCTCAGCGGCCCTCTCCGGCCCGACGGAGCCCCCGTACAGTGGTGCCGTTCGCAGACGACGGGGGAGTCGCACGGCATGGGATCTCGCAGACGGACGCGGACGGGACTGCTCGTCGTCCCGGTCCTCGTGCTCGCACTGGCCGGCTGCACGCCCGATGCCGCCTCGCGCGTGGCGGAGGCGCCCGCGCAGGCGGCGTCGGAGGAGCTCGCCTCCGCCCTGTCGGGGTTCCTCGACGAGACGGTCGGCGTCGCCGGCGCGACCGGAGCGGTCGCCGGGGTCTGGTCGCCGTGGGGCGGCAGCTGGGAGGGCGCGGTCGGCTGGGAGTCGGACGAGCGCACCACCGCCCTCACCACCGACGCGCACCTGCGGCTCGGCACCGGCGGCACCGAGGCGATGACCTGCGACGTGGTCCTCGCCCTCGCCGACTCCGGCCGGGTCGACCTCGACGCCGACGTCGGCGAGACGCTGCGCTCCCTGCCCGGCATCGACGGGCTCACCCTGCGCGAGCTCTGCGCGCACACCTCCGGCCTGGCCGACTTCCGCTCGGCGCTCTGGCCGACCGTGCTCCAGAACCCCCCGCGGCAGTGGCCGACGCTCGAGCTGCTCGCCGCGGCCCAGGTGCGCGGCGCCTCGGCCGAGCCCGGAGCGGCGTGGTCCGACTCCGCCACCGGTCCGCTGCTCGCCGGCATCGTCGCCGCGCAGGTGACCGGTCGGAGCATCGGGGAGCTCTACGACCAGTACGTGGTGCCGCGGTACGGGCTGCGCAGCACGGAGCTGCCCGGCGCCTCCGAGGTCGACCTGCCCGCTCCGTCCCCCCGCGGCTACGCGGTCGCGCTGGACCCGGCGACCGGGGAGAAGCGCTGCGACGTGCGCCTCGACGTCACCGCCGCGTCCCCGTCCGCCCTCGGCGCCGCCGGCGGAGCGCTGACCGATCTGGAGGACCTCCGGCGGCTGGCGACGGGGCTCGCGGCCGATCCCGCGGGCGACGCCATGTGGCAGGACCCGGTCGTCCAGGGCCAGGGCCGCGCCGACTACCTCCGCGCCGGGCTCGGCGGGCACGAGGCGGGACCCCTCCGCGGCTTCTCGGGTCTCGCGCCCGGCTTCGTCACCGCGGCCTACTCCGACCCGGTCTCGGGCCTGACCGTGGCCGTGTCGATCAACAGCTCGACGCCCGGCGGCGACTTCGCCGCGACGGTCGCCCGCACCCTGGCCGCCATCGCGGTCGAGCAGGGAGCCGCGGCGGGAGCCGAGGGCCTGCCCCGGCTCCCGTGGACGGCCGACGGCGAGCGCGGCGCCGTGCAGGGGACCCCGACGCGCTGCTGATCCGGCGGCGCCCTACTCTGGTGCCATGCCGATCACTCCCGACACCAAGGACTGGACCTGGGTCCTCGAGAGCCCCTGCCTCGAGTGCGGTTTCGACGCCTCGCTCGTCGACGCCGACGAGGTCGCCGAGCTCATCCGCGAGAACGCCGCCGCCTGGCCCTACGTGCTCGACCGCGACGATGCGGCGGGCCGGCCCGACGACGAGACCTGGTCGCCGCTCGAGTACGCCGCGCACGTGCGCGACGTGCACCGCATCTACCGCACCCGCGTGGAGCTGATGCTCGCCGGCGACGACCCGCTCTACCCCAACTGGGACCAGGACGTCACCGCCGTGGAGGAGCGCTACGACCAGCAGGACCCCGCGACGGTCGGCCGCGAGCTGGTCGAGGCGGCCGAGCGCATCGCCGAGGTGTTCGACTCCGTCGCCGGCGCCCAGTGGCAGCGCCGAGGCCGCCGCAGCGACGGCGCGGCGTTCACGGTCGACACGATCGCCCGCTACTACCTGCACGACGTCCAGCACCACCTGCACGACGTGCAGGGCTGAGCTCAGGTGTCGATGAGCTGCGGATTGAGGAACGAGAGCGTCCGCGCGTAGGCGAGCGCCGCGGAGGCGGGGCTGACCGCGTCGCGCAGGTTGCCGTTCGCGAAGTGCCGCTGCGTGTCCGGGTAGGTGTGCGCCGTGACCGGCGTCCCCGACTCCTTCAGCCGTCCGACGAAGGACTCCGGGTCGTCGCCCGCAGGCCACTCGTCGCTCTGCGCGTAGTGCAGGAGGGTGGGGCACGGGACCAGCACGTGCTCCTCCGCACCGAGGGTGGCGTAGTACGCGACCACCGCGTCCACGAGCCCGGTGCCCGCGGCGAGCAGCCCGAGGCGGCCGCCGAAGCCGAAGCCGATGACGGCGCTGCGCGGTGCCCCGGCCGCGACTCCGGTGCCGACCGCCTCGGCGACGGCGGCGAGGGTGCGGTCCTGCGCGGCCATCGCGGCGAGGTCGCGCGCGTCCTCCGGGGCGAGCGTGGCCCAGCCGTCGTAGAGGTCGGGCACGAGCACGTGGTAGCCGTGCTTCGCCACAGCCTCGGCGAACGGCTCCAGCCACGGCAGGCGCCCGAAGACGTCGTGCAGCACGACCACCACGGGCCGGCCGGGGTGCCCGTACTCGAGGGCGACGCCCGGCGACGGGATCTGGACGAGCTCTGTCACCCCTCCACCCTGCCCTCTGCATCCCGCGATCCCGCGCGCTGCCGCGGATCCGCCCGGCGTGTCGCGTCGGAACGCCGCTCGGGCGCCTCACCGCTCCGCGCGGCCGTGCGGCTCCAGCGGCAGGACGACCTGCTCGCGCAGGTGCTCGTAGACGACCGAGGTGCGCACGTCGGCGACCTCGCGGCGCTGCGTCAGCTCGTCGATGACGAAGGCGTAGAGGTCCTGGTTGTCGCGGACGGCGACGTGGATGATGAAGTCCTCCGAGCCGGAGGTGACGAACACGCCGACCGTCTCGTCGAGGCCGGTGACCCAGTCGCGGAAGGCCTCGATGATCTCGCGCGACGGCGGACGGATGCGGACCGCGATCAGCGCCTGCACGCCGCGCCCGAGGGCCGCGAAGTCGAGAGTGAGCGTCGCGCCGGTGATGACGCCGCGGCGCCGGAGGCTCCTCGTGCGGTCGAGGGCGGTGGTGGGCGAGACGTGCACGGCGGCTGCGAGGTCCCGGTTCGTGATCCGTGCATCCGACTGCAGGACCTGCAGGATCCGGACGTCGAGTTCGTCGAGTGCCGCTCCTGGGCCGTTCTGCTGGTCGTTCATACGGAGATCCTGCCGCAGGGGACCCCTCCTGCCTACTCTTTGTGACGTCACTTCGCACGAACCGAGGAGCAGCATGACCATCCCCGCCCTCGACGCCGTCGGCTTCCACCCCGACGAGATCGACACCGCCGCGCCCACCCGCTCGGCCCGCCTCAAGTGGGTGGTCGTCGTCGACGAGTCCCTCCCCGCCGGCCGCGCCGTGAACGCCGCGATCTGCGTGGGCGCCGCGACGGCCGCGCACGTCGCGGGACTGCTCGGACCGAGCCCCGCCGACGCGTCCGGATCGCTGCATCCCGGTCTGCCGTGGGCTGGCTGCACGGTCCTCGCCGCCGACGCGGCCACCCTGCTCGCGATCCGCGAGAAGGCCGAGGCGCACGACGGGACGTTCGTCGCCGACATGCCCGCGTCGGCGCAGGCCACCCGGGTGTACGACGAGTACCGGGAGGCGGTGGCGGCGAGCGGCTCCGACGAGCTGCAGTACCTCGCGGTCAGCCTGGTGGGGCCGAGGAACCGGATCGACAGGATCGTCGGGCGGCTGCCGCTGCTGGGCTGACGGACACCGCGGGGCTGCCGGACGCCGCTGCGCTGACGGACGCCGCTGCAGCGCCGGAGGAGGAGCCGCTCGCGTCGGGCCGGAGGACCGGCCGCAGACGAGGGGGGGGGGGAGGAGAGCGAGTGACGGGAATCGAACCCGCGCCATCTGCTTGGGAAGCAGAAGTTCGGACGTCCGCCCTACCTCGGCTTACCGTTCGACCTTGTGACCTGGGGTTTCAAACAACCCGTGTTCCCGCGCTCTACCGTCGTTTACGCCCGAATGTAGCGACTAAAGAGCGAGTGCGAGGTGTCGGGTCGTCAGGCCAGGCTGGCACGTCAGCGCAATCGCGACCGTTCGACTGCGCGGGCACACGAGGGGTGGGAAGAATCGGTTCATGTCACGCCTGCCTTCGACTCTTAACGACAAGCAGACCCAGGTGCTGCGTTGGGCAGCAGAGGGGGCGCCTTCTGATCGCTACCAGGATGGCCACCGGATCACCGCCCGAGCGCTGGAAACGCGCGGCTACGTGAAGATCGACGGCACCGGCACGGGGTGGAGCTGCTCGGTCACGTTGAGCGGAAGGTCCTGGCTCGAACAGAACCCGGTCGTAGTCGACGAGCCGGCGCCTGCCGCTGCTGATGCTCTCATCGACCGCGTTCGTGCTGCAGGCGGATCGTTGCGCGTGAAGCGGCAGGAAGCGGCAGCGCTCGGTTCTCTTGTTGCTGACAGCATGCGCTCCCGGCAGCGTCCATTCGGTCAGATGTTGGTGACGCGAACGGAGGGACTTGCCTCTGACTACACCCGGGTCGAGCTCGCTCCGCATTACGAGGAGATCGTTCCTGTCGCTGTTGTAGAGATCTCAACCACTGCCGCGATCCTCCGTCCTTTCGCGCGACAGCTCATCAAGAACCGACAGTGGAGCTTCGTCACCCCGAATTGCACGGAACGAGCCGCGAGGGCTTTGCAGGCGCTCGAGTTTGAGGTCGAACGGCGTGGGTGGGTTGCCGTCGATCCTCTCGTCGACTTCGGCAGGCCCAGGGTGTTCTGGCGGGAGCGGCACGCTCACATGCGCATCGAGACCGAGCATGCGGCGTTCCATGTGCAGATGGCGGAAGTGTCGCGCGCTGGCGGTGCCACGATTCCATCGTCGGAGCGTGGGAGCCCGGAACACTCGCGCCTGCCGCACGGTCGCCCGCCCTGGATTGGCAGCCGGAGCACCGAGTTCGTTTCATCGGGCAGGCTCGAGGTGCGGCTGTGGGGGTACCTGCAGAACTACGAGGGAACACCTTTCCGCGAGTCGATGCAGACGAACACCAAGCTCTCGGATGCGCTCGGCCAGTTGGTGCGCGCGATAGCCATCAGTGATTTGAAGATGGAGCAGCGCGAGAAGGATGCGGTGAAGGAGCGCGAGGAGCGCGAGGAGCAGTGGCAGCGGGCGGAAGCGCGCGCGCGGGTGCGGTTTGCCGAGACTCGAAGGGCTGAGGCGTTGCTGCATCAGGTTCGTAAGTGGAAGGAAGCGGAGGAGGTACGCGCGTACATCGCTGCAGCTCGAGAGCGTTTGGACCCAGACGCGATGACTGCGACCAGTGAGTGGTTCGAGTGGGCGGCCAAGCGCGCCGATCTGTTGGACCCGCTATCTCGGCCGTCATCGCTCACGCCGACCGCGGACGAGCCGACGCCGGACGAACTCGCTGCTTTCATGGGTGGGGCCGATGGGCGCGACCTGCACCGGGGTCTGTCCTGAGCGTCAATCTCAGTGCCGGCGCCCACCCCGACCGCGCTGGTTCGCGTTGTCGCGCATTTCGGAGTCGTACATGTATCGACCGGTGACCGCGTTCACCATGACCTTCCCGTCGCGCCAGGCGAGCAGCCACGGTGCCTCCTCGCCCGCGTTGCGCCAGGCCCGGACGAACGGGTCGCCCTCTTCGTCGGGGCGCTCGGGGTGGTTCGGGTCGAAGCGTGTTCCCATCGACCGATACTGCGGTCGACCACCGACACGAGCGCTCGGTAGAGTCGCCCTCATGAAGCGCTACGTGCCGGTACTGGCTGCGGTCCTCCTCCTCGCCGGATGCACTGCCGCCCCGGCGCCCTCGGGGGAGCAGGCGGACCCGACACCCGCAGCGACTGACACCGCCAGCCCAGCGCCCACCTCCGAGCCTGCTGCCGCCGGACCGCTGTCGAAGGAGGCAGCAGCCGCGGCTTACCTCGATGGCGTCTGCCCCGCGAACATCGCGGGGGAGACCTTCAACGACGCGTACGACTCGGTGGTCGCCGCCGGCTCGGGCGCGGATATTGCCCCGCTGCAGCAGGCGGCAGTCGCGCTGCGTGACGCCAACCAGCAGGCCGCCGTCGCGTTCTCCACCGACGACACCGATTGGCCCACGGAGGTGGACGGTGACATCGACGTGATCGCGGGCTCCTACTTCAAGGATCTCGCGGATCTCGACCGCTTCATCCAGGCGTCCTCTGCGGACGAGGCCCTCTCGATCAACTTCAGCCCTCGTTCTGACGAAGAGAAGGCTGCCGGTCCTCGCGTGCGCACGCTGCTCGGTCTTGAGCTCGACACTCAGGCGAGCTGCGAGGGCCGCTAGTTGATCCTCTGACCGCCGTTCCACGTCTCGTGGTGGTACCGGTCCGGCGCCGGATCAGGGTTTGCGTCCGCGGTGATCGCCGCCTCTGCTTCCTCCGAAGTGCGGTAGACGCCGAGAACGGTCGGGGCATCGGACCAGAGGCGGGTGACCATCACGAGGTGGTGCTCTGCATCGCTCATCGGGCCAGCCTGCCGGGCGGACGCCTCTGACGACCGCGCAGGCGCGAGATGTGGCCGTGGTGGCGCATGCCGCCGCCAACGACGAAATGCCCCCTCACCCGACCGCCGGAGCGGAGGGTGAGGGGGCGTTTCGTGCGTTCAGGTCAGGTCCCGATGCGTCCGACCTTGAACGGAGTGGAGGCGTCGGCCGCGTCTCCGTAGATGCCGGACTCGAGTCGGTGCCGGAGCGTCGACAGCTTCTGCGAGGACATCGTCGCGGGGATGGTCCCGCGGCTCGTCCAGGTCGTGCCGTCTGGTGACGTGGAGAACGTGAGCGTGCTGCCCGCGTGCGCCATCCGCCACCACCGGTGCACGGCCGGGTCGAACGCGGGGATCTGGAACTGCGTCTGCACGCCGTTCTGCAGCGCCCGGACGTACAGGCCGCCGGCTGAGTAGAAGAACAGCAGGAAGTTGTTCCCGTCGTACCGGAGGAACCACAGCGCCTCCTGGCTGTATCCGCCGCGCCCCTCTGGAATCGCCGTCACCTCGATCTGAGCCGACGACTCCCGCAGGTCGATCACCGAGCCGCCGGTCGCCGCAGCGTAGGTCGACACGGACGGCATGACGAGCTCGCCACCCGTGATCGTCGCTCCTCCGCGCAGCGACCATCCGTGCGGGTCGTCGAAGGCTTCGGTCACGACGGCGGCCTTGCGCTGGCTGTACGTCACCCCGGGGGCGAAGTCGAACGAGCGAAGGTAGACGTCGACCTGCTTGCCGTCCGCGGGGGCGTCCCCGTTGACCAGCCACAGGTTCATCCGCACGTTCTCCGTGCCCGGCACCTGAACACCCTCGGTGACGACGTGCTCACCGAGGACGACGCCGTTCGCGTCGAGCGTGCGGAAGTAGACCATGCCCGGCTGCCAGACGAACTCGCCCGTGTAAGGCCCGGCGGCGGACATCCCGTGCTCGCCCATCCGGGGTTCGACCGGTCCGGTTCGCGGCTCGATGATTCCCACGGTCGGGTGGACGGAGTACCACTGCCGCGATGGCTCCCCGACCCAGTTCCACTTCGTGGTCTCGATGTCGATCTCGCGGAAGTGCGGCGCCGACGCGGGGTCGTCGTCGTAGGTGAACAGCCCGAGCACGGGCTTCCAGTCCATTCCGGTCACGTCCATGTCGTAGACCCACCGGTACCGGCCATAGCCGAGACTGCCCGCGGTGTCGTGGACCTCGGCGCTCGTCCAGACGCCGTCGACCTTGGCGATGGACAGGCGGAGCCGACCGTCGCTCTCGACCGCGACGTTCTGGGTCGTGCCGCCGAAGTCGTTCGGGCCGGGCGAGAGCGCCTTCCCGGTGCGGATCGACCACGTCCTCCCCGACCAGGCGAGCGTCTTGGCGGGCGGTGGCGCGACCCACGGCAGGGGCTCCCCGGGGCGGAGCCAGAAGTCCGGGGACGGGCGTCCCCAGTCGACGGGCGCCCACTCGGTCAGGTGCCAGGGGAAGTCCTGCACGTTGAAGCCGCCGCTTGCCGGGTCCGCCGTTGTGCCGCCGACCCGCTGGTGCATGATCCCGCCGGGCGCCCATGGGTCCTCGCCGTACAGGTGCTTCCACTGCCCGCCGTGCTCCGCATTGAAGGCGTGCACGAAGAGGTTCTTGTCCGACGCGAACATGCCGTAGCGCTGCGCGGCGCGGATGATGAGCCTCGTCATCGGGTTGTACGGGTCGCCCGTCAGCGGGTTGCGCATCGGGTCCAGGGAGGCCGGGAGTCGGCACCACTGGCCCTCGAGTGGCGCCTTCGGCTCGTTGTCGACGAGGCCGTCACCGCCACGTGCGGGCCACGAGTAGCCGCGGCCCATGTTCGCGCACGTGAACGCGATGGCGTGGCCGATCTCGCCGCGCAGCACCTCGGCGATGCCGATGAAGCCGAGCGGGTTGTGCATCCCGACGACCGCGTTCCCGCCCGCGCGCAGCTGAGCTCCCGGGTTCACCTCCGCCATGCGAGCGAAGTCCGGGTTTCCGATCGACACCCCGGCGACGTTCGCCATCCAATGGAGGGGGCGGCCGGGCACCTGCTGGAAGTAGAAGTACTCCCGCATGATGCCCGTCGCCCGGTCGTACAGCGCCAGCCCCCTGTCACCCTGCGACGGGGCGACGACCCAGTGCGGCAGCGGGATCGGCCCCTTGCAGTAGAGGTCGATCATGGCCTGATTCTGGCCGCCGCCAGCCGAGGCGGAGTCGACGTACTGCCACTCGGCGTCGGGTGCGCTCGAGTCGACGGTGTAGACCGCGATCGGGTGCGTCCCAAACTGGGAGGTGTTGAACCCGGTCGGCCCGAAGCCGCCGCCGTTGTTGAGGTTGTCGACCATCCACTTCGCGTGATCCGAAGAGCGCGACGCCACCGGCATGGCAGCGCCGCGCACGTCGCGCGTGAGGACGGTTCCTTCTGCGATGTACGGGTCGAACAGGGAACCGGGGAACACGCCTTTCAGCGCAGGCCGGTTCCACTGCCCGGCCGCGTAGTGCGACTCGGGCACAGGCTGCCAATAGCCGTTATCCGCCTTCACGCCTGGCATCAGGCCCCCACTTCGTAGATCCGCACGTTGGTGACTGCTGCGTTGCCCGCGACGCCGAACGCGAAGATCGTGCCACCGGCACGTTCCGCGGTCGTCGCGCCCGGCTGGTACGCCTTCAGGCCGGCTGTATACATCTGGCCGTCAGGCGCGATCGCCGTCAGCGTGCCCGCAATACAGTAGACGTCCCACGCGCCGTTGAACGTCGTCGAGCGAGCGATGTCCACGCGATCGGCGGCACCGTAGCTGACCACGGACGACCCGTCGACGCCAGGGAACAGCCGAACGGTGCCGTTGAAGAGGTTCACCTGATATCCATGCCCGCGCACGTTCGTGCTTGTGGGGCAGGCGAACGCGATGTCGACCGCGTCGGTAGTCGCCGTGACTCCCGACAGCGTGAACGTAACCCGCTGGTACGGGGACGCGAGCTGCAGCTGACCTGCGACGTTGCCGCCCGGGGCGCGGTCCAGGTAGGGCGGGGTGAGCGTGCCCGGCGTCGCGGCGCCCGTGTCGACGTAGCTGAGGGCGCTCGAGGGGAGCGTCGCCAGCAGCTTCTCCGTGCCCGATGTGTTGCTGCGCCAGATGCGGTAGCCGGTCGCGCCGGTCACCGCAGCCCACGTCAGCGTCGCGCTCGACGTCGAGCCGGTCAGCACGACCGACTTCTGGTTCCAGACGCCCGTCTCGCCGACCGCCACCGTCGCCGTCACCACGTAGAAGTAGGTGCCGGCGGCGAGCGTGCCGCCCGTCGTCGACCCGACCAGCGTCGGGTTGATGGCGGCCGGCGGCGCGTTGTAGACGAGGCTCGAGTTGCCGGACGGGCCGCATCCGGTGAATCCGCCCCCGGTGAAGTTGATGTTCGGGGGCGTCCACAGCGGGTTCGTGATCAGTCGCGGCCCCCTCCACATCAGCGAGCCGGAGCCGCCGAGCGCGTTGTCGAGCGTGCGGCCGACCATCGTGGGCGACGCGGCACCGGAGAAGGTGTCCGAGCCCACGAGCTTCGCCTTCGTGACGTCGAGGTAGGTGTGCGACCAGGAGAACGTCGTCGGCAGGATGTAGCCGGGCAGAGCTCGCGCCGTGACCGTGACCATCCCGTTCGCCTTGTCCCACGTGTACGTCTGGCCCTGCGTGAGCACGAGCCCGGTCGGCGACGTGCCGAGCCGGTACTCGACGCCGACGACCCCCGAGGGGATCACGTACGTCGTGCTCGTCTCGATCCACAGCGGCGCAGGCGGAAGAACCGGCACGACCACCGGAGCGGCAGGCAGGTTCATCCAGATCACCGGGACCCCGTACATGGTCGTCTGCGTCGGAGCCGTCGCCGAGTAGACCATGTGGAAGCCCTGCGCCTGAGCCTGCTTCTCAGCCGACCAGGCGCCCGCAGCTGCGATCGCCTTCGCCTCGTTGACGACCGCGTCGAGACGGTCCGCTTCGGATGCGACATCGGCGACGGCAGCGTCGGTCGCCGCCTTGACGTCAGCGACAGCCGCCGCGGTCGACTCCTCGACGTCCTGCACCAGCTGGACAGCGGCAGCTTTCGTCGCCGCGATCTGAGCGTCGAGCTGCTGCGCCCAGATCGGGAGCGAGGTCCCCGAGGGGGCGTCGTCGATCCAGACGCGTTCGAGGTACTCGACCATCGATCCGGTCGCGGTCGCCGGGAACCGGAACCGACGCGTGCGAGTCGACGCACGCCCGTCCGGGCCGATGAACCGTTCGATCCACTCGATGTAGTCGTCCGGGTTCGGCGACCGGTAGCCGCGCCACGGTTCGCCGGTCTGCGGGTCGAGGAAGTAGCCGTCGACCGCGCGCACCAGCTGCTGCGTCGAGGTCAGCTGGCGGCCGTCCGTGGTGCGGACGTCACTGCTGTACCGGACGTACACGTCACCCGACACGGGACCGGAGGCGCCATCGGTCGAGCTCGGTCCCGTCTCGAACCAGTTCGGGATGATCCCGATCGGAGCGAACGGGCTGCGGAAGCTGACCCCCGCAGGAGTCGACTCCCCGCCCGGCCCGATCGCGACGAGCGTGTACTGGTACGCGGTGTTCTCGGTGAGCGTCTCGATGACCGTCGCGAAGTCAGCGATCGACTTGCTTGAGCGGACCACGGTCGACCCGCGGCGCAGCTCGTACCGGTCGACGTCGCCGGGCACGTCGGCTGCCGCGCCGCTGAGGACGACCGACGTCGCCTTCAGGTCCGAGAACGTCAGGCGGGGCGGGTTCGGACGCGGCACGACCGGCGGCTTCTCGATGCGGAGAAGACGCTCGATCGACTTGACCGTCCCGTACGGGGTGATGGTCTGGGCGCTCCAACGGACGTAGCCGTTGCTGTCCGCGGCGGGGAAGTCCTCGAGGGGGACGGTGACCGTCCACGCCTGCCCGTACGGGGCGCCGTCCGCGATCTTCCGCCCGTTGATGAACAGAGCGCTCGAGAGCGTGTACTGCCGGGGCTCGCTGGTCCACAGGAACGTCACCGCCGACGATGCGACCGCGTCCCTGGCCGGGACGAGGATCGAGACCGTGATGGTCGGGTCGGGCTCCGGGGTCGGCTCCACCGGATCGGTCGGGTCGGTCGGGTCGACGGGGTCCGTCGGGTCGACGGGATCGGTGGGATCGGTCGGGTCCGTCGGCGTCGGGATGTACGACGTCGGCGTGAACATCTCGATCGCCTCGAGCAGCCCCCGCGCGATCGACTCGTGGCCGGCGTAGTTCGGGTGCAGGCCGTCACCGAGCCGCTTGCTGCGGTCGTTCGGCGGGAAGTACCGGTCGATGAGCTCGCCGGGGACGCCGCCGAAAGTACCGTCGCGGCCGAACTCATCGAACGCCTCGTCCTGCAGCTCGCGGAACTTGACGATGATGTCGTTCGTCGGGCGGGGCTCCGGGTACAGCAGGAGACCGGTGAACGTGGTCTGCGCGGGCGGGAGCATGATCGTGAATGGCATGTCCTGGACGCGGTCGTGCCAGATCCACAGCGAGTCGACGATCAGCGGGTCGCCTTCGGAGCCCGTGTGCTTGATGACGACGGTGTGCTCGCCGGGCGCGAGGTCGCGGAAGTGGATCGGGACGACCGAGTTCTTCGGCTTGTCCGACCCTGCGACGCCCTGCCGCTTAGTGGAGCGGCTGATCGGCGTGGACCCGTCGATCGACCACGTGAACTCCGAGCCGGCGAAGTTCGTCGCCACCTCGAGGTCTGTGTAGCCGAGCATGAACAGGGTCGCGCCGACGCCGGTGAACTTGATCGTCTGCGTCGATCCGGGAGTCGTCGACTTGCGGGTCTTCCCGGAGTACTGGTTCTCGGACGGGACCCACGAGCCGGTCTCGATGTCGCCGGGGAGGACCTTCGCCTTCGACCGGTACTGGCCGAGCAGCGCCGTCGTGTTGTGCTTGAACCCGCGCTTGCCCGCCTCAGTCGACCAGCAGTAGGCGGCATCGTTCCCGCCCGCGGCCTCAGAGATCAGGCCCCACTTGTTGAACTGGTAGTAGCCGGCCTTCAGGTTCCCGAGGACGACGTCGAGGCGGTGCCGGCCGCCGTTGTGCTGGTTGACGGAGGTCACGCCGAGCTCGCGTCCGAAGCGGCGGTGGAAGAGATCAGCGGCGACGTAGTCGGGCTTGTTGATCGCCGACTCGGCGACGACGATGCCCTCCGACGAACCGCTCGCGAGGTACGGCTTCCGGAGCACGAGCTCCTTCCACCTCTCGATGGGGTACATCTGTCCGGGCTCCGGCTCCTCGGGGAGAGTGGTCGTGCCGAGGGTGCGGAAGGCGACCGGTGCGGCTGCCTGCCCGGGCTCGTCCGCGGTTTCGTACGTCTCCACGACGACGGTGTACGCGGAGTCCGGCTCGAGGTCGCGCACGAGAACCCGAGACTCCTCCGCGCCGAGCTGCCGACCGCCGACGTTCAGCCGGTACGCGGTAGGGGTGGGTCCCGACCAGGTGATGATGGCGTCGGTCTCGCCGACCTCGGAGACGGTGACGGTGGCGGGGGTGGGCAGGGGCGGTTCCGGCGGGACGGGCTCACCGTCACCGCTGCCGAAGGGCGTCGACCCGAAGGGCGCTGTTCCGAAGCCGGCCATGTGTTACCTCCAGGAGGTCGTCGGGATGGTGGCGGTCGTGACGGACGCGGCCGACGCCTTCTTGGTGAGGGGGATGGCGGTGGTGCCGGTGAGGTTGCGGATCTCGCCGGTCCCCTTCACGGTCAGCGCGCCGCCGGTGACGTTCACCCACGCGGCGGGCATGCCGGTGACGCCCGCCTTCTGGACCACGTCGACGTTCCCCGCGAGCGCGAGGGTGAGCACTCCCGAGGAGGAGCCGGCGACGTTGATCAGTCCGCAGTCGTCGGTGGGGGTGAGGGAGAAGTCGGCGAACGTGTCGCCGATCACGCCGATCGTCGCCTTCACGCGGGTCGAGGGGGTCGGGCCGTAGTAGGAGCCCTGCTCGATGTCGATCATCGCCAGGCTGTTCTCCTGGAAGATCGGGTCGATGACCCACGTAGTCACCCCGGTGAGGCGCATGCCCACGGTCGGGTAGCGGGCGTCCTTCTTCCCGCGAGCGAGGCATCCGACGTAGACGACGGAGTGGTGGATGGATTCGGCGGCGAGACCCTGCCGGAACCCGATCTCCTCGTAGTCGAGCGCCTGGCAGTTGATGTACGTCGTCCGCGAGTGGATCGGGGTGAGCGGCCACGTGCCGCCGTTCGGGTTCGGGTTGCCCTGAGGCACCGTGAACCCCGCGGTCGGGTCGGTGAACCCGGCGCACGCGCCGATCGAGATGCAGTCGATGAACCAGGTGTTGCTCGAGCGGGTCTGGAAACCGGCGAAGTCGGAGTCCTTCTCGCCGCCCGAGATGACGCCGTTGACCTTGCAGCCGATGAAGAAGACGCTGTCCGCTCCGTGGTGCGTGTCGAAGCCGGGCGCGTACGTGTCCTCCGTCTTGCAGTCGACGACGTAGACGAAGCGCTGGACGCCGTGGCGGAGGGTGTCGCCGACCGCGGTCAGGTAGCCGGTGTTGCCGGTCGGGTTCGTGGTGACGCCGTGTCGAACGTTGGAGAAGACGCAGTCCTCGACGAGGAAGTTGTGCGCGGTGCCTTCGAGCTCGACGCCGTAACCGTAGCCGCCCTCGGTGGAGTCGGACGCGTTGGGGAGTCGGAGGACCTGAGCACCGGACACCTTGCCGCCGTGCGGGGACGCGAGGCGGTAGGCGTTGCGGTACCCGGACTTGAACACGTCGTGCTCGTAGCGGCCGTGCACAGCGCCGCGGATGTCGACGGCTGCGGCGCGGGTGATGCCGGACGCGTCAGGGTCGGTGGTGGTGTCGAAGATCATCCCGTCGGTGCGGCTGATGAGGTTCGAGAAGTAGTCGCCGGCGGGGAACTTCGTGGACGGCGCGTAGCCGCCCTGGGAGCCGCCGAGCTTGCGGAGGGAGCGGGCGACGGTGACCTTGGACCAGTCGTAGAGGGTGGTGCCCTTCGTGACGACCTGCCCGTCGGCCGCGATCTTCCCGACGACGGTGCCCTTGCGGGTGACGTTCTCGCCGACCTGGAACGTGCCGATCACGCGGCGGGCGACGACGCGCTTGTTCGACGACCCGTTGTAGTCCTCGCCGTACGCCTCGATCTTCATCTTCGCGCCGGAAGTCGCGCCGGTCAGGGTGTCGTCCTCGACGAGGGTGGTCGTGCCCGAGATGAGGAACGTGACGCCGAGGATGGTCAGCGCCTCCGCCATGACCGCCTTGCCGGTCTCGCGGGGCGTGTCGCCGTTGCTGAGCAGGTCGTGGAGGGTGGTGCCGGGAAGGCTCCACGAGAAGAACCCGTCGGTCGCCGTGCTGTTCCCGGACCGCACCGCGCCGGACGCGACGACCTGCCAGGCCATGTCCGCGCAGAACTTCTGCAGGTCCGCGGCCGGCACGTCGAAGAAGTTCGCCGTGTGCTTGTTCTTCACGCCGACGGTCTTCACCGAGAAGTCGAGAACCTCGACGTTCGGGCTGGGCGCGATGAGCTGCCGGACGAGGGTGTTGCCCTCGCCGACGAACCCGCCGACCCCGCCGCCGATGAGGTGCATGTTCTTGTCGTTGAAGTTCGACGCCGCGGTGGTCGACCCGATCTTGTACAGGTTCGGGACGACGATCGCCTTCTTCTGCGCGTGCGCGGCGTTGGCGAGAGCGGTGATGTCGTTGATGACCGGCGCGTCCGGGTCCCACGGGGTGAGTCCCCACTTCGGGTCCGCAGCGTTCAGGTAGCCGACGGTCTGCTCAGCGACTCCGCCCGACTGCAGCTCCTTGACGGCGACGGCAATCGCGTCGATGAAGGGGCGCCAGTCGGTGCTGTTCGCCGCCGGGGTGGCCGGGATGCTGGTGGGGGGCACGGGTTCTCCTGTCAAGAGTTCGCCCGCGCGTTGACCGCCGGGCTGGTGGAACGCGAAAGCCCCCGCCTGTTTGGGCGGGGGCTGAGGGGGTAGTGGAGGGGCGGTGCTACTCGGCGCGGTGGCGGCCGACGGCCTGCACGGCGGACGTGGCGCCGGTCGGCTTCCACAGCCCGTAGTGGAGGCCCACGGCGATCAGGAACGCGGCCAGGCCCGAGAAGACGCCGGTCGCGAGGTCGTAGCTCACACCGGCGTTCAGTGCGGCGAGGAGCTCCCCGCCGAGACCGGAGGCGAACGCGAGCGCGGCGAGGAGGATCGCCTTCACCGACGCCGAGGTGGCACGGGTGGTGACGAGGCCCACGAAGAGGGGCAGGACGACGGACACCAGCAGACTCAGCAGCTGAATCCAGGTGGGGGCGAACGTGATCACGGGTGCTCCTTGGGGCGTCGGGGCTTGATGGGGATGGACTGGTCGGTTCCGGGGGCGGTCTTCAGCAGCTGCGGCCGGAACTTCCGCAGCCAGAGGACGACGACGAGGCCGGTGATGGTGAACGCGACGCACGTGTACACGGCGAGGCGGACGGCGGGCCGCCACCAGTAGATGTCCGGCGGGTACTGCCACCACTCGACACCGTTACGGGGGTCGATGAACAGGCCGATGAAGACCAGGCCGATGACGCCGATGAGGGACAGCGCGAACAGGAGCACGAACTTCCCTGCGGTCGTCGCCAGGGGATCGAAGAACACCGGGTACGCGATCCCGAAGATCACGAGCATCGCCGCGATGTATGCGATGAGGAGGTTCGAGAGAATCCAGAACGTCGCGTTCGCCCCGGTGAGAAGGGTGATCAGGAGGTCGATCATGGGTGGCGCCCCTTCGGCTTCAGGGTGTACTCGAAGTCGTCTCCGAACCCGTTCGTTTCCTTGCGGCTGATCAGCCAGCTGGTGATGAGGTTGACCCGCTCCTGCTGGTCCTCGACGCGCTGCACGGACTCGGCGGCGCGGGCGGTCAGATCGTCCGGGTCGACGCGGCGCTTGTGCCGCTTGAACCAGTTCATGGGGTTGCCTCCCCGCGCTTGGGGACGGTCTCCTCGAAGAAGTGCTTCGTGATCTCGTTCGCGGTGAGCAGCTGCCCGTTCTGCTTCAGCAGCTCGATGTTCGCGTTGCGGAGCTCGATGGAGGACTCCTCGAGGCGGCGGTAGCGGGCGCCGGGGACGAGCGACTCGCGGGTGTACCCGATGATCAGGTACAGGCCGAGCCCGATGAAGAGGGACCAGCCGCCGAACGCCGCCCAGTCGCGGGTGAGCAGAGCGGTGATCGGATCGGCGGCCTCAGTCGCGAGCACCGGCCCCGCCCTCAGGGGTGCGGAGGAGGATCATGCGAGGCCGGTGACGCCGATTTTCGCGGCGATCGTCTCGAGGAGCGTGTTCTGCTTGGCGATGACGCTGGCGAGGTGAGCGAGGTTCTCGTCGCTGGGGTTCGTGGGGGTGTTCGTGCACAGCATGCGGTAGAAGTTCCACTCCTCCTCGTCGAGCTCGTGCACCCAGGTCTGCGCGAAGCCGCGCTCCCTGTAGATGGAGAGAGTCCCCTCGCCGAACTCCTTGCGCGCCTGCCACGTCTCCTGAGGTGTCGCCTTGTTGATGTCCTGGCCGAGCTCCCACCAGTACTTCAGGCCTACGGAGGCCAGCGAGTAGATGCCGGAGGCCCTGTTGAAAAGGACCTTGAGCAGGGCACCCTCCTCCTGAATGGTCTTCTTGAGGCTCTCGGCGCGGCGGTCGGTGTTCGATCCGATGTTCGCGTGGTCCTGGGTGGCGGCCTTGAACTGCTCGTCGAAGTAGTCGCGGACGTCCTGAGGCATGGGCATGGTGAAGTCGAACTCCTTGGCGGTGGGGGTCGCCTGACCGGACGGCGCGGCGATGGGGCTTGAGATTCCGCCCGCGGGGATGCTTGGGCCGCTGGACGCGATCGAGCCGAAGTAGTCGGTGAAGCGCCGCCGCTGACCGCTGGCGTTGAGGCAGTGAATGTGGAGGTGGACGTCGCCGCCCCAGTCGCGCCCGTTGGCCGACGCGCCGGACCAGCCGCAGGTGGCGCCTTCGTCGTAGTGCCGCTCGTAGCCGAACGCCGATTGATGCTGAAAGACGACCGCGACGACGTCACGGATCGGACGATCGAGCATCAGGATCGAGCGGCGCCCGGCGCTGCCGACCTGGCCGCATTGGAACTCGGAGCCAAGCCGAGGGCGTCCCGACGTGTGCAGCGTCCCGGCTGCGGGCGCTGGGAGGACCGTCCCGTACGGAAGCGGATAGTCCTCACCGCCAGCCGAATAGGACATGTGGGCTGCCCAGGTGCCGGTGATTCGCCAGCGAGCGAATGGGTTGAACGGCATCCGCAATCTCCGATCAGTTGTTGTAGCGGCCAAGGTAGGAGATGCGAAGGCCGGACCCCTCCTTGTAGATCGCGGCGGAGGTGCCGAACATCGTGACCCAGACCTTTATTTCAAGGTCGCCACCGCGGTGATCTTCGACCTGGTGATTGAAGTACTGCAGCTTGCGGTCCGTGTTGATGTCGTCCCGGTAGTCACCCTTGAAAGACCCGCCGTTATACGAACTCGCGACGATCATCTCTGTGTACCGTGCGGCCGCGGTCAGGTACTGCCCGTCGATGAGGTAAGTCCCGGGAGGGGCGTCGCGCCATGTTGCCTTGAGAACGTCAAAACGCTCCCCCTGCTTGATTCCCACGTCGTCACGGACATCGAATGCCGACCGCGGCGTCCACAGCACGCGCTGTTTCCTGTCCGGGATTTCCCAGAACGTGCCCGACCAGTAGTGCAGCTCGACGGGCATGTCGTTGCCGGTCGGGTTGTCGGGGATCGCGACCCAGCACAGGCCCGGGAATCGCTTCTCGAGCGGGAACGCGTCGCGCTGCGCAATCGAACCTGCGACGGTCCCCGCGCGCTTCGACACGTCGCGGACCATCTGGTTGAACGCGCCCGGCATCCTGGGCGGCTCGAAAGCGCCCATCTGCAGGGCGTGGGAGTCAGAGTCCCGGGTCATGACGGCGTCATCGGCCATGTCAGCTCTCCTCGCTGGTGGTCGGCACGCGTCGGCGGCCGATGATGAAACCGGCGAACACGACGACAGAGTCGCCGGGCGCCGGGTCGGTGATGTGATCCAGGACCTCGACGCGTCTGAGCAGTCGGTTGTCCTGAGTGCGGACGGTGGCCGCGAGAACGGTCCGCCCTTGAGCGTCCCTCGACGGGCCGACGTCGACGATGGAGCCGATGGGTTCCCGCGGGAACGCGAGCCCATCGACGAGGATCGTTCCGCCGTCACGCGTGATACGAACGGTGTCGCCAGGGGTGGGCATGTAGGAGCCGACGATGCGCAGCAGCATCTCGGAGCCGCTATCAAGCCGGACGCGAGCCCGGTCGCCATCTGAGCCGATGAACGTGCCGGTCATGGTGTCAGGCAAGGTAGGCGCTCACCTTCATCGTCGGACTAGCCATGTCGATGTCGACGGCCTTGATGCGGATGCGGGCAGAGATCGTCTCCGACCACAGCTGCCCGACGTCGCCCGGCTCGAGGCGCGGATCTACCGGCATCTCGATGGACAGGCCGACCGCCCGCGGAGTCGTATCAGCCGCGAACCGTTCTGCGAGGTGCCGATCGACCTGCACCTGTTCCGTGAAAGACCCGACCTTGTACGTCTTCGTCCGCCGCCCCCAAGCGCCCTCCACTCGCGGCCCGTACCGGAGCGGACCAGAACGAATCCGGTTCTCCGCGATGAGAGTGCGCTGATCGGGCGTCTCCGCGATCACGACGACACGGTTCGGCACATCATCCGAATCCCACTCGTCGACCTGGATGGAACCGACAGTCACCCCGGGAGCCGACGCGAACGCCCCATCGTGCAGAGAGAACGAAGGGGCCGGCCACTCGTCGGGCCGGATTCCGACCGAGCCGTCCCAGCGCATGTACGGTTCGCCGCCGACCAGCTTCACGAGATCGAACACCGCCTCGAGGCGGTTCTCCGGGTACTCGACAAGCGCAGACACGTACGCGTTACGTTCCACACGCACCGGTAGCCCCAGCAGGTCGGCGAGCTCGCTGCTGATCGAACGGCCGACCGTCGACTGCATGACGTCCGAGATCGGTTCGCGCAGAGTGCCAGCGAACGCATCGTCGAGGCGCACCGTGATCGTTTCCGCCGTGGTGCGGCGTACTCCTCCGACGTTCGCGAAACCCCGGTCCTGCGCTTGCGGCTTCGTTATCTCGAACTTCCCGAGGACCGTCGCCGAATGGAATCGGCCAGAGCGCACATGGCAGGTGACCTCGAGCCAGTTCCCGTACGGGGAGAGTGGGTCGTTGACGTGCTTCGGTTCGTGGGAGCGGCCGGAAACGTCAGCGAACGCGAGCGTCGCCGAGCCGCTGCCGCACACCTGACGGGTCGAATCGAAGTTGAGACGCCCGTTCACGATCGGCACCACGGGGATCGTCTCGCGATCCCACTCGCGGAGTGCGCGTGCGGTGTAGGTGACCGCGTGATCGCCGGACAGGACCCGGTCGAGGCCTTCCGCTCCGGGCCTCACCGCGACGCCCATCCGACGAGCTTCGGGGACCGCATCGCATCCGCCCAGGAGGTGAATGCGGCGTTGAACCCCGACCATCCGCCGTTGTCGACGAGCCACTTCTCGAGGTCAGCCCACGACGCCGTCCGGGCGACGGGACGTGTTGCCCAACCCAGCGGAATGAGCGAACGGTTCGCCGCAGCCCACGTCGGGAAGGTCAGGTTGAACCCCTCCCACCCGAAGTTGTCGCGCAACCAAGCCGTCCAGTCCTCCGACGTCACGATCGGCTCCACGAGCGCCGGCGCGGGAGGCTGCACCTCGGTCGCGGTCAGCGTCCACTCCGCGCGCGGGTTGCCGTTCCCGTCGCCGCCCGGCCACCACTGCGGCTGCGGCTGATCCACGCGCGCGAAAAACGTGCGAGGAATGAGCGGCGGGACGTTGCCTGCGACGCGGAAGCAGAGGACGCCGGAACCGAGATCCTCGTCGTAGCCACCGAGGAGCGCCTCGAGCGCTTCCGCTTCATCGTCCTGGAAGGTGACGACATCGAGTGAGAGCTGCGACCAGCCTGCGCGGACCGTGCTGACCGAAACGGGAACCGAGCGGTTCGTGATCGGGACAATTCCGCCACCGAGCGGGCGGCTACCCCCCGTGATCGCGTTCTTGCCGAGCGCGAGAGTCAGTGCGTTCGCGGGCCGGATCGGGTCGTGGATCGTGACGGTGCTCGGCTTCGTCTGCATCCGCACCGGACCCGACTCCGCCGTACCGAGCACCACGCCCGCCGCGTCAACAGCAGTCGCAACGTAGGTCACGGCGATACCGAACGGCATCTCGAAGTCACGGACGAAGAGGTCATCGTTGCGATCAAGATCCACGAAGCCGCGAGTCAGGAACTCCCGACGCTCCTGCCTCCGAGTCACGGTGACGGTCGACGTGCCAGCAGGCACAGACTCGACCGTCACCTCGGCGTGAGGAGTGAGCACCCCGAGAGGACGCGCGGCGGCAGTGACGATCATGGTCATCTCCACTTCCCTCGCTGCTCGTCCTGCAGGTACCGCGCGAAGGCATCGGCGACGATGATGTGTGCGTCGCCATTCGCCTGCTCGCGGAGGATCGCAAAGAGGCGTCCGTCCATCATGATGGGCCGGTCGCGGCTGACTGCCGTCGCGACGGTTGCGGCAGGCGCTGCGACCGACATCGTGTTGACAACGGGCTGATATGGCCCCACGGCCCACGTGGAGTCCGGCACGCTCACCGCACCGCCGGTAGCGAAGCCCTTGAGCGTGCCCGCGTCGAGCGACTGCCGGAAGCGGTAGACCGCCTCCTGCCCGCCCATGCGTCGAACGTCTTCCGCGTCGAGAACGTGCTCGCCGTTCGAGAGGCGGAACAGGCCGGCGAGATCATCGCGCGGGCCGCCCGGTCCGTAGATCGCGCCGCCGTTCGCGCGGCCGTCGCCGAGTCCAAACCCGATGTTGGGGTTCGTGGCGTTGACCTTGATCGTCGCCGATCGAGAGTTGACGTACCGGAGATAGGCGTCCGTCTCGGCATAAGCGGACGAAGCGTCCGCCGTGATAACCACCGATCCATCCGGAAGTGTCACGATGCGATCCGCGAGGGACTGCACCTTGCCCTGCTGCTCCGGAGCGTTCGACGAGAACGCAGTCGTCGCCGACGGTGGCGTCTTCAGCACCGTGTCGATCAGCGATTGCGCCTGCTCCTCGGTGAGACCCATCTGGGTCAGCTGCCCGACCAGAGCATCCGTCGCCGTGTTGTACCGACCGGTCAGCGCTTCCTGCGCTTCCCCCGACGCGGCTGCCGCATCGACCTGCTCACTGAGCGCCGCAATCGCCGCCCGCACCTGACCCTCAAGGGTCGCCCCGGACTCCGAAGCGGACAGGTTCGCGGTATCCACGCCCTCAAGCGAGATCTTCGAACCGTCCGCCGCGTAACCGACCGCGTCGATCGCCCCGGCAAGCGCCAGAGTGCGGTCGTTCAGGTATCCGAGGTCGATCTGCGGGTCGAAGAACTCGTTGAACTTGCCGCGACCGTTCTCGAGGTTGTCGCTCAGCCCGCGGATGTTCCCCGCAGCGGACTCAGCCTTCTCGTCGAAGACATCCATGTCGGACGCCAGGTCCTCGATCTCGGTCGTGTCCTGCCCGAGCAGGTGCATCAGGTTCGCGATCAGCAGGACCGCGTCACGGCCGGGACCGGCGACGAACTCGCCGAACGCCTCCGTACCGCCCGCAGCGGACTCGATGATCGACTGACCGAAGTCGATTGCGCCGTTCACCATGTCCGACAGGAACTGCAGGACAGGCCCGCGGTTCTCGGTCACGAACGTCGCGAGCTCACCCAGGCCCTCACCGAACGCTGCAGCCAGAGCACCCTTCACACCGTTCGAGGCGACCTCGATACTGCGCAGGGCTCCCTCGATCTTCGACGCGTCGTTGCTCGCGAGAGTGTCGAACATCTTCTGCGCAGAACCGGTCACGCCGTCGAGCTGCGCGACCGCGGTCGAGAGGTCAAGCGCGAACAGCGCATCACCCATGTCCTCGGCCTTCGGGCCGAAGAGCGCGACCGCGGCCAGGTTCCGCTGCAGCGGGTCTTCCATGTCGCGGAGCCCGGTGAGGATCTGCTGCAGGCCCTCCTTGGCGCCCTCTCCGCCGGCTGCGATCTTGGCGGTCATTTCTTCCGCGTTCAGGCCGATGAGCTTGTAGCCCTCGGCGCTGGCGGCAGACCCGTCCGTGGCGCGGATCTGGACTTCCTTGAGCGCGTCGGCGACGACGTCGCTGTTGCGGGCGCCATCCTTCAGGCCCTGGTTGATGAGGCCGAGTGCCTCCTCGCCCGAGAGACCGAGCTTCGCGAGTACGACCGGGTACTCAGTGAACGTGTCGAGCATGTCCTCGCTGGCGTTGATGCCGTTGCGGGCGCCGGCCGCGAGGATGTCGAATGCCTCCTGCGAGGACTTCGCGAGGCCGGAACGAAGGAGCTGGGTCGTCGCCACGGCGACCGGCTGCACGTCCTCGCTCAGTACGTCGGCGATGCCACTGAGGCCCTCAACGACTTTCTGCGCGTCGCGGTTCGTTGCCTCCGGGTCGATGAGGTCGAACTGCAACGCCAGCCGCGTAGTGTCCATGTTTGCTTCGACCGACTCGCCGAACACGTTCACGTAGGCCTCACCCGAGACGCGCGCGAACTTTGCAGCCTGCTCGGGACTGATCCCAGTGAGCGCCTCAAGGCGGTCACGGCCTACCTCGATAGCGAGACCTTCTTTGAACGCCTGAGACAGCGCGTCCGCGGCGGCTTTGCCGATTCCGACGACCGTGCCCGCGATCGGGAGGGCTACAAGGGCGGTCAGGAGCGCTCCGCCGAAGTTCTGACCGGCGTCGTCACCCGACTCGGACGCCGACTCAGTGGCCTCCTCGAAGGCATTCTCTGCCGGGGAGATGTCCGCGTCGACGGTCATCTCGGCTCGAGCCGAGCGAAGCGCAGTCAGGGACCGGTCTACGCGCGACAGCTGCGCCTCAGCACGAGCGATATCCGCCGTGACCTCGACGTCGGTCTTGATCGCATTGAGGTAGTCGAGCTTCTGACGAAGCTTGTCCGCGTCGGCCTCGGCCTTCGACACTTCCGCGTCGACCTTGACGATGACATCCTTCGAGACGAGCTTCTTAGCGGCCTGCTCGACATCCTCGAGCCCCTCGATCGCGGGCTTCGAGTTCGCGTCGACCGTTGCCTCGATCTTCTTCGACTCGATGCGCTTGCCTGCCGCCTTGACGTCCTTCTCCGCCTTCTCGACGTCGGACGTGTTGGCGGTGAACAGGACTTCGAGCTCGGCTGCGCGCATCGTCTACCTCCGGGTGAGTGCCCGCCGTAGTAGCGAGTCGGGATGGTCGAACAGCGCGAACAGGGCGTGCCTGACACCCAGCCATGGGCGCGCGAGGACGGCCGGGTCGTACAGGTCGAGGTGGTAGATCGCGAGCATGTCCGCAACGACCAGTCGCCAGTTCGACACGATCGCGAGAAGCGACCCGTCAACGCGAGAGTCGGTCGCTACTTCTTCGATGCCTTGGGCTTCTCGGGGGACTGGTCGGTACCGCTTGTAGAGCGGGACGCCGTTCGCGTCGTGGTCGTACGGCTCGCCGATCCCGAGGGTCGCGTAGTCGGCTTCCGTCCAGTCCTCGATCCTTTTGGGCGGGCACCCTCCGCCTCTTTCGCGGCGAGGTCACGCTCTGGCCCCCAAAGCATCTCGGCGGCAGCGTCGGCGTATTGCCGGGAACGCGCCCAGAAGAGCGTCGCGTAGACGCCCATACGGTGCAGCGTGTCCCGGCCGATCCCGTCCGCGATCATCTGGTCATAGACGGGGCCGAGGGCGGGGTGGCCGTCGTTGGGGAGTCCGTCGAGGATCGCCTGCACCTCGGGAGGTACCGCGTCGGCGCCGACTTCCGCGCGCACTGCGAGGGCGAGGAGTTCGCGCATAGCCGCGACGCTGGGCTCGGGAACCGTGTAGGTCCGCGAGCCCAGCGTCAGGACGAGATCAGGGCGCGCCCAGGCCCCGAAGTCGACAGCGCTCACGCCCCGCCGTCCTCCTCAGTGAGGGGGTTGGTGATCTCGTCGTAGGCTCCGACACCGGTCAGGGTCCAGTTCTGGATCTCGGACGAACCATCCGGACCGATGTTCGCTCGTCCCTTGGACACGGTGGCGATGCCGCGACCGGCGTCATCGGGGTTGGGCACTCCGCCAGCCACAGAGTCGGGCTGGTGGTACCAGCGGACCTCGATCTGCGCGGCGGCTCCCTTCGATCCGGGCTTGGTGCGGGCGAACAGGGCCTCAACCTCTTCGAGGTACTTGCCGGTCGTGCCGGAGCGGTTCACCTGCGTGGCGAAGGCGAGCGACCAGCTCCAACCCGTCGTCTCGTTGTTGGGAGAGCCCTCGTCGTCGTAGGTCTGGCCATCCTTAGTGATGGGCGTCTCGGTGAGCTGGTAGTTGAACATCTTCCGGACGGTCTGCCAGTCAGGGGCAGCCCGAGTTCCGAGGTTGACGTCAACCCCGTACTCGTAGGACTTGCCGAGGATGGTGCCGGCGGGAAGAGCGTTGATGGTTGCGCGAGTCATGATGCCTCCGGGTTGTCGAGCGTGACTAGGTAGTTGTCGGTCCGTTGCTCACGGCCGTTGGTGTCGGCTCCCAGAGGGGCCATGGAAAGACGGCGGATGCCGCTGATTCCCTCCCGGCGGGAGAGTCCTTGAAAGTGGGCGAACGCTTCGCCGGCCATCCGGTCGGCGCTAGCGATGTCGCCCTTTTTGCCGCGGAACCGCAGCTGCACCCATCGGAGGGTGAGCCCGGTGACGTGGTCGTCGTCCCCGCCGTACACGCGGACAGACACGGACCGATTGGCGGACTCGGACGATCTGCCGTAATCGATACGGACGTCAGACGCTGCGTACGTGGCGGTGGTCTCCGGCTTCCACTTCCAGCCGTCGATCTCGCCGAGCAGCTCGCAAAGGACGATGGTCAGTGCCGCGTCATCCATCGAGAGCTCCCTGCACGTGCTTGGCGATGATGTCGCCCACCTTCGGGCGCACCTCTGCCGCAGCGCGCTCGAGGAACTTCGGGCCGCCGCCGCGCGGGTGCTCGTAGTCGAGGTCCTCGTGCTGCAGTCGGGCGACGAACGACTCGTAGCCGGCTTGCGCGGTCAGGTCGTCGACGTGGGCGAAGGATGTGCCCTCGGTCTCGCCGGTGTCCTTCGGAGCGAGCTCGTTCGACCGTTCGATGACCGTCTGAGCGGCTTCGAGGAGACCCTCTTGGGCGGCCTTCTCGAGGAGGGATAGGACGGGGCGGTAGTAGCCCACGAGCCACCTCCTACTTCAGGTAGAGCGTCTGGAAGGAGGGCAGCGTCGGGTGCTGTCCTCGGGTGATCGAGATGACCGGCGCTTCACGCTCACCCGTCAGGCCCGGCCAGACGGTGACCATTGATCCCAGCGGGATGACCTCGTCGAAGTCGACGGTCACCTGCGTGCTGGAAGTCGTTTCCGAACTCGACGACGTGGTTACCGTCTCGGTGCCGTCCACTACGAAACAGGAGACCTCGACCGGCTCCGCGTAACCGCCGCCCAATCCGCCGCCCGAGGTGTGGGTCCGGACGATGGCGCTGTGCGGCAGGAAGTAGTCCGGAAGCGGGATCGTCATTCCAGCCACCAGAGCGGGTCGCTGGTGGGCGGGTAGCTGACGAGAGGGACCGTGAACGCCTGCTGCGTCCGCGGCCTCAGCATCCGTTTGTGCTCCTCGGTCAGCATGAGCGTCCGGCCGGGCCTGTCGTAGGACCAGGACTCCGAGAAGGGGCCCATGGTCCGAGACTTCTGTGTCACGGGGTCGACGTTCGAATCGGCCATCATGACGAAGACGACCATCTCGCGAGAGACGGTCTTACGGACGGCGAGCTCCGCCGCGCTCACCTCGATCGGGGCGAGAGGAGGGGGGGCATAGGCGTCGATGCGGACCGCGGCGTCCTCGAGCAGGGCAGCTGCGCGAGTCTCCTGGCCCGCGGGGAAGCCCGGCCAGATCGCTTTCACGTCCTCAGCGGTTGCGTAGGTCATGGCCGGGCTCCTCCCTACTTCGACTGCGACTTTGCGGGTGCGGGCTTGCCGGAAGCGGGGCGCTTGTCAGCGGTCGCGGGCGCCCACTCGGACGAGCCGAGTCGAGCCGCCGTCTCCGCATCGACGTTGACGATCACGCCAGTTGTCTTGTTGCGGAGCCGGGGCATCAGGCGACCTTGTCCTCGATGACGGCGAACTGATCCGCGAAGACGTACCAGCCGTAGACGATCTCCGCGCGAAGCAGGTTCTCGTTGTGACCGGCGAGGTCACGGCCGGTGTTGTCCGGGTCGCCGAACTCGAGGACTCGGAACGGGATGGTGCGCTGCACGCCCCACCGGATGCCGGACTGAAAGTTGCCGACGATGCCGCGCACCTTGTTGTCGGTGGTGCTGCCGTCGGTGGGCTTGCCCGAGACGGTCGTCGAGATCGCCGCGTTCACGCCCTGGAAGTTCGTGACGTCCGTGCCGAGGCCGAGCTCAGGGAACTTCTTGCGACCGTCGGCGTAGCGCGCGGTGGAGAGCGTCCACGCGTGCTTCGGGTCGAACGCGACGCCGTTGACGCCGTAGCCGGCGCCGATGACAAGGCCAGCGGCCTGCTCGAAGTCGAGATCCGCGTTGGCGCCAGCCTCGACGCGCTTGGTGGTCGTGTTGAGGTAGTTCGTCCAGGTGGTGATCGCGTTGCCGGTCCGCGGGTTGACGCGGTAGTACAGACCGAGGTCGAGCGCGCGTGCGAGAGCGAGCGAGCACTTGTCCGCGAAGCGGTCGAGGATGCCGGTCTGGTACTCCTCGTCAGCGTGCTTGAACTCGTCCGAGGTGCGCATCTGCACGACGGCCTTGCGCGGGAGCGCGGTGACGAAGGACGGCTTGGCGTCCGACGAGCCCTTCGCGCCCGACTCCTCGACGAACTCGGCGGTCAGGTCATCGTCGAAGGTGATGAGATCGACGTTGCCGAAGCGCATGGCTTCCTGGCCGGAGAGGGCAGCGACAGTGGAACCTGTCTTCGCCTTCTCGACGATGCCGTCTGCGATCTGAGTGGGGAAGCGGAGGTCCGCTACCTGTGCGGTCATGGTGGTGCTCCTTAGGTCGATTGCTGGTCGAGAGCGTCGATGACGCCCGCCCAGGGGGATGTCTTGGCTTTGGTCGAGGGGCTGTCGCCCTGTGAGGGGATGACCGGCGCTTCCTGCGCCGTGAGGAGAGGCTTGAGCTCGGCAGCGTGCTCCTCGAGCTCTTCCTTCGTGGAGCCGCGCAGCAGGTTCACCGGGATGCCGGCTGTCTTCGCGATGTCGGACCGCAGCAGCGTGATCTGCTTCTCGGACTCAAAAGCTGAGACCTTCGATTCCGCCGCTGTCGCCCGCATCACGGCCGAATCGCGTTCCTGCTCGAGAGCTGCCTTCGCTGTGTCTGAAGCGTCGGCGCGCTTCTTCAGGTCCGGGTAGTCCGCGTACTTGGCCTCGACGCGAGCGATGCGCTCCTTGACGAGACCGTCGAACGCGTCCTGAGACTCGATGGTGACGGGGAACTCCATGTGCTTCTCCTTGTGCCCCGATTGACCGCTCGGGTAGGCGTGAACCCGCGAGTAGCGGGTGGTATGTGGGTAGATCAGGCAGACGCGATCCAGTCGCGGATCTTCGCGTTGTGATCGGCTTTCTGCGCGGGAGTCATGCCGCCCGTGTAGCGCGACGCCTCGTACGCTCGAACGTCGACCTCGGGCGCATTCGGGTCCCAAGAGGGGACAGCGACGCAACCGCAGTCGTTGTGCGCGGCGAAGTCACCGTCGTACTTGTAGACGCCCTTGCCGGCGAGCTTCTTGCAGAAGTCGCAGCCGTCCGACCGCGTCTTGCGGTACCAGCCCGACGCACGCGGGTCGCGGGTAGTGGCGCCGACGATCGTCAGCCGTGAGGGCTCAACGACGTACCGTTCGACGGGCGCGAGCAGAGAAGGCAACGCGAGAGCCGCCGCGCCCGTGAAGAGGTACTGCGCCGCGAACCGGACAGTCCTCTCGATACGGAACCGCTCGACCGAATCGGCCACCTGCGCGCGGAAGCGACCACGGACGTTCGCGCCCGCCCGCACCTCGTCGTACCAGTCAGCCGCGACCGAAGCGGCACCCTGCCCATACGAACGCACCAGAAGGGGCACGTACTGCAGCAGGGCCTCCCGGACCGCTTCCGGTTTGTCGAGGTTGAGCGACCCGAAGAACTGATCGAGCTCCTCGCGAACCTGCCGCGCCACTCCGGCCTGCAGATCCCGGAGGACGCTCGCTTGCCGGTCGGTGACCACGCGCTACTTCTCCTCGAGATCGCCGGCGTCGCTCGCGGGCATGCGGAGCGAGGCGGGCACGGCACCGGTGAATGGAATGCCCTCGAGGCCGATGCGCGCTGCGGCTGCAGCGGGATCGACTCCCGCTCGGATGGCGACGCCAAGCGCGTCGAACTTCGCCTTCAGATCGGCGGCGTCGGGGGCAGAACCTCCGGCCGCATCGCCTGCGTCGCCGCGTGCAGCGAGGAGCGCCGCCATGTTGAACGCACCCTCGGTCCGGCGCTTGTCCGCAAGCAGGCGCGTGATCTCGGCGCTCGAGAACCCGGCGTACTCAAGAGCGACCTCAGTGTCTCCGAGCCACGGGAACACGGTGACGAGCTTCGACAGCGCGTCCGCGGCGGTGACCGGGGACGTGAACGCAGGGTTCTGCCAGTTCGCTTTGATCTGGCGCAGCTCGTCGGTCGCGGCGTCCCTGCCGTCGCGCAGTAGAACCGCGCGACGGGCGACCTGCCGGAGTGACGCGCCGAACCCGCGAGTGGCCGCGCGAGCCGACACGATGAGATCCTTCTCGGCCGCATAGAGCGCTTCGGCCGACGGTGGGTTGTCCTGCACGATGCCAAGCGAGGAAATCGGCAGACCCGTCTCCCCGGCCATCTGCGAGGCGTACAGACGATGCAGGTCCGTGAGGGGCTGAGTAGTCATCTGCGGGAGTTGCTGGACGGTAGGAGTATCACCGTCCTCGTCCTTCGTGAGCGCGAACCAGCGGTCGATAGCGGCCTGCCACTTGCCGTTCGCGAACGTGTCCGGTGCGACGCCGAGCGCGACCATGCGAGGGGCCGCGTAGAAGTCCGCGCCGATCTCAGTGCGGATGACGTTCATGAGTGCCTTGTCGGTGATCGACATGACGGCGCGCGAGATCCGCGAACGTCCGAACGGACGGTCAAGCTGCGGGTCATAGGTCAAGGGCTCTGCGAGCACCTCGTTGAGGAGGTTCGGCCGGCGGTCCGCGACCCAAGCGCCCGACGGACGGCGCGAACAGATCAAGACGGCCGCCGGAAGGTAGACGTCCATCCGGGTCGGGCGCCCGTCTCGGTCGAGCTCCGAGATAGCGAGGAACGCGGAAACAACGCGGCGCCGCTTGTCCCAGAGCGCTGCAGTCCACTCGGCCGAACGAGGAAGGATCATGACCGCTGGCTCGCCGGACTGAGTGTCGCCCTTGAGGGTCGTGATGAACGAGCACGAGTGCTTGAGCGATGACGTGATCGCCTGCGGAAGCTCGAGATCGAAGCGGTTGTCGTCGAGGAGAGCGCCGAGCTCGAACGGGTCCTGGTCCTGATCCGGCGCCACGAAGCCATCGAAAATGGTTCGAGACCCGAGACCCGAGACCGCCTTCTCCGGCCAACCCAGCGTCGCCCGCATACGGGCGAATGCCTCCGGCGGGATGTTGCCCGACGGCTTGAGCAGCATCTTCCCGTCGTAGTACGTCGACCGCAGGACGTTGCGCGGGTACTTCTCTCGCCACGTAGCGAGCAGCGAACGGATCACGTCGAACTCGGCATCCGAGACGCCCGACATGAATCGGGGCAGGGTGTCAGCGGGGGAGTACGGGGCGACAGCGATCACAGGAGCTCCGCCTTTCGTCCAGGTACTCGCTTGCTCGTCCTCGACCCGAACAGGGCGAGGCTGATCGACTCCATCGGTGTCTCATCCCCATCAGGGGTTGTCGCTTCCCATCCCCAAGCGCCGGCCGCATTCCGCTTCTTCATGTCGCACACCGCCACTGACTCGTCGAGAACTGATTGGCCGTCGGAGTCGAGATGCGACAGGGTGCCGTCTTTCACGGCCTCCCACGTCATCGCGCAGGCAGTCGTGTAGTTCGGGGTAGTTGCGACAGTGATGAGCCGCTGAGGGACGCCACGGTCGCGCAGAGCCTGCTGCAGCACGTTCGCGCCAGCCGCTCCCGAGATCACGATGACGGCCGAGTCTCGCCAGCACCCGGCGAGCCAGTCCGCCAGAGCACCGATGCCAAGCTCGACAGGACCGCTCTGCGCATCGATGAGCTCGACGTGAAACCCCGACGAGTGCTTGCGGCAACCGGCGAGCGACACTCTCGAACCGTCCTGAGAGAAGGCGACGCCGTAGGAAGGGATGCCCTCCGGCGCCGACTCCACGCCGCACCGCGACCAGAGCGCGGCCGAGATGAGCCGCGAGCCTTCCGACTCGTCATCCCATCGTCCGAGAGCCTCCCGCAGCCACGCGTCATCCGAAGGGAGGTTCTCGCGCATCCGATCGATCGACTCCTGAGGAGTGCGGTGCGGGTAAGATGGGTTCGCCTTCGCGATCTGGTGCTTGTCGTCCAGCTTCGGGCCGCCAGGCTTCCCGACATTGGGGTCCGCAGACGTCTCGATGTAGAGGCTGTTGCCACCCACCGCCACCACATCGGCGCTGTCACCAGCGATCGCGAGCGCCTTCCGGCGACGAGCCTTGAACGCGTCGCCAGGATCGACCGGACGGGGTGGAGTGCCCATGAAGATGAGGAGACCGCCGTGCGGGTTCCGCGACTGGTTCGCCGCAGGGACCATGTCCTCAAGCGCCTTCTCCGTGAGGATCTGCGCCTCGTCGAAGACTTCGATGTCGACCTCGTCGAAGCCACGACCGAAGCCCTGCTCGCGGGCACCGAAGAGGATGCGAGAGCCGTTCCGAAACTCGATCTCCTGCTGCCCGTTCGTGGACCTCAGACCATCCGAGCGATTCACAGCAAGGTACGGCTGGACTGCCGGCTTCCGCGCGTACGCGGCGAGCTTCTGGAACGTCATTGAAGCTGTCTGCGAACGATGCGCAGTCCACAACGCCGTCGTCTCCGGAAAGATCGTGGACAGCGCGAACACCATGCGGCCGACGATGAACGTCTTCGCCACCTGACGCGGGATGGAGAACGTGACGCCACCGACAGTGCAGGCGTACTTGCCGTCAGCACGCAGCCCAAGGGTCAGCTGCCCGAGGCCGTCCTGCCACTTGTCGAACTGGTCGCCCCACTCACGGCACCGCTCCTCAACTTCGTACCAGACAGAGTCGACGATGCCCTCGGGAATGATGACGTGACGAGCGACCTCAGATAGCAGTCTGGTCGAAGGATCGGCGCGCACTCTGCCGTCCCTCCTGCCGTTCCCGCTCCTGCTTCGCCGACGCGTCCATCCGGCGCACCTCGACGTCGAGCCGATCCATCTCCGCGATCAGACGAGCTAGAGCATGAGGCGGAACACCCTCGTCTATGACGTCCGCGATCTGCTTCCGCGCCCGAACCAGGAACGCGCGCCGGTCGAGCTGCGTAGCGCCGGCCATCGTCTCCGCGATCGGCTGCTCGACCTTCTCATCCGGACCCACGGCTCGAAGATTGCGCGTCATCGCGGGCCTCCGATCGTTTTTTCCGGCGGGGAGATATTGGCGCTACTCCTCCGGGGTCGCCCCTCCTCAGGGGGAGGGAGGTGGTGCCCAGGGTGCCGACGGCGATGGGGTCGCGACGCTGCGGGGTCGCTGCGACTTTCGGCGGGGCATCGAACTGGTGCGCGATGTCCGGCCGTTGTCACGCGCCTAATGCCGGTCCCCATCCGCTCGATGCGATGATCGGCGGGCGGGGCGCTCGGGGTTCGGGGTCGGGCTTGTTCGACCGCTGGTTGTTGCACCAGCGGTGGAGCAGTCGGGTGTTCTCGCGGGAGAGTGGGTCGCCGCCTCGGCTTGCGTGCTGGATCTCGTCGACCTCGGGGAACATGTCGTCGTGGTGGTGGCGTGCCAAGGCTGTCTGGGCGTTGAGCCAGTCAGTGGGCCATGGGCATGCAGGCCACGCGCAGTGTGCGCCGGCTGCGAGTAGGCGCTTGCGCAGCTCTCGGCGCCTGTGCCCGTTCGCGTATCGCGGGTTGGTGGTCACGCCTTACGCTCGAGTAGCCGCCGCCGTGTTTCGTCATCAAGGCGGTCGCCTACTGACCAGGTGTACAGCGGCGCACCCTGGCCGTCATACCCAACGGGCACGGGCTCGTTCACTGCCTGGCTCGTTCGTTGGTGACGCGCTGATAGACGAGGCAGGATGCGCAAGTCCCGGCTGGGTGCCCGGTGTCACAGTGCGCGCAGTAGGTGAGGCTGTCGGCGTAAGCGTGCATGTCTCCGCCGCAAGCACATGACTTCATCGTCCGCTCCGATCCGGGTTACGGGGTGTTGCCTCGTGCTCGCGTCGCTTGCGTGTGCGCTTAGCTGCTGTGTCGACGGCCGAGGCAAGTGGTGTTCGCAGTTCTCGTCCGCTGTCGACGACACTTTGTCTGCCGGTTGAGAGGGGCTCGCTGCGAAGTCGGGTTCCGTCAGCGCGCTATCGTCACTGGCATGGGGAACTCTGCAGCAGGGACGATAGAGATCAAGCCGGCGGCGATCGGTGATGCGCTCGCGACGGCACGAGACGACACGGCAGGCGGCCTCTCTCACGAGGGCTTAGTTCGAGTGGCGGAACGGGTGCTGGGCCGCTGCGAGAATACGACTGGGTTTGGTTTAGCCGCGGCAGCACTATTGCTTGCCGGCGTGCCTGGTATCGATCAGTCGGAGCATCAGGTGTGGCAGACGGGCGTCCTCGTGTTCTTTGCGCTTATTTCGCTAGGGAGTGCGCTTCTGGCCGAGCATGCCGCGGTGAAGTGGCGGGCAGTTCTTGACAAGGACGACCTCAGTACGGTGGTGCCTCGGCGCGGCTGGTTCAGTCACCTGTTCACCCGGGTGCCTAGTCGGACAACGACGGAGGCGCCTCAGCCCGAAACCGGTGAGGCGCCTTCTCGTTCGTAAGTGGGGTGCACTTCTATGTCTGGGGACATCCTACACTCGCGCCACCGAGACGCAAAGCAAATCGGTAGCGCCGGGATCGGATCACCGCGTGAAGTGCCGGCTCCTCGCGCAGGGCCGGTCGACAACTACTTCGTGGTGCGGAGCGAGTGGGCCGTGTACTTCGAAACCGACGAGAAGCTTGAAGCCGGGCATACCGTTCGCCCTGACGGCGGGATCGATGCGCTTCAGCGTCCCAGCGATGCGCGCTCCCGCTCCCGCGTCGCCGATACGGGCGAAGCTGACGCGGGCGCCGATGTGTTCCGGTGCAAGCGTCGAGGCGGTGAAGCGTCGTGTGCTGGTTCGTACGGCTGGCATGGCCTCGAGTTGTGCCGTTGGTTCGTCGAGGGTGAGCCACTCCGCGAGTGCGGCGGCGGCGGTCTCGGTTCCGAGCCGAGTGATTACCGCGATGAACTGGTGCTCGAGTGTGTTCACGAAGCCTCCGCCGGCACGGGGGTGACGTACTTCCGGATGAGGTGGTCGCGGCCTCGCCCCGGCCGACGGAGGTTCTGCTGTTCTTCGTTGTAGGCGAGGACCGCGGCGGAGTACTCGTCTTCGGTCCAGATGTGCCCGCAGCCGTCGCAGCGGATGGTGCGGGTGCCACCTTCCGTCTCGGCCGGGAAGATGGCGATGCGTCGGGGCCAGCAGCAGGTGACGCCGTCCGTGTGGGGCATGCGTGACCATGCTGCAGTCATCTGCCGGGGCCACTTGCGGTCGAGGGATCGGAAGTATCGGGCTTCGCCGATGAAGTAGTCGATGACGTCGACGTACTCGTCGGTGAACGCCGAGCTGAAGATCGCTTCGAGATGGTCGTCGAGCCACCGGGCGATGAAGGCCGTCTCGCGCTGCGCGGACCAGGATGAGACGCCGGTTGTGAACCCCTTCACTCGTCCGGTCGGGGTGCGCCAGGCGTTGAGGGCGACGGGCGGCTTCGTGACCTTCAGTCGGACGGCGAACAGTCCGGCGAAGCGTACGAGCTCCTCGTAGATGCCGTTGACGTCGTCGAACGCGGACGTGTTGAACGGGAGTGGCGCTTCCTGTTGGACGGAGATCTCGGACTCGTCGGCGCTGGCGGGCGTGCCGATGAGGTTGGCGATGTGTCCGGCGAGTGTGGGGGCGAGGCGGAGGCCGGCGCGGGTCGAGTGGAAGCAGCGGTCGCAGAAGCGGCCGTGACGAGCGCCGAGGATCTCGGGCTGGTCGTCCTTCTCGGTGCCGCGGCGGGCGCAGCTGTTCACGCAGGGCAGTGCGGTCGGGTTGGTGAGTTCCGGCTGGGCAGTGGTCATGACGGTTCTCCTAGAGGTCGTGAGGCATGTAGGCGGGCATCCAAGGCAGTTCGCCTTCTGCTCCGCGACGGAGGTAGGTGGGCCATTCGCGCTGTTCCCGGTCGCCGCGCCACTTGACGACGGTGACGAGGGAGTCGTCGCCCTCGACGGGCCGCAGGCCGAAGCCGAACTCGGGCCAGCCCATAAGCGCTGATGCGCCGCGAGGTCGGAGGTCACGGTCTCCGCCGAGCGACTTGGCGTGCCCGGCGTGCGCTTCCATCAGCAGGCAGATGCCGCGTTCCCTGAACGAGTCGAGAGTGAGGATCATCTGCGCGGCGTCGTCGTTGGATTCGAGGCCCTTGGGTACGAGCTTGTAGAGCGGTCCGATGTAGAGCAGGTCTGGCTTGTGGTGGTCGAGGAGGGCGTGCACTTCGTTGATGTCGGACTGCAGGGTGAGGTCAGGGCGGATGCCGGCGCTGACGATGACGTTCGCGCGGGGGTCGCCTGTCCCGATGCGGCTGACGTGACTGGTCACGTATCGGGCGCCGCGAGCCCACTGCTGTTCGGAGTTCTCGGCGTCGATGACCAGCACCTTCCGCGGCGGGAAGGTCCCTCGCTGGTCGAAGGGGTGGACGCCGGCGGAGATCGCGATGGCAATCTGCCTCAACAGGTGGCTCTTGCCGGAACCTTCCCCTCCGGTGACGACGAGACGGTCTCCCCGCTCGAGCAGGTCGGGGATCAGCCAGTCGTGGATGACCCGAGTGTCGAGGATCTCGCCGAGTGGCTTCGGGTGCAGCTTGGCGCTGGTCGTCCCGGCAGCATCCTCGAGGTCTCGGCGCCGGGCTTCGGCCTTGACTGCCAGGAAGCGGCGTTCGGCGTCGACGGCCTCCTCGAAGGCTGGATCGACGGGTGCGGCGTCGGCTGCGACCTCGATGCGGACGAAGTCGGCGATCCCGAGCCCGGCCGTGATGTGGTCGGCCGCGTCCTTCCCCGCGGCGGATTCGACGATGTACGCCTGTCCGGTCGTCAGTCTGTCCAGGAGAGCGCGAAGGCCCGGTCCGCGAGTGCGTCCCGCCTCGTCCCGGTCTTGGACGACGTAGAGGTCGCTGCGGCCGGCGAGCGACGAGTAGTCGGCGCGCGCCCACGAGTTCGACCCCATCGGTGCGGATACGGCGGTCACGCCTTCGCCGGCCAGCACGTCGGCGTCTTTCTCGCCCTCGGTGACGTAGATGTCCCTTCCTTCCGCGAGCGCTGCAGCGAGGTCGATGCCGGCCGGTTCGTAGAGGGGCACGACGGAGTCGTCGGCGATCTTCTGGAAGAAGCGCTTGTCGGGGGTGCGATGCACAGTCCGGACCGTGCGACCGGCGTGCTTGTACTCGTAGTCGATCCCCTTCGGGTCGTCGAACAAGTCGGACATCGTCCATCCGAGCGACGAGGCGATCGCGTCAGCTGTGCATCCTGCGAAGCAGAAGGTCAGCACTTGGCCGCGGCCTCGCTTGATTGACAGGCTGGGGCGGCCGTCAGGGTGCGCGGAGCACTGCGCTATCCACTTGTCCTGCCCCGCGGCCTTCACGGTCTTTCCGTTGGCGAGCAGGGCGTCGACGAGGGCCATGGTCGCGTCAGCCATTCGAGCTCTCACCACCCGCGACGGCTCCGATGAGCCGGAAGGAATCCCCGATGAGCCGGTCGCGGTCTCGGAGCACCGACGCGAGCTGCGCCTCGGCTTCCTCCTGCGCCCTCAATGCGCGGTCCCGCTGTTCGCGGGCGACGGTAAGCGCCCGGCTCACGACAGGGCCTTCCGCGGCTCTGAGTACGCGTCGACCGAGGTGACGTCGTCAATGATGTCGGCCGCCCAGCGGGTTCCGACCGGGGGAGCCGGGTGCGGACCGCGGACCTCGATCAGACGGGCATGCTCGCGGCGGAGAATCTGCACGATGTGTCCGGGCTCGAGGTACACGGAGGGCGACGAGCGGCGGAACTCGATGAGCGCCCTCACGGCATCCGTGTAGGCGACACCGGCAAGCACTTCTTGCCAGGCTGCAACGATGGGGTCCGAGATTTTCCGGGAGTCGATCGCGGACGCCCTAATGAGGAGCTGGTGCGCTTCCTTCGAGTTCATGCTGGTCACCTCCGTATCGGGCGTTGAAGGCGGCGAGGTTCGCGTCGACTGCGGTCGGTCGAGCTCCTGCGCCGTTGTCGCGGTTGTACTGCGCGTTGGCCTTCGCGCGCAGCGTCGAGTACTGCTCTCGGAACTTCGCCATCGAGCGGATGTTCGCGGACCAGAATTCGTCGGCCGTGGCCCACCGCATCAGGTTCTCGATCTGGATGGGCGTGTACCCGTCGAGGCGGATGAGCCGGTCGCACGACTGCCACCACGACTTGCCGACGGTTCCGACCTTGTGGCCGTTGGCTCTCACGAGCGTCGCGAGCAGATCGGAGAGGTGGAGGACGTCGGAGGAGAACGCCCCTCCGTCGGACGCGTCAGCGTCGGACGAAGAAGGCTGTTCCCCTGTTCCCCTGTTCCTCTGTTCCCCTGTTACAGGCGCTACCTTTTCGGGAGGCCTCGCGAGGGTGTCGCGAATGCCGCGGTAGGAGGCGGTGTCGACGACCTCCGCGTACTCATAAGTGCCGTCTGGCCTGGGGAAACGTCCGCGGCCCGGCTTGTCGATGCGCTGCAGGTCCTTCCACTTGTCGATGTAGAGCAATTCCTCACCTTCGACTGAGTAGCGGGCGATCAGCCCGTGCTGGTGGAGGGTGGAAATGGCTTCGGTAAGCCTCGCGAGGGTGTCGCGAGGGCTCCTGGCGAGGTCGCGACCGAAGACGTCGCTGGCGATCGTCTCGAGGTCGTCCTTGCCGACCCCGTTGTCATCCACGTAGGACTCGAGGCCCTTGAGGACGAGGCGTTGCTCCCAGGTGAGCGCGGCGATCGTCTTGGATCGCCAGAACTCGGGCTTCGTTGCTCGAATCCTCACGGCGTGCTCGCCTCCCGGTTCTCGTTGAGCACACTGCGAGCGATCGACTCCGCGAACCCGAGGAGGTGAGGCTCAAGCGAGCCGGCCGGGTGGGTCGTCAGAGCGCGGCGTGCCAGGGCGAGCACGGTGCTGGCGTAATGGGTTGCGAGTAGCCCCCCGCCTAGGCCCGCGACCTTGTCCTCGAAGGTGTTGACAACCGGCTGACCGCTCGCGAAGAGGGCGGACCCGACCACGTTGCGGATACCGAGGAGACGCTTCTCCGCCTGCTGGATGAGGTCGAGTAGTTCGGCGCGGTCGCAGGCGATCGGGGGGACGGCGGGCGTCGAAGTTTCGGCGCTCATGCGGTAGCTCCTGCCATCGGGTCGCGGACGTACCGCGAAGCGTTGACGGTCTTGGTGTTCTCGGCGGCGGACCACTCGGCGGTCGCGATGATCTGGCGAGCGAGAACACGTGCCTGTGTGACGGTCAGCGTCTGCTCGGCCGCGATGGACACGTGCAATTCCTCACCTACAAGGGTCGGAACGACGACGGCGGTCAGAGGGGGAGGTGGGGGAGCCCACCGCGATGCCCTCACAGCTCGTCATCCGTCATGCCGTCGGCCTCGGCATCAAGATTGGTTGCGATGCTGCGCAGTTCGGCGACGAGGTTGCGCAGCCCGGCCTTGCCGACGGTGAGGTCGATCTCGAGGAGCACGTTGTACCGGTCGCGTCCTTCGTCGTCGATCTTCGACCCGACCGCCTTGAGGGTGTTGCCGCCAACCTCAGCTTCGAGGGAGGCGAAGTCGGCGAGATCACGGTCGTCGACCCCGTGGTAGCCGGTGCTGCTCTCGAGGGACAGATCGAGCGCGTCGTGGCCGGAGCACCAGGAGTAGACGGTGCAGCGGACGGCGGAGAGGAGGACTAGGCGCGTGCGTGCTTCGTCGGGGTGCGCCTCGGCGCCGTAGGTGCCCAGGAAGTGGCCCGAGGCCGAGCCGTCGGCGTGGTGCCAGTCGGTGCTCGCGTGAAGCCGCTCGAAGTCGGGCATCGCGGCGCGGGTCGAGTAAGTCGTTCTTCCGTCGGGCCGGCGATTGACGTACACGCGGTCGGGCCATGCGAGGGTGCGCCCGAGGTGGTTATCGATGTCCGAGGTCAGGATGTCGATGACCGGCACGACCTCGGAGGGGAAGCGGGCATCGCGCGGCGGGCGGGTGGCTCCTTCTGTGATGTTGGCCGACTGGGATACGATTGCGGTGAGCATTTCAAGGACTCCTTCTTGTTGTTCGAACGCCTCGTAGTTCCAGCTGCGAGGCGTTTGCTCTGTCACGAGCCGAGCCGTCAGGGCGCGGGGGTGAGCCGTGAGGTGAGCCATTCGTCGAGGTCGGTCGGGTAGAACGCGAGGAGCCTGCCCTGCTTGTAATGCCGGGGCCCCTCGCCGAGGTGCACGAGGTTGTAGAGGGTCTGGGGCTTGATCCCGCAGTAGGCGGCGGCATCTGGCGTACGGAGAACCGGACCGACCAGGTGAGTCGACGCAGTCGGACTGGCGAGCAGCTTCTCCATCAGGCGAGGACCGCCGCCGCTTGAGCTTCGCGCTCGGCCGGGGAGACGACGACGTGCGTAAGTGGCACGTCGAAGTACTGAGCGACGAGACCGAGCTCGTCGATCGTGAAGGACGTCGCACCGAGCAGGCGGCGCTTGAGAGTAGAGTTCGAGATGCCTGTCCCATCGGACAGCGCCTCGATCGACTCACCGCGTTCGGCGAGTAGCACTCGAATGGCACGGCCCGCTCGGGAGTTCGGGGTGTCGTAGTTCATGTGGAATAATCTAGTCCAGATGAACTAGTCCCGCGACCAGCTGGACTAAATCGGGTCAAATCTGACACACTGAACCCGTGACGAACTCCTCGGTCCATGACTATACGCGGCAGACCGCCGCCATCCTGCGCGGCCTAGTAGCTCGCTACGGGGTGACCCAGGCTGAACTGTCCGCCGCCGTCGGCGTCTCGCAGTCGCAGCTCTCGAAGATGCTCCGGGGGCAGCGCCCGATCGACATCGACCAGCTCGAGGGCATGGCTCGTGCGCTCGGGACCTCGGGCTTCGCCGTCCTGAAGGAGGTCGAGGACACTCTCGCCGACTTCGATGTCACGCCGGCCACGGCGCTCATCTTCGTGGAGGAGGGGCTGCGCTTACCCGAGCCCTTCGACACCACCGGCTGGGGATCTAGCCCAGTGGTGGAGCCCTACGGCACGGTCCGGAAGCGGACTGGCGCAGAGGGCTAGGCGTCGACCGCTGTGCACCGCGACGAGAGGAACGACCATGGGTAGGCCGCCGCTACCACTCGAGACCTGGGGCACCATCCGACGAACGACCGTCGCGGGCAAGCCCACTGCAGTCGCGTACTACCGCGACTCCGACGGACGCACCCGGAAGGCGCAACGTACGGGGAGATCAGCGGCGGCCGCAGAGGCGGCGCTCCGCGCAGCGCTGCGGGATCGCTTCGCTCCGACGGCCGAGATCCTAACCCGCGAAAGCACGATGGCCGAGCTCGCGGCGAAGTGGCTCGAGCAGGTGCGATCCGACCGGAAGGCTGCGGCTACTGTCGCCCGATACGAGTCGACCGTCGCGAAGCACATTGGGGCGATCCGCGACGTCCGCATCAGGGAAGCAGGGACTGCACGACTCGACCGTCTTGTCGCACGCGTCGCCGAGCAGTCTGGCCCCGCGCAAGCGCGCATGGTCGCAGTCGTGCTTTCAGGGATGATGAAGCTCGCAGTCCGATACGACGCCGCTCCGACGAACACCGCCGCCGGCATACGTGCGCCGTCCGTTGACATACGGGATGTACGCGCGCCCACGATCGATGAGATCCGGACGATGCGCGAAGCACTGCGCCTGTACGACCAGCGGCCAACCCACCGGTCGGGCTCTCTTCGAGACCTCGCGGATCTCGGGGACTTCCTCGTCGGCACCGCAGCGCGGCCCGGCGAGGCTCTCGCGTTGCGCTGGGTCGACGTCGACCTAGACGCGGCGACCGTCACCATCTGTGGCACCGTCACAAGGGTGCCGGGGGAGGGTCTGCACCGTCAGGAGTGGACGAAGAGCACGTCCGGCTTGAGGACGCTGGTGCTGCCACCTTTCCTCCATCAGGTGATGATCCGTCGGCGCCGGGCCTCGTACTGCGAGTGGGTGTTCCCCTCCTCTACGGGCACATTGCGGTGGCCGGAGAACATGAGGGTGCAGTGGCGCGATGCGCTCGCGGATACAGACGTCGCGTGGATCACGCCGAAGTTCCCGCGGAAGGCGGTCGCGACCTTGCTCGACGCGACCCGGGGCGAGGTGGCGGCGAAGGATCAGCTCGGACAAGCGGATGTGGCAGTCACCCGCCGCAACTACATCGAGCGGGCGAAGATGCGCCCCGACGTCTCAGACGTGCTCGATGCGTTCGCCAACTGAGAGGTTCGCGCAGCGTCTGCGGCGTGCGAAGTCAACCGCGGTGATTCGTTCGCCGCTCAGATTTTCGAGCGTGCAATACTGATTCGAGGACCCCGCCGCACCGCCACCCTCACGTCCTCCAACGAGAGGGACACCCGATTCGCTTGGGGTCTCCGTCGTTCCTGGAAGAAGAGAGGGGTTGGTGACCGTGACGACCGCAATCGAAGTTGCTGGCTACCTGGCGACGAAGGGTCGCGTCCCGAGCTGGGACAGCATGAAGCTGCAGAAGCTCGTCTACTTTGCCCAGGCATGGAACCTGGCTTGGACCGCGCGCCCCCTCTTCGACGAGGACTTCCAGGCTTGGTCGAACGGGCCCGTGGTGCGCTCCGTCTACGCGAAGAACAAGTACGGAGTGCTACCGGCGGAAGTTGAGCTGTCAGACGAGGTGAAGGAAACGCTCGACTCTGTACTCGCTTTCTATGGCGACCGAGGGTACGAGGAGCTGATCCAGCTGACGCATGACGACGCGCCCTGGCTCGAGGCGCGTCGCGGTTTGCCCGGTGGTGCTCCTTCGCGAAAAGTCGTCAGCCAGAAGACGATGTTGGACTTCTACTCGTGCATGGCACTTGAGGGCGGCGACATACCTCGCCGGACTGCTCGGCCGGTTCAGGCCGATTCAGCCGAGGTTGCGGCGGCTGCGCGCCGAATCATTGAGCGATGGAGCGCCGGTCTTGCGCTCCTCGCCCACAAGTGACGCGGTTCCTCTCCGTCGACCAAGTCATCGAGCTCCACGACGCTCTGGACGGAGCGTCTCTGATCGATCGAAGCAAGCTTGAGGGCGCTGTAGGGCGCCCTCAAGCTTCCTTCGATGGGGGCACGTTGCTTCACCCGACGATCTATATGCAGGCCAGCGTGCTCCTCCATGGCATTGTTGCCGCTCACGCCTTCGCGGACGCAAACAAGCGGACAGCCTGGGTAGCAACACTTACGTTCCTGGACCTCAACGAGGTGCAGATCATCACGCTCGACGACGAGTACTGGTCCGATTACATGGTCGAGGTGGCCGTCCACGTGCATTCCGAGGAAGACACGGCGTTCTGGTTCGCGGCTCTTGATCCGGCGAACGCACGCCTGCTCTGACACGCCGTTTGCAGGCAAAGTAGCGAGTAAGTAGCGAGCTTCGGGTCAGGCGGCGAGTGCCGACCGGAGCAGAAACGGCCGCTGACCAGGCCATGGAGCGAGTGACGGGAATCGAACCCGCGCCATCTGCTTGGGAAGCAGAAGTTCTACCATTGAACTACACTCGCGCGGCGCCGCTCGGGCGCACCAGGACATCGTAGCAAGGCCCGGAGCCGGCCCATGCCCCCGGGTCGCGCCACGCCCTAGGATCGCAGCGTGCTCCTCTCCGACCGCGACATCTCGCTCGAACTCGCCTCCGGCCGCGTGGGGCTCGCCCCGCACGATCCGTCGATGCTGCAGCCGTCGTCCGTCGATGTGCGCCTCGACCGCTTCTTCCGGCTGTTCGACAACCACCGCTACCCGTACATCGATCCGGCCGAGGACCAGCCCGAGCTGACCCGCCTGGTCGAGACGCCGCAGGGCGAGCCGTTCATCCTCCACCCGGGAGAGTTCGTGCTCGGCTCGACCTACGAGGAGGTGTCGCTGCCGGACGACATCGCGGCGCGCCTCGAGGGCAAGAGCTCGCTCGGACGGCTCGGACTGCTGACCCACTCGACCGCCGGGTTCATCGATCCGGGCTTCACCGGCCACGTCACCCTCGAGCTCAGCAACGTCGCGACGCTCCCCATCACGCTCTGGCCGGGGATGAAGATCGGCCAGATGTGCTTCTTCCGCCTCAGCTCGCCCGCCGAGAAGCCCTACGGCTCGGCGGAGTACAGCTCGCGGTACCAGGGCCAGCGCGGTCCGACCGCGTCGCGGTCGGCGCTCAACTTCCACCGCACGGACGTCTACACCGACTGACTCCGGCGCAGGGATCAGGGCGTAGGGGTCAGCCCAGCAGGCGGGGGAGCTGCAGCACGAGCCAGGGGGAGAACGCCCAGGGGGTCGAGCGGACGGCGGCGAGCGTCGCCTCGGCGTCGACCCACTCGTAGTCCATGACCTCGTCGAGGCGCGGATCGAGGGCGTCGCGGCTCGACAGCGTCGCCGTGTAGACGGGGCAGATCTCGTTCTCGACGACGCCGGACGCGTCGACCGCGCGGTAGCGGAAGTCCGGCAGGGCGACCTCCAGCGTGGCCAGCCGGGCGCCGAGCTCGCGCTCGGCCCGGCGGACGACGGCGTCCTCGATCCGCTCGCCCGGGGCGGGGTGCCCGCAGAAGGAGTTGGTCCAGACGCCCGGCCAGGTGCGCTTCTCGAGTGCGCGGCGGGTCACCAGAAGCGCGCCGTCCGGGGAGAAGACGTGGCAGGAGAACGCGAGGTGCAGGGGAGTGGCCGTGTCGTGCACGGTCGCCTTGTCGGCGACCCCCACGGCGTTCCCGGCCTCGTCGAGGAGGACCACCTGCTCGATCCGGTCCGTCTGCACAGTGGCGGCTGGCGAAGTCATACCCGCAAGTCAAGCACGCCGCAACACATCAGCCGGCTTATCGTCCTGGTTCTCCCCTTTGTTAGCCTTCCCACGTGGATACGCGCGACCCCGTGGTTCTGTCCCGGTTGAGGCAGGAGCACGTCGATGCCGTCCTGGACAGGTTCTTCTCGTTGGCGAGGTCCCGGGCGGTGCGTCTCGGACCCCGCTACCTGACCCTCTGGCAGACGCTGGAGGCCAACACCCGCGGCGGCAAGCGCTTCCGCCCGCTGATGGTGATCTCGGCGTACGAGGCCCACGGCGGCCAGGATCCGGAGGCCGCCGCCCATCTCGGCGCGGCGTTCGAGCTGCTGCACACCGCGCTGATCGTGCACGACGACGTGATCGACCGCGACTTCGTGCGCCGCGGCGGCCCGAACGTCTCGGGCAGCTACCGCGACGAGGCGACGACCGCGGGCCTCTCCATCCCGATCGCCGAGCACCGCGGCACCTCGGTGGCCGTGATCGCCGGGGACCTCGCCCTCACCGGCGCCCACCGCCTCGTCGAGGGCGTCGGCGCCTCCGACGGCGTGCGGGCCCGCCTGCTCACCCTGCTCGACGAGGCCGTCTTCGCCTCCGCCGCGGGTGAGCTGGCCGATGTGGACTTCTCCCTCATGCCGGGCATGCCCTCGGTCGACGAGGTGCTCGAGATGGAGCGCCTCAAGACGGCCGTCTACTCGTTCGAGGCGCCGCTGCAGGCCGGAGCGATCCTCGCCGGAGCCTCGGACGCCGCGGTGGACGCGCTCGGCGAGTTCGGCCGCTGGATCGGCATCGCCTACCAGATCGTCGACGACCTGCTCGGCGTCTTCGGCTCGGAGGGGCAGACCGGCAAGACCACGCTGGGCGACCTCCGCGAGGGCAAGCGCACCGTCCTCATCGCCCACGCGGCCGGCACGGACTGCTGGCCCGACATCGAGGCGCTGATCGGCGACGAGCACCTCGCGCCCGAGACCGCGGAGAAGGTGCGCGGCATCCTCGAGGAGTGCGGCGCCCGCAGCTACGCCGAGGGGCTCGCGAACCAGTTCGCCGACCGCGCCTGGGCGGCTCTGGAGACCCCCGCGGTGTCGGAGGCGTTCCGCAACGAGGTCCGCCCGCTCGTGGCCAGCGTGGTCGGGCGCACCCGATGAGCGCTGTCCGCCACGCGCGGATGCGCGCGACGATGCGCTCCGCCCGGCCGTGCCCCCGTACGGTGGCACGATGAGCCGCCAGAGCGAACTGTACGACCGCGTCGCGCACGAGTCGTCCGCGCAGGTGATCCGCCGCTACTCCACCTCCTTCGGGCTGGCCACGCGCCTGCTCGCTCCGGGCGTCCGCGAGCGGGTGGAGGACGTCTACGCCCTCGTGCGCGTCGCCGACGAGATCGTCGACGGCGTCGCCGAGGAGGCCCGTCTCGATCGGGCCGCGGTGGAGGAGTCCCTCGACGCCTTCGAGGCCGAGACCGAGCGCGCGCTCGCCTCCGGCTTCAGCTCCAACCTCGTGATCCACGCCTTCGCGCGGACCGCGCGGGCGACCGGATTCGGCACCGAGCTCACCCGGCCGTTCTTCGCGTCGATGCGCGCCGACCTCCGCGAGACCGAGCACACCCCCGAGTCCTTCGAGGCCTACGTCTACGGCTCCGCCGAGGTCGTCGGGCTGATGTGCCTGCACGTGTTCCTCGCGGCGCCGGACGCGGGGCTCGTCTCCGAGGCCGCCCGCGCGCGGCTCGTGGCCGGAGCGCGCCGCCTGGGCGCCGCGTTCCAGAAGGTCAACTTCCTCCGCGATCTCGCCGCCGACGTCGACGGCCTCGGCCGCAGCTACTTCCCCGGAGTCGACCCGCGGGCGTTCTCCGAGCGCGACAAGGCCTCGCTGCTCGCCGACCTCGACGACGACCTCGCCGAGGCCGCCGCCATCGTGCCCGAGCTCCCGCGCTCCAGCCGGCGCGCGGTCCTGCTCGCTCACTCCCTCTTCGCCGCCCTGGCCGACCGGATCCGCGCGACGCCCGCCGCGGAGCTCCTCCGCGCCCGCGTCAGCGTGCCCACGGCCGCCAAGGCTGCGCTCGCGGCGAAGGCGGCCGTGTCGACGCTGGGCCCGCGCCTGGGCCCCGGCCCCGTCCGCGCGACCCGCTCGAGGACCGGCCCGCACCGCGCCGTCGTCATCGGCGGCGGGATCGGCGGGCTCGCCTCCGCCGCGCTGCTCGCGCGCGACGGCTACGACGTGACCCTCCTGGAGGCGCGCGAGGCCGTCGGCGGCCGCGCCGGCTCGTGGGAGCACGAGGGCTTCCGCTTCGACACCGGTCCCTCCTGGTACCTGATGCCCGAGGTATTCGACCACTTCTTCCGCCTGATGGGCACCAGCGCCGAGGAGTGCCTCGACCTCGTCACGCTCGACCCCGGCTACCGGGTCTACAGCGAGGGCGTCGACGAGCCGATCGACGTGCTCGCCGACCTCGAGTCGAACCTCGCGCTCTTCGAGAGCATCGAGCCCGGAGCGGGCGAGCGGATGCGCGCGTACCTCGACTCCGCGCGCGACACCTACGAGATGGCCAAGCGCCGCTTCCTCTACACGAGCTTCTCCTCCTTCCTCCCGCTGCTGCGCCGCGACGTGCTCAGCCGGACCGGGAGGCTCGGCCGCCTGCTGCTCACGCCGCTCGACACGTTCGCGGCGACGGCGGTCACCGACAACCGGCTGCGCCAGATCCTCGGCTACCCGGCCGTCTTCCTCGGCTCCTCGCCGTTCGCCGCGCCGAGCATGTACCACCTGATGAGCCACCTCGACCTCGCCGACGGAGTGCTCTACCCGATGGGCGGATTCACGAAGCTGATCGAGGCGGTCGCCGACGTCGCCGAGGAGGCCGGCGTCACCGTCCGCACGTCCTCGCCCGCGACGCGGATCCTCACCGCCCGCTCGCCCCGCGGCGGACGCCGCGGCGCCGAGGTCGTCGGAGTCGAGTTCACGGGCCCCGACGGCACGGAGCGGATCCCCGCCGACCTGGTCGTCAACGCCTCCGACCTCTTCACCACCGAGCAGTCGCTCCTCCCCGAGGAGCTGCGGACCTACCCGCCCGCCTACTGGGAGAAGCGCGAGCCCGGCCCGAGCGCCGTCCTCGTCCTCCTGGGCGTGCGCGGGGAGCTGCCCGAGCTCGAGCACCACACCCTGCTCTTCACGAAGGACTGGCGCGACAACTTCGACAAGATCTTCGGCGAGCACCCGACCGTCCCCGATCCCGCGTCGATCTACGTCTGCCGCCCGAGCGCGACCGACGCGAGCACGGCTCCGGAGGGGCACGAGAACCTGTTCGTGCTCGTGCCGATCCCGGCCGACACCTCGATCGGCCACGGCGGAGTCGACGGCGCGGGCGACGCGCGCGTCGAGGCCATCGCCGACCAGGCCATCGCGCAGATCGCCTCCTGGACCGGCGCGACCGACCTGGCCGAGCGGATCGTCGTCCGCCGCACCATCGGCCCGGCCGACTTCGAGAGCGACCTCGGCGCCTGGCGCGGCTCGATGCTCGGACCGGCCCACGTCCTCTCGCAGAGCGCCTTCTTCCGCGCCGGGAACGTCAGCAGGCACGTCGACGGACTGCTCTTCGCCGGCAGCTCCACGATCCCCGGCATCGGCCTGCCGATGTGCATCATCAGCGCCGAGGTCATGCTCAAGCGCGTGCGCGGCGACGTGTCGACCGAGCCGCTGCCCGTGCGGGAAGCGCCGTCGGCTCCGGTCGCGCCCGTCGCCGTGGGGGAGTAGGCGTGGGGATCCTCTACCTGCTCGCGCTCCTCGTCTCGATCACCGGGATGATCGTGCTCGACCGCCGCTTCCGGCTGTTCTTCTGGGCGGACGCGCGACGCGCGGCGATCGTGCTGCCCGCGGGAGTCGCGTTCTTCCTGGTCTGGGACCTCGTGGGGATCGGCCTGGGCGTCTTCTTCCGCGGTGAGACCTCCTACATGACCGGCCTGCAGATCGCGCCGGAGCTCCCGGTCGAGGAGGTCCTCTTCCTCACCCTGCTCTGCTACCTGACGATGGACGTGCACGGCTTCCTCTCGCAGCGCGTCTCCCGGCGGGCGGAGGCGCGCGCGTGACCTACCTCCTCCTCAACGCCGTGTTCCTCGCGGTGGTGCTGGTGCTGCTGCTGCTCGCGCTGCGCCGACGCGTCCTGCGCCTGCCCGCCGTCCTCGGCACGCTCGCCGTGCTGCTGGTGATGACCGCCGTCTTCGACAACATCATGATCGGAGTGGGCCTGCTGGTCGCCTACGACGACGACCTGATCTCGGGGATCCGGATCGGCGTCGCTCCGATCGAGGACTTCGCCTACGCGATCGCCGCGGCCCTCGCCCTCCCGGCGCTCTGGGTGCTCCTGCCCTCGCGTCGTCGGAGCGAGCCGTGAACCGGCTGCGCGCGCTGTTCGTCTCGAGCCGCCCGCTGAGCTGGGTCAACACCGCCTACCCGTTCGCGGCGGCGTACCTGCTGACCACCCGCGAGATCGACCTCGCCTTCGTGCTCGGCACGATCTACTTCCTCATCCCCTACAACCTCGCGATGTACGGGATCAACGACGTCTTCGACTACGAGTCCGACCTGCGGAACCCCCGCAAGGGCGGCGTCGAGGGCGCCGTGCTCGACCGGAGCGAGCACCGCGCGACGCTGATCGCGGCGGTGGCCACGAACGTGCCGTTCCTGGTGGCGCTCGTGCTGCTCGGGTCACCGGTCTCGTGGCTTGTCCTCGCGATCAGCGTCTTCGCCGTGATCGCCTACAGTGCGCCGGGGCTCCGCTTCAAGGAGCGCCCGTTCGTCGACTCGCTGACCTCGGCGACCCACTTCGTCAGCCCGGCCGTCTACGGGATCGCCCTCGCGGGCACCGTGGTCACCGGACCTCTGGTGGCGCTGCTCGTGGCGTTCTTCCTCTGGGGGATCGCGAGCCACGCCTTCGGCGCGGTGCAGGACATCCTGGCCGACCGCGCGGGCGGCATCGGCTCGATCGCGACCGTGATCGGAGCGAAGGCGACCACGCGCTTCGCCATCGCCGCCTACGTCGCGAGCGGCCTGCTCCTGCTCCTGCTGCCCTGGCCGGGGACCCTCGCGGCGATCCTCGCGGTGCCGTACGCGGTGAGCATCTGGCCGTACCGGTCGCTCGAGGACGCCGAGGCGGAGCGGGCGAATGCGGGCTGGAAGCGCTTCCTCGCGCTGAACTTCCTGACCGGCTTCCTCGTCACGCTCCTGCTGATCGTGTTCTGGATCGCCACGGTCTGATCCGCGGCCGGCGGCGCGCGGGGAGGGGCCTCGCCCGCGTCTCCCGCGGGACGGGCCTCGTCAGTCCCGGCGGGCGGGCGGAGCGAGCCGCGGCTCCGGCACGACGGGAGCGGTGGCCGGCGGGCGGCGCACCGGCAGGAGCAGCACCAGCCCCACGGCGAGGACGAGGACGAGCCCGAGGATGCCCCAGTACTGCACGTTCGCCTCGCCGCTGCCCGAGACGGCCGCGGCGATCGAGACGGTGGCTGCGAAGGCGGCGGGCGCGAGGAACGAGGCCGCCCGCCCGGTGGTCGCGTAGAGGCCGAAGATCTCGCCCTCGCGTCCCTCCGGGATGAGGCGGGCCAGGTAGCTGCGGCTCGCCGACTGCGCCGGGCCGACGAACAGGCACAGGAGCAGGCCGAAGATCCAGAACACCGTGCTCCCCCCGTCGTGCAGGACGAAGACGGCGGTGCCGCAGACGACCAGGCCGATGAGCGAGGCGACGATCACGGCCTTGGGGCCGATGCGGTCGTCGAGCGCGCCGACCGAGATGGTCGCCACTCCGGCCACGACGTTCGCGGCGATGGCGAACAGGATCACCTCGCCGGCGTCGAAGCCGAAGGTGCCCTGCGCCAGCACGCCGCCGAAGGTGAAGACCCCGGTGAGCCCGTCGCGGAACACCGCGCTGGCGATGAGGAAGGCCACGGTGCTGCGGCTCTCGCGCCAGAGGGCGGCGACCTGCGCGAAGAGCGCGCGGTAGGAGGCGATCACGCCGACGCGCTCCGCCCGGCTCGCCTGTGCCGGCGTCTCCGGCACCGCGACCAGCACCGGGAGGGCGAAGACGGCGAACCAGACGCCGGCGACCAGGATCGAGACGCGCACGTCGAGGCCGTCGTCACCCGTCACTCCGAAGAGCCCGACCTCGGGCGAGATGAAGCCGAAGTACACGATCAGCAGCAGGACGATCCCGCCCACGTAGCCCATGCCCCAGCCGAAACCGGAGACGCGGCCGATGGTCGCCCGGGTCGAGACCTGGAGGAGCATCGCGTTGTAGTTGACGCTCGCGAACTCGAAGAAGACCGTGCCGACCGCGAGCAGTCCGAGTCCCAGCCAGAGGAGGGCCGGGTCGGGGCGCACGAGGAACATCAGCAGGATGCAGAGGACGACGACGGCGGAGTGGATCCCCAGCCAGAGCCGGCGGCGCCCGCCGAGGTCGGCCCGGCGGCCGGTGATCGGCGCGATCACGGCGACGACCACGCCGGCGGCGGCGAGGGACCAGCCGAGCGCGGCCGAGACTCCGCTCGAGGTGCCGAAGAGCCCGTCGGTGGTCAGGTAGACGGTGAAGACGAAGGTAGTCACCACCGCGTTGAAGGCCGATCCGCCCCAGTCCCACAGGCCCCAGGCGAGGACGGGCCAGCGGCCGGTGCGCGTCGTCATGGGCCCACCGTAGGGGGAGGAGGTGAACGGCCGGAAGCGGCGGGACCCGCGAGTCTGAGAGTTGAGCCGATGCGACTCAACTTCTCGCCTCCGGACTTGACGCGAGACGACGGATGCGTAAACTTGAGCGTGCGGGGCTCAACTCCCGCAGAGGATTCCGCACCACCCGTCAACTGACCGGCAGCCGCCCGCGCGACGCCGATCGCGAAGGAGAACAACGCATATGTCCCGTGCCGTAGGCATCGACCTGGGAACCACCAACTCTGTCGTGGCCGTCCTCGAGGGAGGCGAGCCCACCGTCATCGCCAACGCCGAGGGCTTCCGCACCACGCCGTCCGTCGTGGCGTTCACCAAGGACGGGGAGGTGCTCGTCGGCGAGACCGCGAAGCGCCAGGCCGTCACCAACGTCGACCGCACCATCGCGTCGGTCAAGCGCCACATGGGCACCGACTGGACCTTCGGCGTCGAGGACAAGAAGTACACCCCGCAGGAGATCTCGGCCCGCATCCTGGGCAAGCTCAAGCGCGACGCGGAGCAGTACCTGGGCGACAAGGTGACCGACGCGGTCATCACCGTCCCGGCCTACTTCAACGACGCCGAGCGCCAGGCGACCAAGGACGCCGGCGAGATCGCCGGCCTCAACGTCCTGCGCATCATCAACGAGCCCACCGCGGCCGCGCTGGCCTACGGCCTCGACAAGGGCAAGGAGGACGAGCTCATCCTCGTCTTCGACCTCGGCGGCGGAACGTTCGACGTCTCCCTCCTCGAGGTGGGCAAGGACGACGACTTCTCGACCATCCAGGTCCGCGCGACCTCGGGCGACAACCGCCTCGGCGGCGACGACTGGGACCAGCGCGTCGTCGACCACCTGGTCAAGCGCTTCAAGGACTCGACCGGCGTCGACGTCTCGAAGGACAAGATCGCTCGTCAGCGCCTCAAGGAGGCCGCGGAGCAGGCGAAGAAGGAGCTCTCCTCGAGCACCTCGACCAGCATCCAGCTGCCCTACCTCTCGCTCACCGAGAACGGTCCGGCGAACCTCGACGAGACGCTCACCCGCGCCAAGTTCGAGGAGCTCACCAGCGACCTGATCGAGCGCACCCGCAAGCCCTTCACCGACGTCATCGCCGAGGCGGGCGTCAAGGTCGAGGACATCGCTCACGTGGTCCTCGTCGGCGGCTCGACCCGCATGCCGGCCGTCGCCGAGCTCGTCAAGAAGCTCACCGGCGGCAAGGAGCCCAACAAGGGCGTCAACCCGGACGAGGTCGTCGCCGTCGGCGCCGCGCTGCAGGCCGGCGTCCTCAAGGGCGAGCGCAAGGACGTCCTCCTGATCGACGTGACCCCGCTCTCGCTGGGCATCGAGACCAAGGGCGGGATCATGACCAAGCTCATCGAGCGCAACACCGCGATCCCGACCAAGAGGTCCGAGACCTTCACCACGGCCGACGACAACCAGCCGTCCGTCGCGATCCAGGTCTTCCAGGGCGAGCGCGAGTTCACCCGCGACAACAAGAACCTGGGCACGTTCGAGCTGACCGGCATCGCGCCGGCCCCGCGCGGCATCCCGCAGGTCGAGGTCACCTTCGACATCGACGCCAACGGCATCGTCCACGTGTCCGCGAAGGACAAGGGCACCGGCAAGGAGCAGTCGATGACGATCACGGGCGGCTCGTCGCTGCCCAAGGACGACATCGACCGCATGGTCCGCGAGGCCGAGGAGCACGCCGCCGAGGACAAGGCCCGCCGCGAGGCGGCCGAGATCCGCAACAACGCCGAGACCCTGGCGTACTCGATCGACAAGCTGATCAAGGACAACGAGGACAAGCTGCCCGAGGACGTCAAGTCCGAGGTGCAGGGAGACGTCGACGCGCTGAAGACCGCGCTCGCCGGCGACGACGACGCGGCCGTCAAGACCGCGTTCGACGCCCTCAACGCCTCGCAGACCAAGATCGGCCAGGCGATCTACTCCCAGGACCAGGCCGCGCAGAGCGCCCCCGCGGACGCTCCGGCCGACGGTGACAAGAAGGACGACGAGGACATCGTCGACGCCGAGGTCATCGACGAGGACGAGCCGAAGGACACGAAGTAGCCATGGCAGCCGAGAACGAGCCCCAGGACCTCCCCGAGGAGCAGCCGGCCACCGGCGGCGAGGCGGGAGCGGAGGCGGCGCAGGACGCCCAGGACCAGGAGGGCCTCATCGAGGCCGAGGGGCCCGACGTCGAGACCAGCCTCTCGGACGCCGACCTCTCGTTCCTCTCGGGACAGTCCAGCGCCGAGACGCTCGCGGCCGAGCACCTCGCCGATCTCCAGCGGGTCACCGCGGAGTACGCGAACTACCGCAAGCGCACCGAGGCGAACCGCCAGATCGACAAGGAGCGGGCGATCGGCGACGCGGTGAAGGTCATCCTCCCCGTGCTCGACGACCTCGACCGCGCCGAGAAGCACGGCGACCTCGCCGAGGGCGGGCCCTTCACGGCCATCGCGCAGAAGCTGCGCGGCGGAGTGGAGAAGCTCGGCCTGGTGAAGACCGGCGCCGTGGGCGACCTGTTCGACCCGAACATCCACGAGGCGATCTTCCAGCAGCCCACCCCCGGCGCCGAGACCTCCACGGTCGCGGACGTCGTCGAGGCGGGCTACTACCTCGGAGGCTCGCTGCTGCGGGCCGCCAAGGTGGTCGTGGCAGTCCCCGCCGACTGACACCGCCACCGGCACCACCACCGCGGAGGACCCCGCCCCGCTCGGCAGCCCGCTGCCGGACCGGGGCGGGGTCCCTCGCCGCATTCGACACAGGAAGAGGCACATGGCCAGCCAGGATTGGTTCGACAAGGACTTCTACAAGGTCCTCGGCGTGTCCAAGGACGTCTCCGCCGCGGACCTGAAGAAGACCTACCGCAAGCTCGCCCGCCAGTTCCACCCCGACTCCAACCCGGGGGACGCGAAGGCCGAGGCGCGCTTCAAGGAGATCAGCGAGGCGTACACCGTGCTCTCGGACGCCGAGCAGCGCAAGGAGTACGACCAGATCCGCGCCATGGGGGGCGGAGCGCGCTTCACCGCGGGAGGCCAGCCCGGAGGGTTCGACGACGTCTTCGGCGGCATGTTCGGCCAGGGCGGGCGCACCTCCTACAGCACCCAGCAGGGCCCGCCGCCCGGCTTCGAGGACATCCTCGGCGGCATGTTCGGCGGCGGAGGCAGCCGCTTCGGCCAGCCCAGCGGCGGCTACCGCGGCTTCGGCGGCCCGCAGAAGGGCGCCGACGTCACCGCCAGCACCACCATCGACTTCCGCACCGCGACCCGGGGCGACACCGTCCAGCTGCAGACCGGCGACGGGCGCACCCTCTCGGTGCGCATCCCTGCCGGCGTGGCCGACGACCAGAAGATCCGCGTCCGCGGCAAGGGCCGCCCCAGCCCGGACGGCGGCGATCCCGGCGACCTGGTGCTCACCGTCTCGGTCCGCAAGCATCCGGTGTTCGAGCGCGACGGGCTGAACCTGCGCGTGACGGTCCCCGTGACCTTCGTCGAGGCCGTCTTCGGCGCGACGATCGAGGTGCCGACCCTCGGCGGCGAGCCCGTCAAGCTCCGGGTCGCCGCAGGCACCCCGAGCGGCCGCGTCCTGCGCGTCAAGGGCCGCGGCGTCACGACCCCCAAGGGCACGGGCGACCTGCTCGCCGTCCTGCAGGTCGCCGTCCCGAGCCACCTGTCCGCCGCCGCCCGTGAAGCCCTCGAGGCCTACGCCGCCGCCGAGCCGGACGAGGACCCGCGCGAGGACATCCTGGAGAAGGCCCGCTACTAGCACCGGATCGGCGCGACCGGTCGGAGGAGGAGACATGGACGAGAACACGCCCGTCTTCGCGATCGCCGTCGCCGCCGAGCTGGCGGGGATGCACCCGCAGACGCTCCGGCAGTACGACCGGCTCGGGCTCGTGAGCCCGACCCGCACCGCGGGCAAGTCGCGCCGCTACTCGATGCGCGACGTGGTGCAGCTGCGCGAGGTCGCCCGGCTCTCCTCCGAGGGCGTCTCGCTCGAGGGCATCGCGCGCGTCCTGCAGCTCGAGAACCAGGTGCAGTCGCTCTCGCAGCGGGTGCGCGAGCTGGAGTCGGCCCTCGCCGACGAGCTCCTCAACCGGCCGGGCCGCCGCGTGTTCGCCGCCGGACTCGAGGGGGACGTGGTCACTCTGCGCCACGGCACGCGCGCGCAGCGCCGGACCGAGCTGGTCGTCTGGCGCCCCGCGCCACGATCAGGGGCCACCGACGACGCCACGCCCTGAACGAGGGGTAGCCTGACCGGGCGCCGCCCCGTCATCGCGGCGCCCGTCCCTCCGCTCGGGGCGGAGAGCAGGAGGACCGCCGTGGACCACGACAGCAGCACCCCGCGCGACGAGCGCGACGCCCGCCGGGAGCAGGCCGCCCAGGAGCAGGCCCCCCAGGAGCAGGCGTCGGACGCCTCGCGACAGGAGCAGGCCCCCCAGGAGCAGGCGTCGGACGCCTCGCGACAGGAGCAGGCCCCGGACGCCACGCGCGCGTCCCGCAGGACGCCCGTCGTCCCCGACAACGGGTTCTCCCGCGAGTCCTACGCGATCCACGCCGCCCGCAGCGACCTCCCCCTCTTCTCGGAGGCGCTGAACGTCGGCCGCGACGACTCCGGCTGGCTGTCGTCGCTCTCGAGCACCCTCGCCGGACCCACCGGGCCGGTCGGCTCCCCGGACTCGGCCGCTGAGACGGCGCAGGCCGCGCTCGACCGCCGCACTCGCCGTCGGAGCGACGAGTCCGACTCCTGAGCCGCGGCTCCGGCTAGTCGCGCAGGCGCGTCGCGGCCATCCGGGCGTCGACCAGGCGGCCGCCGCTGAGGCGGGCGAGGATCACGGAGCCGAACGGCAGCGCGCGCACGAGGGGCAGGCCCTCGACCCGCTCCTCGTCCGTGTAGCCGAGGAGGACGTACATCCCGACCACGGCGATCGCGGCGATCGTCGCGACCCGCGCCGGGATCTGGTCCATCGTGCCGCCTCCGCCGTCGATCGGCTCGGCGAGCGTGACGCACATGAGGAAGATCGACGCGTAGACCGCCAGGTGCACGTGGGAGCGGCTCCACGGGCGCGCGAGCGCGGCGATCGGCAGGATCCAGAGGGCGTACCAGGGGTGGATGGCGGTCGACGCCGTCACGAACGCGAGCAGCGCACCGGACAGGCGGGCGAGCGGATCGATGGAGCGCCGCGACAGCATGAGGCGCGCAGCGATCAGGCCGGCGAGCCCGAGCGCGAGGATCTTGACCACGGCGATCGCCGCGGCGGGGTCGTGACCGGTGAACTCGACGGCGCGGGAGACCGAGACCGTGACGAACGACATCGGCGCGTACCAGTGCAGGATCGAGCCGGGCACGACCATCGCCGCGACCCAGCCGACCCCGACGCCCGCGAGCAGCCCGACGGCGACCACGAGGCCGAGCGCTCCGGCGCCCGTCCAGAGCCAGCCGCGGGTGCGCTCGCGCCACGTCGCGTCGTGGCGCAGCCACAGGAGCGCGAGCACGGGGAGCGCGATCACGGCGATCGGCTTGATCGCGATCGCTCCGGCCATCAGCACGACGGCGGCGATGCGCCGGTCGGTCTGGGCGTAGTAGAGCGACGCGAGGATGAGCGCCAGCATCACGGAGTCGTTGTGGCCGGCGACGACGAAGAGCACGAGGGTCAGCGGGTTGGCGACGATCGTCCAGGCGGTGAGCGGGACCGAGAGGCCGCGCAGGCGCGCCAGGCGGAGCGCGTAGACGGCCATGACGGCCACGCCCGCGACCGACACGGCGCGGAGCATCGCGATCGAGAGCTCCGGTGCGCCGTAGCCCGCGAACTGCACGGCGGTGCGCTCGATCAAAAGGTAGAGGGGCCCGTAGGGCGTGGGCGTGTCGGCCCAGAGCGGGTCGACGCCGAGGTCGAACCAGCCCGGGAGCGTCGCGACGCCGTGGGTGTAGGGGTCGATGCCCTGGGTCATCAGGCGACCCTGCGCCACGTAGGAGAACATGTCGTGGCTGAACAGCGGCACCGTCACGAGGAGCGGAGCGGTCCAGGCGAGGGCCGCCACCACGATGGTGCGGACGGAGCCGGGGCCCGCCGCGAGCGCGACCGTGCGCAGGCGGAGCCACGCGATCAGCAGCAGCATCCCGCCGCCCACGACGAGGGCGCCGCTGGACTCGGTGAGCCAGCCCGTGGCGCGGATCGAGGCGACGAGAGGCCAGTCGCGGATGGGCGAGCCGGCGGGCAGGTAGCCCACGCCGAGCGAGCCGAGGAGGATCGCGATCGAGCCCAGCATGCCCGTCGCCAGCGGTGCAGCCTCCATGAAGCGGAGCCGCGGCCGGCGCTGCCGTCCCGTTGCCCGGGCCGTGACCGGCCGCTCGATCGTCCCCCGTGAAGCCATCGGGGCCACGCTAAAGGATGGGACTCCGAAGTGCATGGACGGCCGGTGAACGGTTGATCAGTCGGCGCTCAGGTTGTACAAGCACTCGCACGCGCACCGATCAGGGCAGGCGCGGCACCGGAGCCGGCTCCGCGAAGCGCAGCTGGTTGCCGAACGGATCGATCACGTCGAGCGCGAAGCCGAACGGCGTGCGGGTGATCCGCGGGTTGAGGTAGGGGTACGCCTTCGCGTCGAGCTCGGCGTGCAGCTCGCGGACACCGCGGAGGGCGACGTGCACGGCGGCGCCAGGACTGCCGTCGCGGTGGTGCTCGCTGAGGTGCAGGCGGAGCCCCGAGCGCGACACCTGCAGGTAGAGGGGGGCGTCGAGCGCGGCGCGGTGCTCCCAGTCCACCTCGAAGCCGAGGTAGTCGACGTAGAACTCGCCCGCCTTGGCGACCGAGAAGATCCGCAGGATGGGCACGGCCGCCTCCAGCCGCACCGGCTCGAGCCGGTCCGGCTCCTCCGCGCTCGACCGGTCCCGTGCACGCCGTCTCGTCTCCACGCCACGAGGCTAGCCGCCCCACGGTCGGCCCGGCGCCGGAGGGTCAGTCGACGAGATCGAGACCGCGCAGCAGCCGGAGGGTCTCGACCCCGGCGGGCGGGCAGCGGCCCGCATCGGAGCCGTCGACCCAGTGCAGAGAGTCGATCTCGCCGCTCGGGCGCGCCTCGCGGTCGAGCTCGGCGGCGAAGACGCTCATGTGGACCTCCCGCCCCTCCGGCTCGCCGTGCGCCTGGGTGCGGACGGTGAACAGGGGCTCGAGGCCGAGCGCGACGGCGCCGAGCTCCTCGCGGGCCTCCCGGGCCGCCGCCTCGATCCCGCTCTCGCCCTCGTCGACCTTGCCGCCGGGGAGGTAGAGGACGTCGCGGCCCCGCGCCGTGACCATCAGGACGTGCCGGTCGCGGAGGACGGCGACGGCGGACACGACGATCGGCGGGAGGGTGCTCATCCGCTCATCATGCCCGCCGCGGGCGGACCGGCTCGGCGCCCCCGCGGCTACCATGGGGGCACACCAGAAGGACGCGCGCAGCCGGCGCGCGCCGGGGCCCCGTGCGCCCGAACAGCTGAGGAGCAACCCGTGGCAGAACCCACCACCCTCGACAAAGTCATCACCCTCGCGCAGCACAGGGGATTCGTCTTCCCCTCGGGTGAGATCTACGGGGGCACCCGCTCCGCGTGGGACTACGGGCCGCTCGGCGTGGAGTTCAAGGAGAACATCAAGCGCCAGTGGTGGAAGACCTTCGTGCAGGGCCGGGGCGACGTCGTCGGCCTGGACTCCGCGGTCATCCTGCCCACGGCGATCTGGCACGCCTCGGGACACGTCGGCGTCTTCTCGGACCCGCTGACCGAGTCGCTGATCACCCACAAGCGCTACCGCGCCGACCACCTCTTCGAGAAGTACGAGGAGGTCAACGGCCACCCGCCCGTGAACGGCCTCGCCGACATCCCGGACCCGGAGCACCCCGACAAGGTCGGCCAGTGGACCGAGATCAAGCAGTTCTCGGGCCTGATGAAGACCTACCTCGGCGTCGTCGACGACGAGTCGGGTCTGCACTACCTGCGTCCCGAGACCGCCCAGGGCATCTTCACCAACTTCGCGAACGTGCTGCAGAGCGCCCGTCGCAAGCCGCCCTTCGGCATCGGCCAGATCGGCAAGGCGTTCCGCAACGAGATCACCCCCGGCAACTTCATCTTCCGCACCCGCGAGTTCGAGCAGATGGAGCTCGAGTTCTTCGTCGAGCCCGGCACGGACGAGGAGTGGCAGGAGACCTGGATGCAGCTCGCCTGGGACTGGTTCGTCGGGCTCGGGATGAACCCCGAGAACATCCGGCAGTACGAGCACCCGAAGGACAAGCTCTCCCACTACTCCAAGCGCACCGTCGACATCGAGTACCGCTTCAGCTTCGCCTCGGGCGAGTGGGGCGAGCTGATGGGAGTCGCGAACCGCACCGACTACGACCTCAAGACGCACATCGAGCACTCGGGCAAGGACCTCTCGTTCTTCGACCAGAACAAGAACGAGCGCTACGTGCCGTTCGTGATCGAGCCGTCGTTCGGCCTCACCCGCGCGCTCATGGCGTTCCTCGTCGACGCCTACGAGGAGCAGGAGCTGCCGCCGAACGCCAAGGGCAAGGTCGAGACGCGGACCGTGCTGCACCTCGACCCGCGCCTGGCGCCGGTGAAGGTGGCCGTGCTGCCGCTCTCGCGCAACGAGGCACTCTCGCCGCTCGCGCGCCGCGTCGCCGACCAGCTGCGCCAGCTCTGGAACGTCGACTTCGACGACTCCGGAGCGATCGGCCGCCGCTACCGCCGCCAGGACGAGATCGGCACCCCGTACTGCGTGACCGTCGACTTCGACTCGCTCGAGGACGACGCCGTGACCGTCCGCGACCGCGACACGATGAAGCAGGAGCGCATCCCGCTCGAGCAGCTCGAGTCGTACCTCTTCACCGGGCTCCGCGGGGCCTGACGCTCCTCCGGGACGCCGCCGACCGGACGGGCCGGCGGCGTCCCGCCGAACGCGGTCCAGCCGGCCCTGCGGTCAGCGCTCGCGGGCGAGCAGGGCGAAGACGAGGGTCGAGGTCCACTCGCCCTTGCAGAACTCGTCCTCCCGGTGGTGCGCCTCGAGGCGCATCCCGAGGCGCTCGCAGAGGCGGGCGGAGGCGGTGTTCCGAGCGTCGAGCTGCGCGATCACGCGGTGGGCGCCGAGGGTGTCGAACGCGAGGTCGAGCAGCGCCCGGGCGGCCTCGGTCGCGTAGCCGCGCCCCTGCGCCTCCGGGTGCAGCACCCAGCCGATCTCGACCGCCTCCTGCTCGACGGACGTCGCGATGAGCGTGAGGTCGCCGATCATCCGCCCGGCGAGGACGCCCTCCCGGGGGACGATCGCCAGCACGGCCACGTCGCCGTCGGCGGCGAGCCGTGTCGAGGGGAGGCGGCGCTGCAGGTGCGCCCGCGACTCCTCGGGGGTGCGCACCGGCCAGCGGAGGAACCGGACGGCGTCGGCGTCGCCCTGGTAGCGCGCGTGGTCCTCGGCGTCCTCCGGTCCGAGGGGACGCAGGAGCAGGCGCTCGGTGAGCAGCGGCGCGGAGCGCAGCGGCTCCGCGTCGAAGGGGAGCCGGAGGCTCACGCGGTGGCGGCGTCCGCGTCGGGGCGGGCGGAGGCGGCGGGCTCGGCCGGGACCTCGATGCCGAAGAGCGCCTCGAGCCCGGTGAGGTAGGCCCCCTGGGCTCCGGCGCGCGCGTAGTCGCGGGCGCGGACGCTCGGGGTGTGCAGCAGGACGCCGGCGAGGTGGCGGAGCGCCTGCTCGGTGCGGCCGTCCTCGTCGCCGCGGGACCGGGCCCGCTCGATCTCGGCGTCGAGCGCGTCGAACACGTGGGCGCGCAGGGCGACGACGGCCGGAGTGAGGCTCTTCTCGTCGGCGACGTCCGAGAACTTCCGGGCCGCCTTGTCGACGAGCGCGCGCGCCTGCTGCGACGCGTCGAGCACGTCGAGAGGTGCGTGCAGGCTGATCGTCTCGAGGTCGAGGAGCTCGACGCCGGCGACCGAGGTGACGTCGGAGGCGACGTTGCGCGGCAGGCCCAGGTCGATCACGAGCTGGCGCTCGCGGGAGAAGCCCTGGAGGCGCCCGGCGGCGAGCAGGGCGGCGTCGAGCACCGGCTCCTGGGTCGTGGTGCAGGTGATGACGATGTCGGCCGAGACCGCCTCGAGCGCGAGATCGGAGGCGGCGATGGGCCGGAGCGAGCGGCGGGCGGCGAAGCCCTCGGCGCGGCCGGAGGGGGAGTGCACGGCGATGTCGACCACTCCGCGGTCGCGCAGGGCCGCGACGGTCGCCCGCGCGTAGCTGCCGGTGCCGACGAGGAGGACGCGGGCGGCCCGCCAGTCGGTGACGCGGCTCGCGGCCAGGTCGAGCGCGAGGCGCACGATCGAGCGGCCGGCGCTGCCGAGGCCGGTGCGGTTCTTGATGCCGCGCGAGGTCTGCGAGGCGCGCTGGAACAGCCGCTCGAGCTCGGAGGAGGTGGTGCCGAGGCGGCGCGCCTCCTCGAGGGACCGGCGGACCTGGCCCGCGATCTCGCCCTCGCCGACCACGACGGACTCGAGCCCGCTGGAGACGGCGAAGAGGTGCTCGGCCACCCGGTCGCCCGAGACGACGTCGACGCTCCCGCGCAGCTCGTCCTGCTCGACGCCGGTCGCGGCGCTGACGGCGGCGGTGGCGGCCTCGACGGCGACGGCCTGCGCGGCGGTCAGCGGCTCCTCGATGTCGAGGTAGGCCTCGAAGCGGTTGCAGGTCGCGACGACGACGGCTCCGGAGACGAAGTCGATCCCCTCGGAGAGGGCCGCGGTCACGGCGGAGGAGTCGACGGAGAGCTTCTCGAGGAGATCGAAGCTGGCGTTCTTGTGCGACGCCGTCAGACACAGAAGCACCACGTCAGTCTACCCGCGCTCTGCGGGGCGGGGTCCCGGACTGGGGAGGAATGCACGGATGCGCCTGGAATAATGCCGCGGTGACCTCCCCCACCGACGGCCTGCTCGATCCGCTGCACCCCCTCTCCGCCGGCCGCACGGCCGACTCGCTGCTCCTGCGCGCCTACCGCTCCGAGCGGGGCGAGAGGACGCCCGTCTGGTTCATGCGCCAGGCCGGCCGCAGCCTCCCGGAGTACCGGGCCCTGCGCACCGACACGAAGATGCTCGACGCCTGCCTCGACCCGGCGCTGGCGAGCGAGATCACCCTGCAGCCGGTGCGGCGCCACGGAGTGGACGCGGCCATCTTCTTCAGCGACATCGTGATCCCGCTGCGGCTCGCGGGCGTCGGCGTCGACATCGTCCCCGGGCGCGGTCCGGTGCTCGAGAAGCCGGTGCGCACGGCCGCCGACGTCGCCGAGCTCGCCTCGATCGACCCGTCCGTCCTCGACGAGACGCTCGAGCCCATCCGCGAGGGCGTGCGCCGCACCGTCGCGGGCCTCGGCGACACCCCGCTCATCGGCTTCGCCGGCGCTCCCTTCACCCTGGCCGCCTACCTGGTGGAGGGCGGCCCGTCCAAGGACCACCTGCGCGCGCGGACGATGATGCACGCCGACCCCGCCGCCTGGGCCCAGCTGATGGAGTGGACCGCCGAGGTCACCGGCCGCTTCCTCCGCGCGCAGGTGCTCGCCGGGGCCAGCGCCGCGCAGCTCTTCGACTCCTGGGCCGGGGCGCTCTCGCTCTCGGACTACACGACCCACGTCGCTCCCGCCTCCGCGCGCGCCCTCGTCCACGTGCGCGACCTGGCGTTCGACCACGGGGAGACGCGCCGCAACGTCCCGATCGTGCACTTCGGCGTCGGCACCGGCGAGCTGCTCGGAGCGATGCACGGCATCGGCGCCGACGTGGTCGGCGTCGACTACCGGATCCCGCTCGACGAGGCCAACCACCGCCTCGGCGGCTTCGTGCCGGTGCAGGGCAACGTCGACCCGGCGCTGCTGACCGCGCCGTGGGAGGTCCTCGAGTCCCACGTCGACGACGTGCTCCGCCGGGGCCTGAGCGCCCCCGCGCACGTGCTCAACCTCGGCCACGGCGTGCCGCCCGAGACCGACCCCGACGTGCTCACGCGCCTCGTCGCGTTCGTGCACGCCTGGCGGCCGTGAGCGAGGAGCGCCCCCGCGACGCGGCGTCGTACGACGTCGCCGTCGTCGGCGGCGGAGTGGCGGGGCTCGCCGCCGCCGCGGAGTGCCTGCGCATCGGCCTGCGCGTCGTGGTGCTCGAGGCGGGGGAGCGGGTCGGGGGCTCGGTCTCCCCGCTCGCGCTGGCCGGCGCTTTGCTCGACGCGGGCGCCGAGAGCTTCGCCACCCGGGGCGGCCACGTCGAGCGGGCGCTCGCCGCGCTGACCCTCGACGGCGTCCCGCTCGCCGAGTCGATCGTCGAGCCGCGGACGCACGGCTCGTGGCTGCACCTCTCGGGCGGCCGCTCCGTGCCGTCGCCCCGGGCCGGCATCCTCGGCATCCCCGGCACGCCGCTCGCCCCCGACGTCGTGCGGGCGATCGGCCGCCGCGGCGCCTGGCGCGCCTGGCTCGACACCCTGATGCCGGTGCTGCGCATCGGCCGCGCCCACTCCCTCGCCGAGCTGGTGCGCACCCGGATGGGCGAGCGCGTGCTCGAGGACCTGGTCGCGCCGGTCGTCTCCGGCGTCTACTCGAGCCGGCCGGACGACATCGACGTCGACCTCGCCGCACCCGGACTGAACGGCGCGCTCACCCGCGCGGGCTCCCTCGCCCGGGCAGTGGCCGCCCTCCGCGCGAACCTCCCGGCCGGAGTCGCGGTCCGCGGGCTCGAGGGCGGGATGCACCGCCTGGTCGCCGCGCTGGTCCAGCGGATCGACTACCTCTCCGGCGAGATCCGCACCGGCGCCTCCGTGCAGCGGCTCGAGGGCTCCGACGGCGACTTCGTCCTGACCCTCGCCGACGGCACTCTGAGCGCCCGAGCGGTGATCGTCTCGACGCCGGAGCGCGACGCCCGGGCGCTGCTGGCCGGCCTCGCCCCCGCCGTCGCGGAGCGCGCCGACGAGGCGCCCCACGACTCCGTCGAGCTGGTGACCCTCGTCCTCGACGACGCCCGCCTGGACGCAGCCCCCCGCGGCTCCGGTGTGCTCGTGGCGCCCACCGCCACCGACGTCACGGCCAAGGCGATCACGCACGCGACCGCGAAGTGGGACTGGCTGGCCGCCTCCCTCCCTCCCGGGCGCCACGTGCTGCGCCTCTCCTACGGGCGCCCGGGCGAGCGCCCGCCGCTCGAGGGGCGCACCGATGCCGAGGCGGCGGCGATCGCCCTGCTCGACGCCTCGACGCTGCTCGGACTCGCCCTCGATCCGGCGTCGCTCGTCGACTCCGCCCGGGTGAGCTGGGCCAACGTCCGGCCCGCCGCGGCGCTGGGCCGCCGTGCGCACCTGGAGGCGTTCCGCGAGGCGCTCCTCCCGATCGAGGGAGTCGCCGTGACCGGCACCTGGATCGCGGGCACGGGCCTCGCCTCGGTGCTCCCGCACGCCGCCGAGACGGCCGCCCTTATCCGGCGCCGACTGGTGCGTCAAGGAGTCGGGCTGCCGAGCGACGCCCGCGACGCCGACGGCTACTCTTAGGCCCAGGCATCCGCGCGAGCGCGCGGCGTGCCCCGGCACGAGTGGTCACCGACCGCGTGGACGATCGCGAGAGCGACCCAGGACGAGGAGTAGGCGTGAAGGGCAAGATTCTTTTCGTGGCAGGAGCCGCAGCCGGGTACGTGCTGGGAGCACGCGCCGGCCGCAAGCGGTACGAGCAGATCGCCTCGGCGGCAGGCCGCTTCTGGCGGACCCAGCCGGTGCAGGACGTCGCGGGCGCCGTCGGCGGTGCTGCGAAGACCCAGCTGAGCAGCGTCTCGGACAAGGCGTACGAGGTCGTGCGCTCGGTGGTCGTCAAGGCCGTGTCCGGCGGCAGGAAGGCCCAGGGAGCGAGCGACGCGGAGGCGTCGGCCGCCGCCCGCAAGGCGGCCTCGAAGGTCGATGAGGCCGCGGCGTCGGCCGGCTCCGGCGGGTCGACGACGTCCACCTCCACCAGCAGGGCCTAGTGCTCATCCCTCCGGCCGTGCCAGGCGCGCGCCGGCCGGCACGTCCCACCCTCGAGGAGCTCCCGTGGTGAACGAACGCAATCCCAAGAACGCCCGATCACTTGGAGAGCTGGTCAGCGACCTGCCCGGCCTCGTGATCGAGCTCGTCAAGGCCGAGGTCGCCTCGCTGAAGAACGAGCTGGCGGGCAAGGCGAAGAGCGCGGGTCTGGCCGTCGGCCTGTTCGCGGTCGCGGCCTTCCTCCTCCTGACCGCGTGGGCGACGCTGGTCGCCTTCGCGATCATCGGCATCGCCTCCTGGCTTCCGGCCTGGCTGTCGGCGCTGATCGTGACGGTCTTCTTCCTCCTGGTGGCCGTGATCCTCGCCCTCGTCGGCGTGCGCTCCATCAAGAAGGCCGTGCCGCCGGTGCCGCAGGACTCGATCGACAGCATCAAGAAGGACGTCCAGGCGTTCAAGGGAGTGGGCAGCTATGACAACTGAGCGATCCGTCAGCAGCACCACGCCCCGCTTCGTCGACCCGGCGGAGCTGAAGCCCGGCCAGCTGAAGGCCGACATCGAGCGCGCTCGCTCCGAGCTCGCCGCGACCCTCGACGCGATCGAGTACAAGGTCAACGTGCCGCGCAAGGTGCGTACCGCCCAGCGGACGATCGAGCGCAAGCTCCAGGTGGTGCGCCGCCAGAACCCCTCCGCGCTGATCGCCGGAGCGGTCGGCGCCGCCGCCGCCGTGGGCCTCGTCGTCTGGGGCGTCGCGAAGCAGATCATCGAGGACTGAGTGCCGGAGGGCCCGGGGCGCTAGCGTCCCGGGCCCTCCGGCGCCAGAGCCCCCGCCGCTTTTGTGCATCGGCACGAGCGGAGGGATGATGGAAGAATGACCGATCAGACCGCCGGCACGGCGGGTCCCGTTCAGTCCGCCCCCGACACGAGCGCCGCCGCTCCGGCGCCGCAGCCCCCCGCCGATCAGGATCACTCCGATCAGGCCCTGGGATACACGCTCTGGGCGGTTCTCCGCAGGGATCCCGCACGTCCGTTCACCCTCTCCAGCGACGCCGTGGATCCCGCGGTGAAGCAGTACGAGCACCTCGTCGCCCAGCTCGAGGGCGAGGGCGTGACCGTCCGCGGCACCTACGACGTCTCGGCCCTGCGCGCCGACGCCGACATCATGCTGTGGCTCACGGGCCCGGCGCCCGAGGAGCTGCAGCGGGCCTACCGCGAGCTGCGGCGCACGGAGCTGCTGGTCGGCCTCCTGCCGACGTGGAACGCGATGGGCGTGCACCGCGACGCCGAGTTCAGCTCGAACCACCTCCCCGCCTACATGCGCGGGAAGGCGCCGGCCCGCTGGCTCACGGTCTACCCCTTCGTCCGCTCCTACGAGTGGTACATCCTCCCCGAGGAGGAGCGCCGCGCGATGCTCGCCCAGCACGGGCGCCAGGGCTCGCGGTTCCGCTCCGTCCTGACCAACACGGTCGCCTCGTTCTCGCTCGGCGACTACGAGTGGATCCTCGCCCTCGAGGACGAGGAGCTCGTCAACCTCGTCGACCTCATGCGCGACCTGCGCGCCACGGAGGCCCGCCGCCACGTGCGCGAGGAAGTCCCCTTCTACACAGGACGGCGCATCGACGCCGACCAGATCGCCGAGGTGCTCCGATGAGCGACACGACCAGCGAGCCGATCCTCGTCCGCGGGGCCACCCCTGCGGCGGCGTCCGGCCCCGAGCACGTCGAGGTCCCCGTGGCCTACGACGCGATCCTCCTCGCCGGCTTCGGCGGGCCCGAGGGTCAGGACGACGTCATCCCGTTCCTCCGCAACGTCACCCGCGGCCGCGGCATCCCGGAGGAGCGCCTCGAGGAGGTCGCCCACCACTACCGCCACTTCGGCGGCGTCAGCCCGATCAACGCGCAGAACCGTGCGCTGAAGAAGGCGCTCGAGGCCGAGCTCGCGAACCGCGGCATCGACCTCCCCGTGCTCTGGGGCAACCGCAACTGGGCGCCCTACATGAGCGAGGCCGTCGCCGAGGCGAAGGAGCGCGGGTTCACCAACCTGCTCGCCATCGCCACCAGCGCGTACTCCTCCTTCTCGTCCTGCAGGCAGTACCGCGAGGACTACGCGGCGGCGCTCGACGCGACCGGCCTCGAGGGCGAGCTGCGGATCGACAAGGTGCGCCAGTTCTTCGACCACCCCGGCTTCGTGATGCCGTTCATCAAGGCCGTCCACGACGGGCTCGACGAGCTGCGCGAGCGGATGCCCGACCTCGATGTCACGTCCGAGGTGGAGGTGCTGTTCTCGACGCACTCGATCCCCATGGCCGACGCCGAGCGCAGCGGACCCCACGAGCGCCACGACGACGGCACCGTCGTCGACGTGCACGAGTTCGGACCGGGCGGCGCCTACGAGGCGCAGCACCTCGCCGTCGCCGAGGTCGTCATGGCCGCCGCCACGGACGAGGACGTGCCCTGGCAGCTGGTCTACCAGTCGCGCTCCGGCCCGCCCACCCAGCCCTGGCTCGAGCCGGACATCAACGACGCCATCGCGGAGCTGCCGGCCCGCGGCCGCCGCGCGCTGCTGATCGTCCCGCTCGGCTTCGTGTCCGACCACATGGAGGTCATGTGGGACCTCGACAACGAGGCCCTCGAGACCTCGGAGGAGCACGGACTCGTCGCGCTCCGCGTCGCGACCCCCGGCACGGACTCGGTCTACGTCTCCGGCCTGATCGACCTGGTCCTCGAGCGCGTCAACGGCGTGCCGACCGAGGACCGGCCCTCGATGACGGCGCTCGGCCCCTGGTACGACGTCTGCCGCCCCGGCTGCTGCGAGAACGTGCGAGCGGGGTTCAAGCCCGCCCTGGCGGGAGTCGCACCGTGATGAGGAGTCGTCTGTCGTGAGCATCAGAGTCGGCACCCGCGCGAGCGCGCTCGCGGTGGCGCAGACCCGGATGACGGCCGATCTGATGTCGGCCGCCGCGGGGGTCCCCGTGGAGCTGGTGCGCATCGAGTCGGACGGCGACCGCATGCGCGGCCCGCTCGCCTCCCTCGGCGGCACCGGCGTGTTCGTCAGCGCTCTGCGCGACGCGCTGCTCGCCGGGCGCTGCGATGCGATCGTGCACTCGTTGAAGGACCTGCCCACCGCTCCGGTGGAGGGCCTGCTGCTCGGAGCGGTCCCCGAGCGGGAGGACCCGCGCGACGCGCTCTGCGCCCGCGACGGGCTCACCCTGGCGACCCTGCCGGTCGGAGCCCGCGTGGGCACGGGCTCGCCCCGCCGGCGCGCGGCGCTGCTGGCCGCCCGTCCGGACCTTGAGATCGTGGACATCCGCGGCAACATCGACACCCGGCTCCGGAGGGTGCTGCCCGGCAGCGACTCGCCGCTGGATGCGATCGTGCTCGCCCTGTCCGGCCTGCGCCGCCTCGGCCGGGTCGACGCGATCACCGAGGTGCTCGGCTTCGACGTCTCCCCGCACGCCCCCGGTCAGGGAGCGCTGGCCATCGAGGTGCGCGACGAGGAGCCGTCGGAGGAGCTGCGTGCCGCTCTCGCGGCGGTCGAGCACGTGCCGACCCGCGCGGCGATCACGGCCGAGCGGTCGCTCCTCGCCTCCCTCGAGGCCGGGTGCGCCGCTCCGATCGGAGCCTCCGCGGTCGTCGAGGAGGACCGCGTGGTCCTGCACGGCGTGGTCTTCGCCGTCGACGGCACGGCGTCCCTCGCACGGGAGGTCGCGGAGCCGGTCGATAACGGTTCGGTCGGCGGTGGTCGACACCGGGCGGATCCGCAGTATGGTGGTCGCGAACTGCCCGTCGTCGAAGCCGCGTTCCGTTGCGGCTCTCTGCTCGCTGACGCGCTTCTCGGTGCGGGTGCCGCCGAACTCGCACCCCTGGGAGCCCCTTCGTGATCGTCCCCGCCGCCTACTCCCAGTGGGAGAAGCCGTTGCAGGGGTGGCGCATCCTCGTCCCCCGCGGAGGCCCGTGGGGGGACGGTGTCGCCGCCGCTCTCCGTGCCAAGGGAGCCTCGCCCGTCGTCGCTCCGATGATCAACTTCGCGCCGACCGACGACTTCCCGGCGCTCGAGCAGGCCCTCGCCGACCTAGAGGCCGGCGCCTTCGACTGGATGACCGTCACGAGCGCCACCACGGTCGACGTCCTGTCCCTCCTGCGCACCACCGTGCCCGCGAGCACCAAGGTGGCGGCGGTCGGCGAGACCACGGCGGCCGCGCTCGTCGCCGCCGGGTACTCCGTCGACCTCGTCCCCTCCGAGGACAACTCCGCCCGCGGCCTCCTGGCCGAGTGGGAGGAGGCCACCGGCGGCCGACACCCCCTGCGCGTGCTGACGCTGCGGTCCGAGATCGCCAAGCCGCTGCTCACCGAGGGCCTCACCCGCATCGGGCACGACGTGCGCTCCGTGGTCGCCTACCGCACGGTCGGTGTCCCGGTGGAGGAGCGCGTCGTGGCGGATGTCGCCGGCGGAGCCGTGCACGCGATCCTCGTCACCTCGGGCAGCGTGGCGGAGCAGGTCCAGAAGCAGCTCGGCCCGGTGCCCGAGTCGATCCTCGTCGCCGCGATCGGGCCGCAGACCGCGAAGGACGCCCGCGCCTTCGGCCTGCGCGTCGACGTCGTCGCCGACGAGCGCTCGGCCTCCTCCCTCATCGACGCGGTCGCGGCCGTCGCCACGGAGCGCGCTCCCCGCTGAGCCGCCTCTCCGGCGCGACGTCGGCCGGGAGGGGCGGGCCTCGCCCCACAGGCCGGGGACCCGCCTCTCGGCTGACGTCCTGCGTCCGGAGCACCTCCACGGGGTGGGGCGTCCGCGCTCCCGGGGGGTGCTCGGCGGGGCGGGATTACGCTGGAGGACATGACTTCCATCCGCCCGCGCCGCCTCCGCACGTCCCCCGCACTCCGCCGTCTCGTCCAGGAGACGCGCATCCACCCGGCGCAGCTGATCCTGCCCCTCTTCGTGGCCGATGGGATCACCGAGGCCCGGCCGATCGGGTCGATGCCGGGGGTGATGCACCACTCGCTGGACAGCGTCCGCGGAGCGGTGACGGAGGCGGCCGAGGCGGGGATCGGCGGCGTGATGCTGTTCGGCGTGCCCACCACGCGCGACGCGGTCGGCTCCGGTGCGACCGACCCCGACGGCGTGCTCAACGCCGCGACGCGGGTCGTCGTGGAGGAGGTCGGCGACGCGCTGGTCGTGCAGACCGACCTGTGCCTGGACGAGTTCACCGACCACGGCCACTGCGGCGTGCTCGACGACCGCGGGCGCGTCGACAACGACGCCACGCTCCTCCGCTACGAGGAGATGGCGCTCGCCCAGGCCGAGGCCGGCTCCCACCTGCTCGGGCTCTCGGGGATGATGGACGGCCAGGTCGGAGCGATCCGCGCCGCTCTCGACGGCGCCGGGCACCTGGACACCGCGATCCTCGCGTACTCGGCGAAGTACGCCTCCAGCTTCTACGGTCCGTTCCGCGAGGCCGTGCAGTCCACGCTCGAAGGCGATCGCCGCACCTACCAGCAGGACCCGGCGAACCGCCGCGAGGGCCTGCGCGAGGCGACCCTCGACCTCGCCGAGGGAGCCGACGTGGTGATGGTGAAGCCCGCCATGAGCTATCTCGACGTGCTCTCGGACATCGCCTCCGTCTCGGACGTGCCGGTCTGGGCGTACCAGGTGTCGGGGGAGTACGCGATGATCGAGGCCGCCGCCGCGAACGGCTGGATCTCGCGCGAGCCGGCGATCCTGGAGTCGGTCACGGGGATCCTCCGCGCGGGGGCCGACGCGGTTCTCACGTACTGGGCCGTCGAGATCGCTCGCGACCTGCTGAAGTAGCCGCTCCTCCTCCTGGGAGCGAGCCTCGGCGTCTCGTCCGAAAGCGCTCCTCCGGCGCGAGGGCGCCGGGCGGCGCGCGTACCCTGGAGGGGTGACCACCTCGGCGAACGACACCCTGTACGAGCGTGCCCGGCACGCGATCCCCGGAGGCGTCAACTCGCCCGTCAGAGCGTTCCGCTCGGTCGGCGGGACCCCGCGCTTCATGGTCTCGGCCGCCGGCCCGTACATCACGGACGCGGACGGGCGCGAGTACGTCGACCTCGTCTGCTCCTGGGGCCCCGCCGTCCTCGGGCACGCGCACCCCGAGGTCGTCGCGGCGGTGCAGGAGGCGGCCGCCCGCGGTCTCTCGTTCGGCGCGTCCACTCCCGCCGAGACCGACCTCGCCGAGCTGGTCGAGGCGCGGATCACGGCCGGGGGAGTCTCGCCGATCGAGAAGCTCCGCCTGGTCTCCACCGGCACCGAGGCGACGATGACGGCGATCCGCCTCGCCCGCGGCGTCACCGGCCGCGACCTGCTGATCAAGTTCTCCGGCCACTACCACGGCCACTCCGACGGGCTGCTCGCCGATGCCGGCTCCGGTCTCGCGACCCTCTCGCTGCCCGCCTCCGCCGGCGTCACGGCCGCGACCGCGGCCCAGACGATCGTGCTGCCGTACAACGACCTCGAGGCGGTGCGCGCGGTCCTGGCCGAGCGCGGCGCCGACATCGCGGCGGTCATCACCGAGGCCGCGGCCGCCAACATGGGCGTCGTCGCTCCGGACCCGGGCTTCAACGCGGCCCTCGCCGAGCTCGTGCATGCGAACGGATCGCTGCTGATCATGGACGAGGTGCTGACCGGCTTCCGGGTGAGCGCCGGCGGCTGGTGGGGGCTCGAGAACCGCGGCGCCGAGGCTCCGTACCGGGCCGACCTCTACACCTTCGGCAAGGTCATCGGCGGAGGGATGCCGGTCGCGGCTCTCGGCGGCCGTGCGGACGTCATGGACCACCTGGCACCGCTCGGGCCGGTGTACCAGGCGGGCACCCTCTCCGGGAACCCGGTCGCGGTGGCCGCGGGCATCCGGACGCTGCAGCTGGCCGACGACGCGGTCTACGCCTCGCTGGACGCCACGGCGCTGACTCTCCAGCGCGAGGTGTCGGCGGCGCTGACGGCCGAGGGCGTCGCGCACACGGTGCAGACGGCCGGGAGCCTCTTCAGCTTCATGTTCACGGACCTGGGCCGGCCGGTGCGCGACTACGCCGAGGTCCAGGCGCAGGAGTCGTTCCGCTACCCGGCGTTCTTCCACGCGATGCTCGATGCGGGCGTCTCGCTGCCGCCGTCGGTGTACGAGGCCTGGTTCGTCTCGGCCGCGCACGACGACGCGGCGATCGGGCGCATCGTGGACGCGCTGCCGGCGGCGGCGAAGGCCGCGGCGGCCGCTCGGGCGTAGGCTCCCGGGCCGCCCGCGGATCAGGCGGGGGGCCCGCCGCGCCGGAGCTCCGGGCGGCGTACGTTCCGCGCGCCCGGCCGCCGGCGTGCGGCGACCGGGCAGGGGCCCTCAGCCCCGGCGCGAGACCGACTTCGGCAGCACGAACACCAGCGCGAAGGCGGCGACCGCCATCAGGGTGCTGAGGAGCATCGCGGGAGCCGCGGCGTCGAGGAAGCCCGAGGCGACCGTGTCCGGACCCGTGATGACGAGGCTCCCGAACAGCACGCTGCCGATGACCGCGATGCCCACGGCCGAGCCGATGCGCTGGATCGCCGAGATCACGCCGCTCGCCGCGCCCGCGTCCTGCGGGTCGACGGTCGAGACGATGAACTGCACGTTCGGGGCGATGAAGAAGCCGTTGCCGAGGCCCGCGATCAGCAGCGGCGGCAGGAGCTGCCAGTTGCTGATCGAGTCCGGGGTCGCGGTCAGCAGCACCAGCCAGACCCAGCCGAGCCCGATGGCGAGCAGTCCGCTGCCCATCACCAGGACGTTGCGCCCCAGGCGCGCGGTCATCCGGTTGCTCTGCGAGGAGCTGATGATGCTGCCGATCGCGAAGGGGATCGACACCAGGCCCGACTCGAGCGCGGTATGGCCGAGGCCCGACTGCCAGAGCAGCGAGATGGTGAAGAAGATGCTCGTGAAGGCCGCGAAGTAGACCAGCGCGAGGATCACGCCTCCGGTGAAGGCCGGGTGGCGGAACAGCGACGGCGGCACCAGGGGAGCGCGGCCGCGGCGGACGTGGAGGACCTCCCAGGCGCCGAACGCGGCGAGGAGCAGGACTCCGCCGGCGATCGAGAGGAAGGTCCACAGCGGCCAGCCCTCGTCCTCGCCCTGGATGAGCGGGACGAGCAGGGCGACCAGGCCGCCGGAGACGAGCACGAGGCCGAGCCAGTCGACGCCTCCGCTCGGGGCGCGGTCGCCGGCCTCGAGGTCGCGGCGGGCGGGGAGGAGGACCGCGGCGGCGATCAGGGTCGCGACGCCGATGGGCAGGTTCACCCAGAAGACCAGGCGCCAGCCGTTCTCGTCGCCGAAGGCCTGGATGATCAGGCCGCCGATGATCGGGCCGAGCGCCGACGAGACGCCGAGGACCGCGCCCATCACCGCGAAGGCCTTGCCGCGCGAGGGGCCGCGGAAGAGGAGCTGGATGTAGGCGTTGACCGCCGGGACGAAGACGCCGCCCGCCAGGCCCTGCACGATGCGGGCGATGACGAGCTGGGTGTCGTCCGCGGCCAGTCCGCACGCGAAGCTGGCGACGGTGAAGAGGGCGATGCCGCTGACGAAGACCCACTTGTGCCCGAAGCGGTCGCCGAGGCGGCCGGCGGGGATGAGGGCGAGGCCGAACGCGAGGGCGTAGCCGGAGATGATCCAGGAGAGCGTCGACTCGGAGGCGTCGAGCGTGGTGCGGATGGTGGGCAGCGCCACGTTCACGATGGTTGTGTCGAGCAGGGCGATGAACATGCCCGCGAGCAGGACGATCAGCGAGCGCCAGGCGCGCTTGTCGGGGGCGGGAGGGGCGCCGGTCGATCGGGCGGTCGACGTCTCGGTCATCGCAGGAGTGCCTTTCGAGCAGGGGGGGGGAGGGGTGGTCCGTCAGACCTGTTCGAGGGACGCGACCGGATGTGAATGCTCGCAGGAGAAACCGGGTTTCCGCACGCCGGGATCTGTGGGGGCCTTCAGGCGGAGGGCTCGCCGCAGGCTCGCCTCGCGGGGCGTCAGCGGATGCGCGACTCCGCCAGCCGGGCGCAGTCGATGCAGAGCTCGGCCGTGGGCCGGGCGGCGAGGCGGGCGGCTCCGATCGGGCGGCCGCACGAGGCGCAGTCCCCGTAGCCGCCGGTGCCGAGGCGGGTGCGAGCGGCGTCGAGCTCGCGTGCCGTGCGGCCGAGAGCGTCGCGGACCCCGGCCATCCGCGACCACTCGGCCGAGAGCGGCGTGCCCTCCGGGTCGTGCTCGTCATCGGCGGTGCCGTCGGCACGGTCGCGCAGGAGCTCGGCCAGCGAGGCCTCGAGCCGGGCCGCCTCGTCGCGCGTCTCGGCCTGCCGCTCGGCCAGCAGCGCGTCGAGGAGGCGCGCCTCGTCCGGATCCATCGGCATCCGACCATGCTGCCACCCACGCGAGCGGCGGGGCAGACTAGAGGCATGCCCGTCGTGACCGTGCTCCCCGACCGCCTCGAACTCCGCCTCACCGCGGCCGAGCGACTGCTCGCGTTCCACCGCAGCGACGTCGTCGTCGACCGGTCGAGCATCCGCTCGGCGACGGTCACCGAGGACCCCTGGATCTGGGTCCGGGGCATCCGCGCGCCGGGCACCGCGGTGCCGCTCGCGCTCGCGGCCGGCACGTGGAAGTTCCATGGCGGCAAGGACTTCCTGCTGATCAAGCGCACCGCCTCGGCCGTCGTGATCGACCTGGTCGACGAGGACTACTCCCGCCTGATCGTGAGCACCAGGCACGCTCCCGAGCTGATCGCGGCCCTCCAGCTGGGGACGACGACCGCGGCGATCCCCGTGATCGAGACCGACGACCTCGTGATCGTCCCCGAGGTCGCCGAGCAGGCGGAGCGGGCCCAGGCGGCCGCCGCGGAGAAGCGCGCGAAGACGAAGGCGAAGGCGGCGGAGGCCGCGGCCGTGGCCGCGGAGGCGGCGGGTCCGGCGACGGCGGTCGAGGGTCAGGAGGCGGCGAGCGGCGGGAGCGCGGCGGCCGCGGCGACCGCGGCTCCGGAGGCGGACGGCGCCGCGGAGGACGTCGCGGCGCCGACGGAGTCAGCAGCGGGGGCCGCTCCGAAGAGCCCGAAGGCCACGCCGAAGGCCGCTCCGAAAACGAGTGCTCGGACCGCCGCGAGCACGCCGGCCGGGTCCGGGGGGTCCGCGCCCGTGGACGTCATCGGCTCCGAGCCGATCGAGTCCGCAGCCCCGGTGAAGCCCGCGGAGCCGAAGCCCGCCGAGCCGAAGCCCGCGGAGCCGAAGCCCGCCGAGCCGAAGTCCGCGGGATCGAAGCCCGCCGAGCCGAAGCCCGCCGGATCCGAGTCCGCCGAGCCCGCCCCCGCGAAGCCGGCTCCGGCCGCGAAGCCCGCGCCGAAGCCCCGCACGCCGGCGAAGCCCCGCGCCGCGCGCCCCGACTCCTCCGTCGGTCACGCGTCGGCCGAGCCGAGCGGCGCCACCGAGGCCGCGGAGTAGCGCACCGCCGCACGAGCAGCCGCCCCGCAGCGCCGGCCGAGGCGCCCCCTCCTCCACGCTCGGGGCGGGCGGACGCCCTCCGGCGAGGCCGAACCGTCAGGCGCGGACGTCCACCACAGTCCGACCGTGCGAGCGGCCGGCGAGCACGTCCTCGGCCGCGTCGACCGCCCCGCCGAGCGGCACCGTCGTCGTCAGCTCGTCGAGCAGCTCCAGGTCGAGGTCGTGGGCGAGGCGGCGCCAGGCCTCCTCGCGGAGCTTGCGCGGCGCCTCCACCGAGTTGATGCCGGCCAGCGTCACTCCGCGCAGGATGAACGGCATCACGCTCACCGGCAGGTCCGGGCCCTGCGCGAGACCGCACGCCGCCACGGTGCCGCCCCACCGCGTCTGCGCGAGGGCGTTCGCGAGCGTGTGCGAGCCGGCGGAGTCCACCGCTCCCGCCCAGCGCTCGGACTGCAGCGGCTTCCCGCCCTCCTGCAGCTCGGCGCGGTCGATGACGTCGGAGGCGCCGAGGCGCTGGAGCAGAGCGCCGTGCTCGCCGAGCCGGCCGGTCGAGGCGACGACCTCGTGGCCGAGGCGCGCCAGGAGCGCGACGGCGAGCGACCCCACGCCTCCCGAGGCCCCCGTCACCAGGACGGGACCGCTGCCCGGCCGCACGCCGTGCCGCTCGAGCGCCAGCACGGCCAGCATCGCCGTGAAGCCCGCGGTGCCGATCGCTCCGGCCCGTGCCGCCGAGATGGCGCCGGGCAGCCGGAGCAGCGACGCGGAGTCGACACGCGCCCGCTCGGCGAGCCCGCCGTCGTGGCGCTCGCCGAGGCCGGCGCCGTTGAGCACCACCCGGTCGCCGGAGTCGAAGCGCTCGCCCGCCTCGCCGTCCGCGTACTCCACGGTGCCGACCAGGTCGATGCCGGCGACGAGCGGGGTGCGGCGCACGATGCCGGGCCGCCCCGCCAGCGCGAGGGCGTCCTTGTAGTTGACGCTCGAGTACTCGACGGCGATCGACACGTCGCCGTGCGAGCGGTCGGGGTCGTCGCGCTCGAGGAGGCGGGCTCGGTTGGGGGTCTCGGTGTCGGAGTCGGAGTGCCGCTCGACGACGATGGCTCGGTACATGGGCCCACGCTACGCCCGCGGGCCCGCGGCCGGGCGGTCAGTTCAGGGGCCGGGTGCCCTCGGGGAGCGATCCGCCGGAGTAGAGGGCGGCGGCCGCGTCCTGGAGCGCCGTCAGGGCGACGCGCTGCGTCCACGGACCGTAGGAGACGCGGGCCAGCCCGAGCTCCTCGAAGCGGGCGGGGGACTGCGATCCGGGGACGCCGATGACGCTGACGCGCTGCCGCCCGAGGGCGGCGACGAGGGACTCCAGCTCGGCGTCCTGGAGCAGCCCGGGGACGAAGAAGCAGGTGGCGCCGGCGTCGAGGTACGCGCGGCCGCGCTCGATCGCGTCGGCCAGGACCTCGCCGCGGTCGCGGTCGCCGGCGCGGAGGAACACGTCCGTGCGGGCGTTGAGCGCGAAGGGCACCGCCTCCTCCTCGGCCGCGGCGACGGCCTTCTCGACCGCCCGCAGCGCCTCCGGGAGCGGCTTCGCCTGGTCCTCGAGGTTCGCGCCCACGACGCCGATCCCGATCGCGCGCCGGACCGTCTCGCCCGCGTCGCCGTAGCCCGCCTCGAGGTCGGCCGAGACCGGGACCTCGACGGCGGCGACGATGCGCTCGATCATGCCCAGGTGCAGCTCCAGCGGGATCCGCTCGCCGTCCTCGTAGCCGAACGCCGCCGCGATGGAGTGGCTGGCGGTCGCGAGCGCCCGGGTCTCCGGGAGCGCGGCGATCGTGGTCGCGCTGATCACGTCCCAGACGTTCACCACCTGCAGCAGCTCGGGGGCGGTGTGGAGGTCGACGAGGGTGCGTCCGCGCGCTTCGATGCTCATGGCACGAGCGTAGGGCCCGCATGCGCGGCGCAGGCCGCCGCATCGCAGTCCGCGCACACCACGAGCTGGGCGCGGCAGGAGAGGTCGGTGCAGTTGCACATCCGGCTGGTCGGCGCGGCGCACGAGGTGCAGCGGCCGAGCACCTCGGCGTCGGGGGAGAAGGAGACGGAGCCGCGGCCGTCGAAGACGTACAGGGCCCCCTTCCACAGCCCGCGGTCGCGCCGCGCCTCGGCGTAGCGGACGACGCCGCCGTCGAGCTGGTACACCTCGCCGAAGCCGCGCGCCGTCATCAGGCTCGACAGCACCTCGCAGCGGATGCCGCCGGTGCAGTACGTGACGACGGGCCGGCCCTTGAGGTGGTCGTAGACGCCGGCGTCGAGCTGCTCGACGAACTCGCGGGTGCTGGAGACCCCCGGCACGATCGCCCCCTCGAAGCGGCCGATCTCGGCTTCGAAGGCGTTGCGGCCGTCGAAGAGCACCACGTCGTCGCGCTCGGCGACCAGGGCGTCCAGCTGGTCCGGGTCGAGCCGCGGCGCCGTCCCGACGACCCCGTCGGCGTCGACCCGCAGCTCGTCGGGCGCGCCGAACGAGACGATCTCGTCGCGCACCTTCACCGAGAGACCGGGGAAGTCGAGGCTGCGGCCAGCGTCGTCGAGGCCGGAGCCGTCGCTCCACTTCACCTCGAGCCCGCGGAAGGCCGAGTGCTCACGAGTGCGGCGGACGTAGCGCTTCAGGGCGTCCATCCCGCCGCCCAGCGTGCCGTTCACCCCGTGCTCCGAGATCAGCAGGCGCCCGCGCAGGCCCAGCGACTCGCACAGCTCGCGCTGCCAGAGCCGCACGGACTCGGGGTCGGCCAGCGGCACGAAGCGGTAGAACAGCAGGATCTTCGGCAGCACCGGCACATCTTACGAGGACGTCCGGACCGGGGCGCGGCGTGTGGCAGCATCGTCGGGTGCCCGACGCCTCCGCCCCCGTGCCGCACTCCCGCCTCGAGGACGTCTTCGGTCTCGTCACCGGTGCGTTCGTCGTGTCGCTCGGCCTCTACCTGCTGCGCGCGAGCCAGGCGGTCACGGGCGGCACCGCGGGTCTCGCGCTGCTGCTGGGGTACCCGCTCGACATCCCGTTCGGCGTGATCCTCGTCACGGTCAACGTGCCGTTCCTCGCCCTCTCGCTGTGGAAGAAGGGCTGGCGCTTCACGCTGCGGACCATGTTCTCGATCGTGCTGGTCTCGGTCCTGGCGGGCCTGCACCCGCTGGCGTTCGGCGAGCTGCGGATCGAGCCCGTCTACGGCGTCCTCACGGGCGACGTGCTCGCGGGGATCGGCCTCCTGATCCTCTTCCGGCACGGGTCGAGCCTGGGCGGATTCAGCATCGTCGCCCTGATCGCGCAGGAGCGGCTCGGCTGGCGGGCGGGCTACGTGATGATGGCGCTCGACGCGTGCGTGGTCGCGGCCGCGCTGCTGGTGGTGCCTCCGCTGAACGTGCTGATCTCGGCGGCGGGAGTGGTGGTGCTCAACCTGGTCCTGGCGTTCAACCACCGGCCCGGGCGCTATCTCGGGTCCTGACCCCCTCCGCAAGCCCTTCGGCGCGCACCGCCGGGTTCCTAGGCTGAGGGCGCGGGCCCCCGCCCGCCCTTCCCGAACGGAGAAACCGGATGTCCGACTGGACCTACGACCCCTACGCCCGCCTCGGCGAGGTGCCGACCTTCGCGCTCGAGAGCGACGACATCGCCGACGGTGCGCCCCTGTCCGCCCGCCACTACGGCGAGGGCTCCGGCGGGGAGGACGTCTCGCCGCACCTGCGCTGGTCGGGAGCCCCCGCCGAGACGAAGAGCTTCGCCGTGACGGTGTTCGACCCCGACGCGCCCACCGGCTCCGGCTTCTGGCACTGGGCCGTCTACAACCTCCCGGCCGACACCACGGAGCTCCCCACGGGAGCCGGAGCCGCCGGCTTCGAGCTGCTCCCGGCGGGCGCGCAGACGCTGCCCAACGAGATGCGGCTGCGCCAGTTCGTCGGAGCGGCGCCGCCGGACCGCGAGCACCGCTACTTCTTCGTGGTGCACGCCCTCGACGTCGAGTCGCTCGACCTCGATCCGGAGTCGACGCCGGCGATCCTCGGCTTCAACGCGCACTTCCACACCCTCGCGCGGGCGCAGATCGTCGCCACGGCGACGCCGGACGGCGCGAAGGGCTGACCCGCTCCGCGGGGAGCGCGCGCTACCCGAAGAGGGTGCGCGCCTCCTCGTAGCGGGCGTCCGGGACCGTCTTGAGGGTGCCGAGCGCCTCGGCGAAGTCCACGTGGTAGATGTCGGTGCCGCGCAGGGCGACCATGCGGCCCCAGTGCTCGGCGACGACGGAGTCGATGGCGGCCATGCCCAGGCGGGTCGCGAGGACGCGGTCGAACGCGGTGGGCGTGCCTCCGCGCTGGATGTGGCCGAGCGTCGTGGCGCGGGTCTCGATGCCGGTGCGCTCCTCGATGAGCGGGGCCAGCAGCTCGCCGATGCCGCCGAGGCGGGGCCGGCCGAAGGCGTCGAGGCCGCGCTCGGAGTGGGCGTCGTCCATCGTGTCGAGCGAGAAGCCCTCGGCGACCACGACGAGCGGTGCGCGCCCGCGGTCCTGCGCGCTCTGCACCCACTCGACGATCTGGTTTAGGGAGGTGCGCTTCTCCGGGATGAGGATGACGTGGGCGCCCGCGGCCATGCCGGAGTGCAGGGCGATCCAGCCGACGTGGCGGCCCATGACCTCGGCGACCATGCAGCGGCCGTGCGAGTCGCCGGTGGTGCGGAGGCGGTCCATCGCGTCGGTCGCGATGCCGACGGCGGTGTCGAAGCCGAAGGTGTAGTCGGTGGCGCCGAGGTCGTTGTCGATGGTCTTGGGGACGCCGACGATCTTGAGGCCCGCGTCCGTGAGGCGCTTGGCCGCCGCCAGGGTGCCCTCGCCGCCGATCGCGATGATCGAGTCGATGCCGTTGCGGTCCATCGTCTCGGCGATCTTCTCGGGGCCGCCGTTCTCGCCCTCGAAGGGGTTCGTCCGGCTGGTGCCGATGATCGTGCCGCCCTGCTTGGCGATTCCCTGGATCTCGGGGCGGCCCAGGGGCAGGAGGTCGCCGTCGACCACTCCGCGCCAGCCGTTCCGGAAGCCCACGAACTCCTGGTCGTAGACCTTGATGCCCTTGTAGACGGCACCGCGGATGACGGCGTTGAGGCCGGGGCAGTCGCCACCGGAGGTCAGGATCCCGATCTTCACCCGCTCAGGTTAGAGGACCCGGTGAACGGATGTGCACGCGGACGACGACGGGCCCCTCCTCGCCGCCTCGAGGAAGGGCCCGTCGTCGTGCTCGGTGCTGGTGGGACTAGGTCGTGACGAGCTCGCCGTTGACGCCGCGGGGGAAGAATCCGCCGGTGCGCGTCCCGGCCGCGGGGTTCAGGTACACGATGTTGAGGACCTGGCCCGGGGTGCGGCTGAACGCGATGGAGCTGCCGTCGGTCGGGACGATGTTCGCCTGGCCGTTGACCTTGACGCCCTGGTCGAGGTCGGTCTTGCCGTCGAGGCTGTCGCGCGCGTCGGAGAGCTTGTTCGCCGAGTCGGACAGGTCGGCGGCGTAGATCGCCGAGCGGATCGCGCCCGCGTGGTACGCCTCCACCGCGAGGATGCCGGCGGCCGCGTCGAGGTAGGTCTTCGACTGGATGAGCGGGGCGGCGCCCTTGTAGGCGGTCACTCCCACGTCCTCGAAGACGAAGGCGCCGAGCAGGAAGTTCGACTCGCTCGCGAACGGGTCGAACGACTGACCGGCCTTGATCAGCCCCGCCGCAACGGCGGCGGAGTTGAAGCTGTCCTTCAGGTTGATCGCCGGGCGGGCCACCTTCGCGGTGCCCAGCGCGGCCCGCAGGAACTGCACGTGGGCCTTCTCGTCGTTCGCGACCTCGGTGGCGAAGCTCTTCAGCCACGGGGTCTTGAAGTCGACGGGGCGGCCGCCGATGACGCCGCCGGGCGTGCCCTTGCCGGTCACGTCCGAGCCGCCGAGGCCGGTGCCGTAGACGGCGCGGAGGTAGAACTCGGCCTCGAGGTACTCGAGGTTGAGGGCGAAGTTGAGGATCGAGGCGTCGCTGGGGCCGCTGGCAGCGACCTCCTCGGCGGAGGCGGTGGGCGCGGCGAGGGCCGCGGCTCCGATGCCGAGGCCGGCGACGCCGGTGGCCTCGAAGAAGCGGCGACGGTCGAGAGCGGTCTCAGAGCTCTTGACGATCGCGTTGCGGATGAAGGTCGTGTCGAACATGTGCGCATCTCCAGTGATAGGCGGGTGCCGGGCGGCTGGAGCGCCGCCGCGACAGCGCGAAGCTACGCCCGGGACCGACCTGCTGACCAGTGGAAACGGGCGATCGGATCCGCGCATGTGTTCACGCCGTCTGAACCAATCCGCCGGGTGTGTCGCTCCGAACACGTCGTGGATGGGGGTTCTGCGGAGGAGCGTCCGATCCGGTGTCGGAGCCGCCGGTTACCATCACTGCGTGTCGATCCCCGCCCCTGCTCCCGAGCCATCCTGGGCGACGGTCTACGCGCCGTCGGAGCCCGTGAGCCTCGCGCTCACCCTCCGCACGCTGCTGCGGGGCTCGGGCGACCCGACCATGCTCCTCGACGCGTCCGGCTTCTGGCGGGCGTTCCGCACGCCGCTCGGCCCGGGCACGCTGCACCTGCGGCAGGCGGCGGACGGCGCGGTCCACGCGCGCGCCTGGGGCGGGGGAGCGGAGTGGCTGATCGACGCGGTCCCCGAGCTCCTCGGCCACGGCGACGACTGGAGCGGGCTCGACCTGTCGGCCCACGCGCCGCTCGCCGAGGTGCTCCGCCGCTCGTCGGGCCTGCGCCTCACGCGCGCGAACCTGGTGTTCGAGATGCTCGCGCCGTCGGTCCTCGAGCAGAAGGTCACGAGCACGGAGGCGTGGCGCGCCTACCGGGTGCTGGTGCGCCTCCACGGGGAGCCCGCCCCGGGGCCGGTCGCTCTGCACGTGGCTCCGAGCGCGCAGCAGTGGCGGCGCGTGCCCTCGTGGGACTGGCACCGCGCGGGAGTGGATCCGCGGCGCTCGCGGACCGTCCTCACCGCCGCGCTCGTCGCCTCCGGCCTCGAGCGGACCCTCGCGCTCGGGCGGGGCGGCGACGAGGTCGCCCGCCGGCTGCAGTCGGTGCCGGGGATCGGGCCGTGGACGGCGTCCGAGGTGATGATGCGCGCCCACGGAGATCCGGACGCGGTCAGCGTGGGCGACTACCACCTGGCCGCGGCCGTCGGCTTCGCGCTCACGGGCCGGCTCGGGGTCGACGACGACGGCATGCTCGAGCTCCTCGAGCCGTGGCGCGGGCACCGGCAGCGGGTCATCCGGCTGATCGGCTGCAGCGGAGCGAGGAAGCCGCGGCACGGCCCGCGGATGACCATCCAGGACCACCGCCGGCACTGATCCGCTCCTCCACAGGGGCGGCTCGCGGGCGAGTCGGCGCGACCACCGCGTCACGCCGCGTCCGGGCGGCGGGTCGGGCTTAGCCTCGGAGGATGCAGCAGTCGACGACCCCAGGTGTGCCCGGCAGCGACCCGGAGCGCGAGCCCGACGACGCGGCCGTGCGGAGCGGGGTCGACGCGACGATCGGTGGTCGGACGCCGGAGGGCGGCACGGGGTCGGACGACGAGGTCGAGGCCGGTGAGGCGCGCGACTCCGTGAGCGGGGCCGAGGTCGTGCCGGCGCCGGAGTCCGCGTCCGAGGACGTGGCCGAGCCTCAGGACGAGCAGGAGTCCGACGCTGAGGATGAGGACCTGCGCGAGCCCGGTGTTCAGGAGGAGGACGAGGTCGTGCGCGACGCTCAGGACGCGGCCGTGAGCGAGCCCGATGCCGACGACGAGGTCGTGCGCGATGCTGAGGACGAGGTCGTGCGCGGGCCCGACGCCGCGTCGGAGTCGGAGCACGCCGCGCCCGCCGCCGCCGAGCCCGAGGTCGACGACCGCCCGATGATCGAGCGCGTCGAGTCCCTGGTCCGCCGCTGGATCGCGCGCAGCGGCGAGTTCCCGGTCGAGCCCGCCGCCCAGCGGCTCGCGGGCGTGCTCCAGGACCCGAACGGACTCGACTTCACCGTCGGGTTCGTCGACGGCGTCGCCCGGCCCGAGGACCTCTCGGTCGCGGCCGAGAACCTCGCGGCGCTCACCGCGAAGACGCCCGCCTTCCTCCCCTCCTACCTGCGCGCGGCGATCAGCACCGGCGGCGCCGTCGGCCCCGTGCTGCCCTGGGTGGTCGTGCCCGCGGCCCGCCGGGTCCTCCGCCGCCTCGTCGGGCACCTCGTGGTCGACGCCTCGGAGGCGCGTCTCGGTGCGGCCGTCGCCGCGCTGCGCGAGGGCGGCGACCGGCTCAACCTCAACCTCCTCGGCGAGGCCGTGCTCGGCGAGCGCGAGGCCCGCCGCCGCCTCGAGGGGACCCTCCGCCTGCTCGAGCGGCCGGACGTCGACTACGTCAGCGTCAAGGTCTCGAGCGTCGTCAGCCAGCTGTCGATGTGGGCCTTCGAGGAGGAGGTCGACCGCGTCGTGGAGCGTCTCACCCCGCTCTACCAGGCCGCCGCGTCCGGAGCCGACCCCACCTTCATCAACCTCGACATGGAGGAGTACCGCGACCTCGACCTGACGGTCGCCGTGTTCCGGCGCCTCCTCGAGCAGCCGGGCATGCTCGACCTCGAGGCGGGCATCGTCCTGCAGGCCTACCTGCCCGACTCCGTCCGCGTGCTCGACGAGCTGACCGAGTGGGCGCAGGAGCGCCGGGCCCGCGGCGGAGCCCCGATCAAGGTGCGCGTCGTGAAGGGCGCGAACCTCGCGATGGAGGGGGTCGACGCGGCCCTGCACGACTGGCCGCTCGCGACCGTCGGCAGCAAGGTGGAGGCCGACACGAACTACAAGCGCCTGCTCGACCGGGCGCTGCGGCCGGAGCGCGTCGACGCGGTGCGCGTGGGCGTCGCCGGGCACAACCTCTTCGACCTCGCCTGGGCGTGGCTCACGGCGACCGAGCGCGGGGTGACCGGCGCGGTCGAGATCGAGATGCTGCTCGGGATGGCGACCGGGCAGGCGCGCGCCGTCCGCGAGGACGTGGGACGACTCCTCCTCTACACGCCCGTCGTGCACCCGCACGAGTTCGACGTGGCCATCTCGTACCTCATCCGCCGGCTCGAGGAGAACAGCAGCCCCGAGAACTTCCTCTCGGCCGCGTTCCGCCTCGACGACGAGGAGGTGCTGCAGCGGGAGCTCGGCCGCTTCCGCGCCTCGCTCGAGGCCCTCGACGACTCCGTCCCGCCGCCGAACCGCACGCAGGACCGCCTGCGGGAGTGGTCCTCCGGCTCCGGCCGCCGCCTCGTGCAGGAGCACGCCCGCGCCGGCGAGCGGGCGCAGGACCCGGCCGCCGCGGGCCTGACGCAGGCCGTCCTCGGCCTCAGCCGCGGCTCCGGTGCCGCCGCCGCGACCGCGGGCTTCCACAACGAGCCCGACACCGACCCCGCCCTCCCCGGCAACCGCCGCTGGGCGCGCCTGATCACCGAGCGCATCGCCGGCTCGACCATCGGAGCGGGCACGGCCGACGCCGCGCGCGTGAGCACCGAGGTGGAGCTCCAGGAGGTGCTGCGCGCGGTGTCCCGCCGCGCGGAGCGCTGGGGCGAGCGCCTGGGCTACGACCGAGCGGCCGTGCTCGACCGCGCGGGCCTCGTCCTCGCCGCGAACCGCGACCGCCTGATCGAGGTGATGGCCTCCGAGACCGGCAAGACGATCGCCGAGGCCGACCCCGAGGTCTCCGAGGCCATCGACTTCGCCCACTACTACGCCACCCGCGCCCGCGAGCTCGACGCCGTCACCGGGGCCACCTTCGTCCCCGCGCGGGTCACCGTCGTCGCTCCGCCGTGGAACTTCCCGGTCGCCATCCCGGCCGGATCGATCCTCGCGGCGCTCGCCGCCGGCTCCGGAGTCGTGGTGAAGCCGGCGCCCCAGGCCCGCCGCTCGGCGGCTGTGCTCGTCGAGGCGCTCTGGGACGCGGGCGTCCCGCAGGAGCTCCTCGCCCTGGTCGACCTCGACGAGGAGGAGCTGGGACGGGCGCTGATCACCGACCCCCTCGTGGACCGCGTGCTGCTCACCGGCTCCTACGAGACCGCCCGCCTCTTCCGCTCCTGGCGGCCCGGCCTCGCACTGCAGGCCGAGACCAGCGGCAAGAACGCGATCATCGTCACTCCCCACGCCGACTACGACCTCGCCGTCGCCGACATCGTCCGCAGCGCCTTCGGGCACGCCGGCCAGAAGTGCTCCGCCGCCTCCCTGGTGATCCTGGTCGGCTCGGTCGCCCGCTCCAAGCGCTTCCGCGCCCAGCTGGTCGACGCCGTCACGTCGCTCCGCGTCGGCCGGCCCGACGACCCGTCGGCGGTGATGGGGCCGCTCATCGAGGAGCCCACCGGCAAGCTCCTGCACGCGCTCACCACGCTGGGCGGAGGCGAGTCGTGGCTCGTCGAGCCGCAGCGCCTCGACGAGAGCGGCACGCTCTGGTCGCCCGGGATCCGAGAGGGCGTCACCGAGGACAGCTACGTCCACCTCACCGAGTTCTTCGGCCCGGTGCTCGGGATCATGCACGCGGCGACCCTCGAGGACGCCGTCCGGATGCAGAACGGCACCGAGTACGGGCTCACGGCCGGGCTCCACTCCCTGCACGCCGACGAGCTCGCCCTCTGGATCGACTCGGTCGAGGCGGGCAACCTCTACGTCAACCGGGGCATCACCGGAGCCATCGTCCGGCGCCAGCCCTTCGGCGGCTGGAAGCGCTCGTCCGTCGGCGGCGGCGCGAAGACGGGCGGACCCAACCACCTCATCGGCCTCGGCTCCTGGAAGCCCTCGCCCGCGCGCTCCTCCTCGACGCTGCACCTGCGCGGCCTCGACGACCGCGCGCGCCAGTTCATCGAGGCGGCCCAGTCCTCGCTCCGGTTCGAGCAGTTCGACCTGCTCCGCCGCTCCGCCCTCTCCGACCAGCTCGCCTGGGCGACCGAGTTCGGCGTCGTCACCGACATCTCGAAGGTCGGCGTCGAGCGGAACCTGTTCCGCTACCTCCGCGTGCCGATCGCGCTGCGCCTGGCCGACGGCGGCGACCTCGGAGAGCTCCTCCGCGTCATCGCCGCGGGCCTGCTGACCCGCTCCCGGATGGACATCTCCACGTCCCTCCCGCTCCCGCCGCGGGTCGAGGAGATGCTCGGCGGCGACGAGCTCGCCGAGATGGCGGGCCTCGTCCCGCGCATCGTCGTCGAGACCGACGCCCAGTGGCTCGAGCGCGCCGCGGCCGGCCGCATCACGGCGCCGCGCATCCGCATCATCGGCGACATCGTCTCCGACCGCGTCGACGGCTATGCGGGCCCGCAGGCCCCCGGCAGCCCGACGCACGGACAGCAGGCCGTCGTCCGCCGATCGTCCGACTCGACCGGCTCCTTCACCGACGTCGTCGCCGGCATGACCCGCGGCAGCACAGGCAAGCCGGTCCCGCTCACCCGCGCCGACGGATCCCGCGTCCCCCTCGCGACCGCCCTCGCCGAAGCCCTCGGCGGCGCCCTCGACACCGCCGTCTACGCCGACCCGGTCACCCCCGCCGGCCGCGTCGAACTGCTGCCCTTCCTCCGCGAGCAGGCGATCTCGATCACGAACCACCGCTTCGGCAACCCGATCGATCTGAGCGACGACGTGCTGTAGTCGATTCCACGCCCGTCCCTGACGGGCGTGGCGCGGTCGGCTTCTCGACGGGGTGCGTTCTGCAGGGCGGGGTGCGTTCGGCTACAGCGATCCGCTGGTACGCGGATCGCTGGTTCGCCTCGGGGGCGGTGCTCGCGGGGATGGTGTGGATCGAGTGTGGCGCGGTCGGCTTCTCGACGGGGTGCGTTCTGCAGGGCGGGGTGCGTACGGCTGCAGCGATCCGCTGGTACGCGGATCGCTGGTTCGCCTCGGGGGCGGTGCTCGCGGGGATGGAGAGATCAGGCTGGCGCGGGTCGGCCTCCCGACGAAGCCCCGGGACGCGGCTCGACGAGGCGCGGGGGGACTTACTTGTCGCGGCAAGTAGTGGGTAGGGTGGGGGGATGAGTGCGCCCGAGACACGCTGGCTGACGCCCGATCAGCTCGACGCCTGGCTGCGCTTCATCGCGGTCGTGGAACTGCTGCCGGGCGCCCTCGACACGCAGCTGCAGCGCGACGCGGGGCTCACGCACTTCGAGTACCTGACGCTGGCGATGCTGTCCGAGGCGCCCGACCGCGCCCTCCGGATGACCACGCTCGCCGCCCGCACCAACGCGACCCTGCCCCGGCTCTCGCACGTGGTGACCCGCCTCGTCGCCCGCGGCTACCTCGAGCGCCGCCCCTGCGCCTCCGACGGCCGCGCCACGAACGCGGTGCTCACCGACGCCGGCCTCCAGAAGATCGTCGACACGGCGCCCGGTCACGTCGCGACCGTGCTGGCCGACGTCATCGATCCGCTCGACGCCGAGCAGATCCCGCAGCTGGCCGACATCATGTCGCGCATGCTCGCCCGGCTCGACCCCGAGGGCAGGATGACGGTCGACGCCGTGCGCTCCTCGCTCGGAGACCCCGACACCCGCTCCTGCTGAGCGCACCGACCCCTCGCTCCCGGGGCGGACCGGCCTCGGCCGCGGCCGAATTCATGTACAGGGACTCCCGGACGTGCCCGTCAGGGTCCTCGAGGCCGCGCCCGCATGGAGCCGAGGTCCTGCACCGCGACCGGCTCGGGGCCGCCGGAGGCCGGCCCGTTCCCGAGCACCTCGCCCACCTCCTCCCGGCTGCCGACGCTCACCGAGAAGAGGCCCTGCACCTGGGAGCGCGCGTCGACGATCTCCTTCGACCTGGAGGTCGAGAAGGAGGGGTGCGGGAGGAGCATCGCGGACACGTGCTCGGAGGCGACGGAGCAGGCGGCGTCGTCGCTGAACAGGGGATCCAGGGTCCGGCCGAGCGCCGGGGAGAACGCCCTCGAGCGCTCCGGATCCGTGAACGGGAGGTCGACGAGGATCGAGTCGACGGCCCTCCGCATCCGTACGGCGATCGGCCGCGCGACACGCGGAGTCCGTGCCATCATCGCCTCGTGCAGTTCACCACGACGCTCTTCCGGATCGGCAACAACACCGGCATCGAGGTGCCGCCCGAGGTCCTCGAGGCACTCGGCGGCGGCAAGCGTCCCGCCGTCGCGGTGACGGTGAACGGCTACCGCTTCACCAGCACGGTCGGAGCGATGGGCGGACGCGCGCTCATCCCGTTCTCGGCCGAGAAGCGCCGCGAGACGCAGCTCGCCGGCGGTGACGCGATCGACGTCGTGATCGAGCTCGACACCGCGCCGCGCGAGGTCGTCGTGCCGGAGGACCTGGCGTCCGCGCTGGCCTCAGCGGGCGCTGCGGAGCGCTTCGCCGCGCTCTCGCCCAGCGCGCGGAAGGCCCACGTCACGTCGGTCGAGGGCGCGAAGGCCGCCGAGACGAGGGCGCGCCGCGTCGCCTCGATCGTCGCGGCGCTCGTCGGCTGACGGGCGCGCCACGGTCCGGGACGCCACCTCGTCGCCGGATAGGCTGCCTCCGGCGCCCCACGGCGGAGCGCTCTGGAAGCGGAGTCGGGGGACTTGATGGGTGCGGTTCGGCGTTGGGTGTTCCCGATCGTGTGGATGGTCATCATCGGAGCGGCGAGCATCGCCCTGGTGAAGATCGCGTTCTTCCCGGACGGCGCGGCCGAGGCCGATCCGACGCAGCCGACCGGTGAGATCACCGAGCCGACCGTCACGGTCGCCCGCGGCACGGTCACCAACGACCTCACCCTCCAGGGCACCGTCGCCGCCGACCCCGCCGTGCCGCTGAAGGCGACGGCGGCCGGAACGGTCGACGACGTCTACGTGCAGCAGGGCGCGGCCGTCGCGTCGGGCGATCTCATCTACGACATCCGCGTCGAGACTCCGCGCGACCCGGTCGAGACGACCGGCCCGGACGGCGCCGTCACCCTCACCCAGCAGGAGCCCTCCGTGCGCTTCGAGCGGGTCTACGCCGCGACCGGCGGCACCCTCAGCGCGCTCGGCGTCATCCACGACCAGGCCGTCACGGTCGGCGAGGTGACCGGACAGGTCGCGCCGCCGAGCTACGCCGTCACCGGCACGATCGACGCGCAGCAGCTCTACCGCATCCAGAACCGGCCGACGGAGGCGCAGGTCGCGATCACCGGCGGGCCCGCCGGCTTCACCTGCACCGACCTCACCATCAGCACCCCTCTCGCCGGAGCCGGCGAGGGCGGCACGACCGGCGGAGCGACGGACGGCGGCGGCGGTGGAACCTCCACCGGCGGCTCCGGCACGAGCTTCACCTGCCAGGTGCCGACGGAGGTCACCGTGTTCCCCGGGCTCGCCGCCTCGGTGACGCTCGCGGGAGGCAAGGCGGAGGACGTCCTCGTCGTGCCGACCACCGCGGTCGAGGGCACCGCCCAGTCCGGCGTCGTGTTCCGCCGGGCGGACGACGGCAGCACCGAGGAGGTCCCGGTGACGCTGGGACTCACCGACGGCAGCTCCGTCGAGATCACCGGCGGAGTGGAGGAGGGCGCCGAGCTCCTGCAGTTCGTGCCGGGCGCGGAGGAGGCGGCTCCCGACGTCCAGCTGGGCGGCGACTGCATCGCGCAGCCCGACGGCTCGGTCTTCTGCTCGTGACGATCCTCCGGCTCGAGGGGATCCGCAAGGTCGTCCCGCTGCCCGACGCACCGCCGCTGACGATCCTCGACGGCGTCGATCTCGAGGTGGGCGAGGGCGACCACGTCTCGGTCGTGGGGCGCAGCGGCTCCGGCAAGTCGACGCTGCTCAACATCCTCGGACTCATCGACGAGCCCACCGAGGGGCGGATGCTGCTCGAGGGTGCTCCCACCGAGACCCTGTCCTCGCGGGCCCGCGCGCGCATCCGCGGCGGCAGCATCGGCTTCATCTTCCAGCAGTTCAACCTGCTGGAGGGGCGGACCGCCCGCGAGAACGTGATGACGCCGCTGCTCTACGCGACCGGATCGGAGTTCTGGCGCCGCCGCGACCTCGCGGCCGAGATGCTGGAGCGGGTCGGCCTCGGGCACCGCGTGGACTCGATGCCCGGGCGCATGTCCGGCGGCGAGCAGCAGCGGATCGCGATCGCCCGCGCCCTGGTGCGCCGACCGCGGCTGATCCTCGCCGACGAGCCGACGGGCGCCCTCGACACCGACACCGGCGAGAGCGTGATGGGCCTGCTCGACGAGATCGCCCGCGAGTCCGGCTCCGCGCTGGTCACCATCACCCACGACCCGGCCATCGCGGCGCGGGCCGAGCGCCACTACCGGCTCGACCACGGCCGCCTGGGCTCGACCGCGGATGCGGGCCCCGTCGCCGAGGCGGCGGTCCTCTGATGCGCGCGCTCGTCGGGATCGCCGGCGCGATCGTCGAGGCGTGGACCGAGCTGCGGATCCACCGCGGACGCGTGCTTCTCTCGCTGATCGGAGTCGCGGTGGCCGTCGCCGCCCTGACCGCGGTCGTCGCCGCCGGTGGCATCGCCCGCCAGGCCAGCATCGAGCAGGCCGAGCGCTCCAGCGGGCGCCCGGCGAGCCTCTTCCTCTCCGCCTACCCCTCCGGTACCGGCACCGCCGAGGTGGATGCCGACGCACTCCAGGCCGCGTGGACCGGTGCGCTCGAGCGCTACTCCATCACCTACGCGAGCCGCTCGACCTACGGCAGCGCGCGCGTCCAGTTCGCCGACGGCGCCGTCGACGTCGCGGTGCAGGCGGTCGACCAGCCCTTCGCCGAGATGCACCGGCTGAAGATCGTGGACGGCTCCTGGTTCACCGCCCGCGACTCCCAGCGCCTCGCTCCCGCACTCGTCGTCAACGAGCGCTTCTGGGAGCGGATCGGGAGCCCGGATCTGCGCACCCACCCGGTGGTCACCCTGCTCGGCTCCGAGCGCGACGTCACGGGCGTGGTGGTCGGCGTGACTCCCTCCTCGCAGTTCGAGACGGATCCGTCGATGATGATGCTCGCGGACGCCTACCCGGCGGTCGCCCGCGACGCCGACCCGCAGTTCGGCGGGCAGGGCGTGCCGAACTACGAGATGTGGGTGCCGCTCGACCTGGCCGAGCCCCTCGCCGCGGCGGTGGAGCGCGACGTGGCCGGCGCCCTGGGATCCGACTTCGAGGTGTCGGTCGACCGGCAGGACTACCTGGTCTACGACTCCGACCCCTTCGGCGTGCTGACCTGGGTGATCGGCGGCGTGGCGGGCCTGGTGCTGGCGCTCGGCGCGCTCGGACTGCTCAACATCGCCCTGGTCACCGTCCGGCAGCGGATCCGCGAGATCGGCATCCGGCGCAGCTTCGGCGCCTCCTCCGGCCGCATCTTCTTCTCGATCATGATGGAGAGCGTCGTGGCGACCGTGGTCGCCGGAGTGGTCGGCGTGACGATCGCGGTCATCCTCGTCACCAACCCGTGGACGGTGGCCTTCGTGCAGGACAACGGGATCGCCGACATCCCGCCTTTCCCGGCCGAGGCGGCGCTGCTCGGGCTCGGGGCGGCGACCCTCGTCGGCGCGCTCGCGGGCCTGGTGCCGGCGATCGTCGCCGTGCGGGTGAAGGTGATCGACGCGATCCGCTACTGAGGCCCGCCGAGGGTGACGACGAGCTCGTCGCCCTCGAGCGCGGCGTGCGCGTCGGAGTAGTGCGCGATCCGGGGCAGCCCCCGGGTGCTCGCACTCTCGTGGCTCCCGACGACGATGACGCGCATGCCGGCGTCCAGACCCGCCCGGATGCCGGCCTCGGCGTCCTCGAACACCAGCGCGTCCTCGGGGGAGACGCCGAGCAGGGCAGCGGCGGCGAGGTAGCCGTCGGGAGCAGGCTTGCCGTTCGCGACGTCGTGCGCGGTGACGACGGTGTCGGGGGAGGGGACGCCCGCCGCGGCCAGACGGGCGGCCGCCAGTGCCGGGCTCGCGGACGTGACCAGGGCGACGCGCTCGCGGGGGAGTGAGGCGAGGAACGCCGTCGCGCCGGGGATCTCGACGGTGCCCTCGGTGTGCTCGAGCTCGTACGCGTCGAGCTCCGCGACGATCGCGTCGACGTCGCTGCCGGTCGGAGCGAAGCGGCGGACGCTGTCGGCGGCGCGGACACCGTGAACGGCGCCGAGCACCGCGTCGTGGTCGAGAGCGAAGCGCTCGGCGAAGGCGCCCCAGATGGTCTCGACGACTGCCGTCGAGTCGACGAGCGTCCCGTCCATGTCGAAGAGGGCGGCGCGGGCTCGGAGGAGGTGGGGCATGCGTCCATCCTGGCGGTCGGCGGCCTCCGGCGTCTGCCGGAGCGGACAGCGCTCGGACAGCGCGCGATCAGCCCGCCCTCAGGCCATGCATCGTGTCGCGGCGCTACGGTGGTCCGAGATCGCGGGCAGACGCCCGGAGGGGAGTGGAGGACGCCATGACGGACGACAACGGAACCGGCACGGACCAGGGCGCGAGCACGGGCGGCGAGGCCTCCGGACCCCGCGCCGGGTGGTACCCGGACCCGGCGGGCTCGTCCCGTCAGCGCTGGTGGGACGGGACCGGCTGGACGGAGTCGCTCCGCGACGCGCCGGCGGCCACTCCCACCGCCCCGGCCGAGAGCGGGTCGGCGCAGGCCGCCGCGACTCCCGTTCCGCCGACCGCACCGACTCCGCCCGCGCCGCCCGCCGAGCGTCCCGCCTACGGGGAGACGTCGAGCGGAGCGGCGACGAGCTACGGGCAGTCGGCCTCGGGTCGGTATCCGCAGCAGCCGTCGTCCGCCGACCCGCAGCAGAGCTACGGGCAGCAGGGCTACGGGCAGCAGGGCTACGGGCAGCAGGGCTACGGGCAGCAGGGCTACGGCCAGCAGGCTCCCCAGCAGTACGGCCAGCAGCCGCAGCAGCCCTACGGCCAGCAGCAGCCGCAGTACCCGGCCTACGCCGCGGCTCCCGGAGCACCCGTGCAGCAGCGCGACACGAGCATCGTCACGTCCACCCCGTGGATCTGGGTGGTGGTTCTCCTGCCGCTGCTCTCGGCGCTGTCGATCTTCCTCCTCCCGCCGAGCGCGATCGTCGACTCGTCGATGGCCTCGACCTACGGGCCGAGCTCCTCGATGGGGATGTCGACCGCCTACCTCGTCGGCCTCGGCGTGCTCCAGGTCGTCGGCTTCCTGATCTACGCGGCGGAGGTCGTCTTCGCCTTCCTCGACTGGCGCCAGCTGAAGCGAGCCGGCCTGCAGCGTCCGTTCCACTGGGCGTGGGCCTTCCTCGCCGCTCCCTACGTCTACGTGATCGGCCGAAGCGTGGTCGTGAAGCGCGTGACCGGCGGCGGACTCCTCCCGCTCTGGGTCTTCCTCGGCGTCGTGGTCGTGTCGTTCCTCATCGCGATCGGCTGGACGGTGTCGCTCTTCTCCCTGATGACGCAGGCCTTCGCTCCCGCGGGCTTCTGAACCCGTGAGCGCCGCCGATCTCGTCCTGACCGGCGGCGCCGTCTTCACCGCCGACGCCGTGCGCTCCCGAGCGCACGGCGTCGCTGTCGTCGGAGGGCGGATCGTCGCGGTCGGCGCCGACGCCTCCGACCTGATCGGGCCGCGCACCGAGGTGGTCGACCTCGAGGGCCGGATGCTCGTCCCCGGCTTCCAGGACGCCCACGTGCACCCGGTCTGGGGCGGCGCCGCGCTGCTGCGCTGCTGGCTCGGAGCGGGAGGGTCGCCCGCCGAGCACCTGGCGACGGTCGCCGAGTACGCGGCTCGGGAGAGCGGAGCGGAGTGGATCCTCGGCGGCGGCTGGAACCTGCCCGACTTCCCCGGAGGCACTCCGACCGCCCGCGAGCTCGACACGGTCGTCCCTGACCGGCCCGCCTTCCTCACCAACGCCGACGGGCACGGCGCCTGGGTCAACTCCGCCGCACTGCGCCTCGCGGGGATCGACCGCACGACGCCGGACCCCGCCGACGGCCGCATCGAGCGCCTGGCCGACGGCACCCCCTCCGGCACCCTGCACGAGGGGGCGATGGACGCGGTCCGCCGCCACCTCCCGCCCGCGAGCGCGGACGAGCTCCACCGGGCGCTGCTCCTCGGGCAGGAGACCCTGCACTCGTTCGGAGTGACGGCGTGGCAGGACGCGATCATCGGCTCCTACGGCGATGTGGGCGACCCCGGTCCGGTGTACCGCCGCGCGGCGCTGAGCGGCGAGCTGACCGGGCGCGTCCGCGGTGCGCTGTGGTGGGACCGGGGCCGCGGCGTCGAGCAGATCCCGGAGCTCGTCGAGCGGCGCGCGGCGCTCGCCGCCGACGGCTTCGCGCCGACGACCGTCAAGATCATGCAGGACGGGGTCGCCGAGAACTTCACGGCGGCGATGCTCGAGCCCTACCTCGACGGGCACGGCGGCCACGGTCACGGCGACGGCCTCTCGATGGTCGACCCGCGCCTCCTGAACGAGGCCGTGCCGCTCCTGGACGCGGCCGGGTTCCAGGTGCACTTCCACGCGATCGGCGATCGCGCCGTGCGCGAGTGCCTGGACGCCGTCGAGCGGGCGATCGAGGCGAACGGGCGCCGCGGCAACCGCCACCACCTCGCGCACCTGCAGGTCGTGCATCCGGACGACCTGCCGCGCTTCCGTGCGCTCGACGTCGCGGCGAACCTGCAGATGCTGTGGGCCTCGGCGGAGCCGCAGATGGTGGAGCTGACGCTGCCGTTCCTCGGTGAGCGGCGCGGCTCGTGGCAGTACCCGTTCGGCGATCTGCTCCGCTCGGGCGCGGTGCTCGCGTCGGGGAGCGACTGGCCGGTGTCGACGCCCGACCCGCTCGCCGCGATCCACGTCGCGGTGAACCGGCTCTCGGCGCCGTCCGAGCGCGAGCCGGGGTGGAGCGAGGAGGTGTTCCTCCCGGAGCAGCGCCTCGACCTCGCCACCGCCCTCTCCGCCTCCACGGCCGGCTCGGCGTGGGTGAACGGCCTGGAGGGCGAGTCGGGCTCGATCGCCGTGGGACTCGCGGCGGACTTCGCCCTGCTGGACCGGGACCCCTTCGCCGGCGACCCCCGCGCGATCGGGGACACCCGGGTGCTGGGCACCTGGATCGGCGGCGAGCGCGTCCACACCGCAGCGGACGCGCCCGCCTGATCCGGGTCGTTCAGGAGGCGGCGCTCAGCAGGTGATCGCTCCGCCGATGATCCCCGCGAGCAGCCCGCCGGTCGCTGAGGCGATCGCGCCGGGACCGGAGATCGCGCCGATCACCCCGCCGGTCGCGGCACCGCTGACGCCGCTCCCGGCGACGCAGTGGCCCCACTCGGGCGAGCTCCAGTCGCTGTTCAGGTGCAGGCCGCCCGCCGCCGAGCGGGACGCCGAGTCCGGGGCGAAGTGGAAGGTGAGCGTGTCGGAGTCGTCGATCGACCAGTGGCCCGACACGGTGCGGCCGCGTCCGACGTCGATCCTCTCCGGGAGTGCGTCGGACGTCTCGGCGCCGTCCGTGAAGCCGACCCCGCCGCCCGCCAGCTCGACGATCCGCGTGTCGTCGGTGACGTCGAAGGTCACCGTCGACGCCGATCCGCCCCGTGCCTCGAGGTGCACCCGGCTGCTCGTCTCCTGCCTCGCCGGCTCGGCGTGCGCGGCCTGCGCTGTGAACAGCGGCACCGCCAGCAGAGCGGCCGCCGCCGCGACCAGTGCCGTGCTCGTCCTCTGTCGTTCCATCGTCGTTCCCTCCCTCGGATTCCGATCCAGGAGGGAGGGCTCAGCGCCGCCGGTCGACGAGGGCGAGGACGACGGACGCCACCGCTGCCGCGACGGCGGCGGTGACCACGACGTCCCACGGATCCTCGGCGCCCACCGCGGTCGCGACGAGGTGCCCGGCCAGGACGCCGACGAACAGTGCCGGCAGCATCAGCCAGATGCGCCGTCTCCGTCGTGCCGCCGTACCGGCCTGTTCCCTGTCGCTCACGCTCGCCCTCCTGGATTCACCATACAGGTATGGAGTACCAGGCGGTCGCGACGCGCGTCGAGGAGGTGGCGCGATCCGTCAGGCCTCGCTGCGCTGGATGAGGCGGGAGAGGACGATCGCGGAGCGCGTGTGGTCGACGTTGGGCGCGATGCGGACCTTCTCGAGGGCGAGCTCGAGGCTGGGGATGTCGCGCGAGCGGATGTGGACGATCGCGTCGGCGGAGCCGGTGACCGTGCCGGCGTCGACGACCTCGGGGACCGCGGAGAGGATGCGGCGGAGCTCGTCCGGAGCGACGGTGCCGCGGCAGAAGAGCTCGACGTAGGCCTCGGTGGCCATGCCGTCGACCGCGGGGTCGACCTTGATCGTGAAGCCGCGGATCACGCCGTCGGCCACGAGGCGGTCGACGCGGCGCTTCACCGCGGAGGCGGAGAGCCCGACCACGCCGCCGATGTCGCCGTAGCCCGCGCGGGAGTTCTGGCGCAGCAGATCGAGGATCTTCCGATCGATGTTGTCCATGCTCCGAGGATAGGCGCGGCCGGAGCGGCGCCTGGACGGCAGCAGAGTGCCACTGGAGATTCGTGACGCCCGGCTATATAGTTGCTCTCGGTCAATAGTTGATCGCGGTCAACTAGAACCGCCGCCGTGCTGAAGAGGAGCCCATGTCACACCCCGAACACCGCGCCGCATCGCGCGGAACCACCGCGCCGCACGCCCCCGCCGGGCCGGACGGCGCCATGTCGCACCGCCAGGTGCTCGAATCGCTCAGCGGCCTGCTGCTGGGCATGTTCGTCTCGATCCTCGCGGGCACGGTCGTGTCGACCTCGCTGCCCCGGATCATCTCCGACCTCAAGGGCGACCAGAACGCCTACACCTGGGTCGTCACCGCGACCCTGCTCGCGACCACGGTCTCCACTCCGCTCTGGGGCAAGTTCGCCGACCTGTTCAACCGCAAGCTGCTGATCCAGCTCGCCCTCGGCCTGTTCGTCATCGGCTCCGCTCTGGCCGGCTTCTCGCAGGACACGAACATGCTGATCGTCTTCCGCGTGTTCCAGGGCCTGGGCGCCGGCGGACTCGCCGCGCTGAGCCAGATCATCATGGCCGACATCATCAGCCCCCGTGAGCGCGGCAAGTACGCCGGCCTCTTCGGCGGCGTGATGGCGATCGGCACTGTCGGCGGCCCGCTCCTGGGCGGCGTCGTGACCGACGCGTTCGGCTGGCGCTGGAACTTCTTCATCGCGATGCCCGTCGCGATCGTCGCGATCGTCCTCCTCCAGATGACCCTCCGCCTCCCCGCGCACCCGAAGCGCAAGGTGCGGATCGACTACCTCGGCGCCGTGCTCATCGCGGGCGGAGTCTCGCTCCTGCTGATCTGGGTCTCCCTCGCCGGCAAGAACTTCGACTGGGCCTCGTGGGAGACCGCGGTCATGGTCGGCGGTGCCGTCGTGCTGCTGATCGCCGCCGTGATCACCGAGCTCACCGTGGCCGAGCCGATCATCCCCATGGGGATGTTCAAGAACCGCACCTTCAGCCTCGCCGTCGTAGCGAGCATCTCGGTCGGCGTCTCGATGTTCGGCGTCGCCGTCTTCCTCGCGCAGTACATGCAGCTGGCCCGCGGAGCCACGCCGACCCAGTCGGGCCTGCTCACCATCCCGATGATGGCCGGCCTGCTGATCGCGTCGACGATCTTCGGCGGGATCATCTCCCGCACCGGCAAGTGGAAGGCGATCATGATCAGCGGCGGCGTGCTCGCCGTGATCGGAACCTCCCTCCTCAGCACCCTCCGCTACGACACGGACCTGGTCCTCGTCGGGATCTACATGGCCGTCCTCGGCGCCGGCCTGGGCATGCTGATGCAGAACCTCGTCCTGGTGGTGCAGAACTCGATCGAGGTGAAGAACCTCGGCGTCGCGACCAGCGCGGTCACGTTCTTCCGCAGCCTCGGCGGCACCGTCGGAGTCTCGGTCCTGGGCTCGATGCTCGGCACCGTGATCGCCGACCGCATCAAGACCGGCATCGCGGGGCTCGCTCCCGCCGACCAGGCTCTCGCCGCGCAGGCGCTGGGCAGCGGCACGATCCCGCAGCCGGCCACCCTGCCCGACGCCGTGCGCGTCGTGGTCGAGAGCGCTTACGGGATCGGCGTCGGCGACGTGTTCCTCTACAGCATCCCGCTCGCCGTGGTCACGCTGATCGCCGTCGTCCTCCTGCCCAACGTGAGCCTCGGCTCGAAGAACGCGGTGCAGCTCAAGGCGGAGCCGACCACTCCGCTGCAGGCCGCGGAGGACGCCCTCATCGCCGCCTCGGACGGCCAGGCGGCGCTCCGCCCCGTCGGCCAGGCCCGGCGGACGGACGACGCGACGCACGCCCGGGAGGGTCGCGAGGCCACTCCCGTCGGACACGGCCGCCACGCCGACGAGGAGCGGCAGGAGGAGCCGGTCGGGCACGCCCGGCACGCCGCTCCCACCGGCTCCGTCGACGTGATCGAGCGCTCCTGATGCCCGCCGCCGCGCCCTCGGCCGAGGCGCTGCACGAGGTCGAGGAGCAGATCACCGTGCTCGCCGTCCAGGTGCGCCTCGCCGTCCGGGACGCGGCGGCGTCGATCGACCCGGCGCTGCCGCCCTTCGGACTGCGGCTGCTGCGGATCCTCGAGCGCTGCGGTCCGGTCCACTCCGGCGCCGCGGCGGAGCGGCTCGGGGTCGACCGCAGCGCGATCAGCCGCCAGGCCCGCCAGCTCGCCGAGCTGGGCCTGGTCGAGATGACCTCCGATCCCGCCGACGGCCGAGCGCGGTTCCTCTCGCTCAGCGCGGCCGGATGCGAGCGGATGCGCGACCTCGGCGGCCGTCAGCGGCAGCGGATGCAGGAGGCGCTGAGCGCCTGGCCCGAGGAGGACCTGCGTGCGTTCGCGGGATACCTGGAGCGGCTGACCGCGGCGGAGTGAGCCGCGTGATCTGAACGAGTGGCGCGGACCGACGGGGTCCGCGCCACTTCTGCGTGCCGCCGGACGCGGCGCGGGCGCGCTGACCGCGTGCCGTCTCGCGCCACCCGGAGCCGACGCCGTCGTGGTCGTTCTACATTTCCTGAGATGTTCTCACTCAGGAGGCGATGACCCTGTTCTCTTTCGACCATGCAGCAGCGGCGGAGCTGGTCCGCGCCTCGGACGAGGCGGCGGAGGCGCTCGCCTCCCAGGAGCTGCTGAGGTCCGTCGCTGCCGAGTACGCGCTGGGCGAGTTCCGCGGCGCGTACGCCGAGCTGTTCCGCCGGGTCCGCCTCTGCGACAGGGAGAATCGCGGTCGGCTGAGCGCCGAGCTGCACGAGCTCGCCGACACGGTGCGGCTCGTGGCGAGGAAGGCCGAGGAGGAGCGTCGGCGCCGGGAGGAGTACGCGGCCTGGGAGCGGCGGGCGGACGAGCGCGAGCAGCAGCGCCGCCTCGATCCGATCGCGGCCCTCGCGGCGGGAGTCGACGAGGTCGTCGACCGGCCGCCGTCCGATCGGCCGGTCGTGCCTCCGCCGATCCGTGCGCTGTTCTCCCCCCGGTCGGTGCCCCGCACGTCCCCGGGCGGCTCCGCCTCGGGAGGCACGACCTCCGCCGACCCCGAGCGTCTCGACGTGTTCGTCTCGCAGACCCGGCAGGCGGACGAGGCGATGCGCTCCCGGCTCCAGGATCTGATGGCCGCCTGGGGAGCCTTCGGCAACCGCTGCTCGTGGGCGCCGGTCGAGTCCTTCTCGGTGCTCCAGGGCTTCCGCGAGCTGCTGTCGATCGGTGCGGCCGACGCGACCTGGGTCGAGCAGATCTCCCTGGCCTTCACCGCCGCCGGGGGAGCGGCGCTCTCCGTTCCCGTCCTCGACGCCGTCGGCACCCTGGCGCGGCCCCGGGGCGGCCGGAGCCTGCTCGACTCCCTCGCGGCGCTCTCGTCCGACGATCTCGCGACACTCCTCGCCGCGTCGCCCGATCTCGCGGCCCGGCTCGGGCGACTGGCTCCGACCCTCGTGAACGACTGGTGGCGGAGCCTCGACTCCACGGACGGCGCGCGCTTCTCGCCGCAGCAGGAGGCGCTGGTCGCCGGTCTGCCCGGGGTGATCGGGAATCTGGAGGGTGTTCCCTACCGCGCCCGGGTGAGGGCGAACGAGAGCGCGCTGAGGGCGCGGATCGCGGCGCTGAGGAGCGAGGCGGCGGGCCTGCGCGGGAAGGCGGGCGACGGGGAGCGACTCGCGGCGGTGGAGTCGCAGCTGGTGGCGCTGAGGGACGTCCGGGCATCGCTGCGGCGCGGTCTCGGTCAGGACCCGCGCTTCCTCATCTCCCTGACCGCCGACGAGCCTCCGCTCGCCGCCGTCTCGATCGGCGATCCCGACACCGCCACGAACGTCACCTACGCCGTCCCCGGGATGGGACAGACGACGGAGAGCATGACCCGATGGACGAAGGCGTCGCAGAATCTGCAGTCGCTCCTCCCGCCCGGCAGCGCCGTCGTCTCCTGGATCGGCTACGAGACCCCGCCGATGGCGCGGCTCGGCGGGAACGGCATGGACGTCCTCACCTCGAACCAGGCGGTCGCCGGCGGCGCCGCACTCGCCTCGGCTGTCCAGGGGCTCTCCGCGGTCCGGGGCGACGACCTGCCGAAGCCGAACGTCGTCGCCCACTCCTACGGCAGCACCGTCATGGCCGTCGCCGCCTCGCGCTCGGACGTCGAGCTCGGGGTCGTCGTGACGCTGGGCTCGGCCGGCCTCCCGGACAGCGTCGACGAGGCGAGCGGCCTGCACGCGGAATCCGTCTTCGCGGGGCAGGCGCGGGACAAGTACCTCGGCGAGACCGAGAGCGGCGACGAGGCCGCGTGGATGGGCCGCGCCTTCAGCTGGAACCACCACACGGATCCCGCTGACGAGGACTTCGGCGCGCGCGTCTTCGGTGTCGAGACCGGAGGCGACGCCGGGAGGATCGTGACGGATCACGCTGCGCTGAAGAGCGACGACGGCGATCTCGCGGGGTATCTCGACACGAACACCGAGTCCCTGCAGAACGCGGCGTGGGCCGTCTCCCGGCGACTCGACCTGCTGACCGAGAACCGGCCGCTCGGACCGACCGCCTTCCAGAAGGCGGTCGTGGGAGCCTCCCATGGCGGGTAGAGGCTCTCCTCAGCGGACGGGCGTCGCGCTGACCGTCGCCGCTCTGCTCGTGATGTCGATGACCGCTTGTGCAACGGAGAAGGAGGCGAGACCGGTGAGCACGATGAGTCCTCGGGAGGGTCGGGATCGGGTGGTGGAGTTCGTGCGGGACTCCGCGGGGCGGCTCGATGTGGAGGGGTGGTGGCCGCGGAGCGGCGCGGCCAGGCCCGATGTGTGCGGCCCCGGCGACCGGGTGAGCGGTGCGAGCTACAGCTACGCCTGGTGGGCCCCGGCGGGCACCGATGTCGAGGGGGATGCGCGGAAGGTCGCGGACTACTGGGAGTCGCTGGGGATGACGGTGAGAGTGACCGATTCGACTCCGCGCCCGACGGTCTACGGGCAGGGCGGACCGGTGCTCCGGGCGAGCTTCGTCACCGGCGCTGTCGAGGAGATGTACATGATCGGGGCGGAGATGCCGTGCGCGCCCGGCGATTTCGAATCACTCCTCCTCGAGGACGAGGCTCAGCGCGCGGCGGGCGCGGTCCTTCCGGGTGATGAAGGGGTCGTCCCGAAGCCGGATCCGTGGGACCTCCCACTCCCCTCCGATCCGTCGGGTTCCGGCTCGGAGGGATGAGCCGCCCCGTCCACCGCGTCCGGATCAGATGATGCCGACGTCGCTCCCCGTGAAGGGGGAGGGGCTGGCTTCAGCGCGGTGCGCCCACCAGCTGCGCGACGTGCACGACGAAGGCGCGGCGGCGGTCGCGCGTCTCCTCCCCGCCCCGGGAGGCGAAGGGGGTGAGGTGCCAGATCTCGCAGAGGCCGAGGAGGGCGATGAAGAGGTCGTCGGCGGACCAGCTCGCGTCGACGACGCCGGCGCGCTGCCACTCGAGGACCCGGGCCTCGGGGGCGGGGACCCCGCCGAGCTGCTCGCCGGCCTCCTCCCAGACGCCGGCTCCCTCCAGGCGCGCCCACGTGAGCAGGCGCAGGAACTCCGGGTGCTCCCACACATGGTCGAACATGCGGCCCGCGAGGTCGGGGAGGTCCGCCGCCTCGGCGAGGAGCGTCTCGTCGAGAGCGCCGAGCGCCTCGACGACGGTCGCGACGAACAGGCCGCGCTTGCCGCCGTAGTAGGCGTAGAGCCGCTCCTTGTTCAGACCCGCGGCCGCGGCCACACGGTCGACCCGGGCGCCCGCGAAGCCGTGGGCGGCGAACTCGACGGAGGCCGCGCGGAGGATCCGCTCGCGCGCGGGCAGCGCCGCATCGGATGTCGGCTCCATGGTTCACCTCCGGGCGCTCGAACGATACACTCTTCTTCGCCCAACCAACTGGTTGGGGTGGTTCGGCCCCGATGACGCGGCTCGGATCCGGACCCGCCGGTCCCGCTCCGCTCCGTGTGAAAGGCCGCCATGCCCTCCCCGTCCGCTCCCTCCTCCGCCCGCCGCTGGTGGGTGCTCGTGATCCTCGCGCTCACGCAGCTCGTCGTCGTGCTCGACGGCACCATCGTCACGATCGCGCTCCCCGCCGCACAGGCCGACCTCGGCCTCACCGACGTCGAGCGCCAGTGGGTCGTCACCGCCTACGCCCTCGCGTTCGGCGCGCTCCTGCTCCTGGGCGGCCGCATCGCCGACTACACCGGCCGCAAGCGCACCTACCTGATCGGGATGATCGGCTTCGGCGCCGCCTCCGCCTGGGGCGGCCTCGCCACCTCCGGCACCGAGCTGATCGCCGCCCGCGGGCTGCAGGGCGCCTTCGCCGCGCTGCTCGCCCCGGCCGCTCTGGCCCTCCTCACCGTCTCCTTCCCCTCCGGCCGCGAGCGGGGCACGGCCTTCGCCGTCTTCGGAGCGGTCGCCGGAGCGGGCGCCGCCGTCGGCCTCGTGCTGGGCGGGCTGCTCACCGAGTTCGCCGACTGGCGCTGGTGCCTCCTCGTCAACGTCCCCGTCGTCGTGGTCGGCGCGATCGCCGGCCAGCTGCTCGTCACCGAGAGCCGCGCGGAGGGGCGCAACCGCTTCGACGTCGCCGGGACGATCACCGTCGCGCTCGGGCTCGCGAGCGTCGTCTACGGCTTCACCCTCGCCGAGCAGGGCTGGCTCCGCGTCGACACCCTCGGCTTCCTCCTCGTCGGCGTGCTGCTGCTGGCCCTCTTCGTGCGGATCCAGGCCCGCTCCGACCACCCGTCGCTGCCGCTGCGCATCGTCGCCGACCGCGTCCGCGGCGGAGCCTTCCTGGTCCAGGCGATCGTCGGCAGCGTGATGATCGGCTCCACCCTCTACCTGACCCTGCACCTGCAGCTGGTCCTGGGCCTGCCGCCGCTCGAGGCGGGCCTGGCCAATCTGCCGATGACGGTGACGATCATGATCGTCGCCGGAGTCGCCGCCAAGCTGCTGCCGCGCACCGGCCCGCGCGTGCTGATGATCGTCGGCCCGCTGATCGCGGCGGCCGGGCTCCTCTACCTGAGCCGCATCACCCCCGACGGCGGCTACCTCCTCGAGGTGCTGCCCGCGCTGATCCTCCTGGGCATCGGCATGGCGATGGTCTTCGTGCCGCTGCAGAACCTCGCGCTCACCGGAGTCGCGGCCCACGACGCCGGTGCCGCCGGAGCGACCGCGAACGCCGCCATGCAGATCGGCGGCTCGATCGGGCTGTCGATCTTCACGACCCTCTACGCGGGAGTCGCGGGTGAGCAGCAGTCGCCGGTCGCCTTCGTCGACGGCTACTCCGCGGTCTTCGTCGCGGCCGCGATCGGGCTGGTCGTGGCCTCCGTCGTCGCCGTCGCGATGATCCGGGTGAAGAAGGAGGAGTTCCTCGCTCAGGCTCCGAAGGAGGCCGTCGCCCACCTGGGCTGATCCCGGCCTAGGCTCGGAAGCGCCATGCAGCCACTGACCGAGACCGAGATCCGCGAGTCCTTCGTCAACGCCTCCCGCAAGGAGGTCGCCGATCTCGCGCTGCCGAAGGACTTCGACGCGCTCGACTGGTCGGTCATCGACCATCTCGGCTGGCGCGACCGGAGGATGGGCCGCCGCGCCTACGTCGTCGTGCCGCTGGAGGAGCGCCTCGTCGGGGTCCTGCTCACCCAGGCCGACGCCCTGCCGCGCTCGCGGGCGCAGTGCTCGTGGTGCCGCGACGTGCAGCTCCCGAACGACGTCGTCTTCTTCGGGGCGCGGAAGGCCGGAGCGGCCGGGCGGGCGGGGGACTCGCTCGGCACGCTCGTCTGCTCCCGCTTCGAGTGCTCGGTGAATGTGCGGCGGCGCCCGTCGGTGGCCTACATCGGGTTCGACCTCGAGGCGGCGCGGGCGCAGCGGATCGCGACTCTGCGGGCGCGCACCGAGGGCTTCGCGCGCGAGGTGCTCGGCGAGGCGTGACCGCGCTCAGCGGCGCGTGTACGCGCGCACGTGCATCCGCTCGCCCTGGCGGCCGAAGAGGCTGAGGAACTCGACCTGCTGCTCGTCGGCGCGGCCGAACCAGTGCGGCACCCGGGTGTCGAACTCGGCGGCCTCGCCGGCCGGCAGCACCAGATCGTGCTCGCCGAGTCGCAGGCGGAGCCGCCCGCTCAGCACGTAGAGCCACTCGAAGCCCTCGTGAGCGCGCTGCTCCGCCGGCTCCGTCACCGGCCCGGCCGGGAGCGTGTGCTTGAACGCCTGGAGCGCGCCCGCGTCGCGGCTGAGCGGCTGGATGAGCATGCCGTTCCGGCGCACCGGCCGCCCGTGCACGCGGGGATCCTCCGGCGCGGCGCCGACGAGCTCGTCGAGCGGCGCCCCGAGGGCGCGGGCGATCGGGAGGAGCAGCTCCAGCGTCGCGCGACGGCCTCCGCTCTCGAGGCGCGAGAGGGTGCTCGCCGAGATGCCGGTCTCGGCCGCGAGGGACGCGAGCGTGCGGTCGCGGCGGGTGCGCAGGCGCCGGAGCCGCGGTCCGACGGCGGCGACGATCTCGTCGTCGGAGGGGGCGGGAGGGGTCTCGGGCACGACGCCATCCTGGCACGGGCGGTCGCGCCGCATGCCGGAACGGCACGGATCCTCGCGGCCCGCCCCGGGGCGGCGGAGCATCGACCCATGACCTCCACC